>NZ_JWSU01000005.1:300497-468816 GCF_000816565.1 Arthrobacter sp. L77 | reverse complement strand
CCATCAGGGCACCCGGGGGCACGGCACGGGCGCGTCAGGTAGCAAGGGTTACGGCGGTCATAGCGTGGGGGAAACGCCCGGTCCCATTCCGAACCCGGAAGCTAAGACCCACAGCGCCGATGGTACTGCACCCGAGAGAGTGTGGGAGAGTAGGACACCGCCGGACAACCATTACAGGAAGGCCCCACACCACCAGGTGCGGGGCCTTCCCACGTTAACCACCCACCCAGCACCGTCAATCGAAGGCCACGGCCACGAGGGCCGCGGTCGAGGAATCAGGACGCAGTGATCGGTATGGTGCGCGTCCCGAGCACGTTCCCGGTGATCCAGTCCTGCCACTCGACCCTCAGGTAGTACAGCCCGGGAGCCGGGGGGTGGAGCAGCATGTCGAAGCGCTCCGCCGCACCGTAGGCCAGCCGGCTGGTGATCAGAGGGTGGCCGGCGTCCCGGGAGCTCGGTGACGGTGCGCCCGCTGCGGACGTGTCCCGATACGGTCGCCCGTCGTGCGAGATCAGTTCGGCGATCCGCACCTCGGTTCCCTCCGCATCGGTGAAGGTCATCAGGTTGGGGAGGTAGTTGGCGTTGATCGTCCTCAGCAGGGTCGGCTTACGGGGCCCCCCTTCGACGTTCGCTCGCAGGCGGGACAGGCTCCACACGCGCTCCTTGCCCTTCGGCCGCCGCACCATTTCCCCGCCCAGGAGGTAGAAGTGCTTCGGCTCGAACCGGTTGAGGCCGGCGTCCTCCCCTGACAGACCCTCGGCATGGCCCATCCGGTGCCACCGGGGGTCGAGACTGTATGGGGCAACCACGGCCTCCGTGTCGATGTCGTACTCTGGTCCGTCCGTGAACGCGCGCCGTGCCCCCGGGCTCACCGGGTAGTCCGGATGCACTACCGGGTCGACCACCAGCGGGCCAAACATACCCATCTGGGCATGCAGCGGCGTGTTGACGTGGCAGTGGTAGAAGTACGTCCCGGCTGCCCCGTTGTTCGGGTCCCCGGGACGGCCGGGCTCCGGCTGGAACTGGTAGGTGTACTGGCCGTCGACCTCGAAGGAGGTGTGTCCCACGCCGTCGTTGCGCGGATCGGGTTCCATGCCGTGCCAGTGAATGGTGTGGGGACCCATGCTCGGATGCACGGTGCCGTGGAAGACCTTGCCTTCCTGCAACCTCAGGGTGGGGCCGGGGAAACCCCGTTCGTAGGTCTGGTCCTCGAAACTCCACATCTCGAACACAGCGCCGTCGTCCATCCTGAGTTCCCGCTTGTGCACATCCAGCTGAACCGCGAGTGCCGGGGTCTGTCGGAATTCCGTCACCGGATTGCTCACCTCCAGCTGGTCCGAGCTGAAATCCACCTGGCTCCGGAACCGGTGCTCCAGCATCTCCTCCGGCGTGCCGACGGGTGGCACCTGCGGTGCGGAGGTGACCGAAGGAGTTGCCGTGGGTGAGGCCGTCGCGGTCGGTGTGGGGGACGGGCTGCGCGGGGGTGTCGCGGTCGGCGTCGGGCTCGGCTTGACCGTGGTGGGGCGCGGAGTCGGGGAGGGCTTCTGGGTGGTGGGTTTCGGCGTAGGACTCGGCTTCCGCGTCGGTGCGGCGCGGTCCCGATCCTCGGAACGGCGTTCGGCGTCCGCACGCTTGCGTGCTTCCTCCTGCCGCTTGCGCTCGGCGGATTCCTGCGTTTTTCCGACGGCACGGACCGAGCGCGGGCCGATGCGTCTGCGGCTGAAGATACTCATCGTGCACCTCCCGTGTCGGGGCCCTTCAACGTCCAGTGGGCAACGAGGCCGCCGGGGTAGAGTCCGCCGGCGGCGGTCTGGGACGGCTCGGCATGGCAGTGCATGGGATAGACCCAATCCGTGGTGCGAGCGAACCAGACCGGGTCGATCGCATCCGGTGGTCGCTTGATCGGAATGATGCAGTCCTTGCGGTTCATCGGTTCCAGTTCGACGACGTCCTCCCACTGCTGGAGGATCACGTGCCCGTCACCGTCCACGAAGCCCTCACCCCGCGGCCAGTCGATGTTGTTCTTGCCGACGGTCCAGATGTGGTTCCCGTGGAAGTGCATCTGATGGAACGCGATTCCTGGATTGACGAGCCGGACGAGTTGGCCCCCGCGGAGGGTTCCGAGTTCGCTCCCTTCGCCGAACTGCCGTACGTCGAGTTGCCGCGGGTAACCGGAGATCAGGGTCTCCTCCTCGCTGGCCAGGTTCAACTCGTCGTCGAAAGTGATTCCGAGGGATTCGAAACCGCTGCGACCGTTGAGCGTGAAGTAGCGCGGCACCGCCCGGGTCTGCACTGGATCGACGGTCTGACCCGAGGCCTCCATGGCCGCCCACCGGGGTTCCACCGCGTGGCAGATCCACACCCACTGGCGCTCGAAGGATGCGCGGCCCTCCGCTATCTCCCACCGGTGGTCGGGATCGATGACCACCAGCACACCGAACAGGCCCAACACCCGTTCGACCGGCGCGTTCGTCGGGTCGGCGAAGATGTACGTCCCGGGCGGCGGGCAGTCGAACTCCAGGAGGGCCACGGAATCGGGGGCGATGGAACCGGAGGTGAGGTCACCGCCGTCGGGCCCCGCCCCGAAGACCGTCAGGACGTGGGGCTTCCCCAGCCGGTTCTGCACCCTCAGGCGGACAGTACTCCCCGACTCGGCGATGACGGTCCGCGGCGGGAAGTAGCTTGCCCAGTAGTTGCGGCGGATGAAGTACTGGCCCGGGTTCACAGGATCCGGGCCGACCGGCGTCGGTGTGCCTCGTGGAGGCACGGGCGCGCCGAGGGGGTAGCTGCGGCTCTGCACCACATCGCCCGCAGCGGTGATCACCGTCGGTTCCGTGGTCAGGCTCGGGCTCGGATCGCCGATATCGGTGGGCCGGCTGCCGAAACCGCGGTGATACACGAGGGTGTCGTCGACCATCTTCAGGTAGCCCTCGTTGATGTAGAGATCCAGCACTCCCTGCAGCGGCGCGAGCGCCAGTGGTATCGGGGCCCGTGCCACACGTCGGGGTGGTGCCGCCGGTTGAGCCATCGACAGCGCCGCGAGTCCCAGCCCTGCTGCTGCACCGAACCTGAGGAAGTCCCCTCGGGCCAATACTTCGGGGGGCAGGGGTTCAGCCATGGTCGTCCTCCAGGGAGCCGGGTCGAAGGGATATCCGGGGGAGGGCCAGCGCCAGCGGAGCCGGACCGCCCCACGGGTCGGTGAACTGGGCCGCGAGGCCTGAGGCCCCGATCGGGACCAGGAAGCTGATCCACAGACTGTGCTGTGAGTTCGCGGTCAACAGGATCTTCGAGACGTCGGCAGCGCGGTTGGTCACCGTCGTCGTTTCGCTGACGAGAAGGCGCAACTGTCCCGGCGCGAACAGCACGTCACTCTCCGAGGTGTTGCGCACGTCGAGCCTTATTGCCAGATGTTCGCCCCACGTGTGGTTGAAGGGTTGGGACAGCGCCCCGGGCGGAGCGGCTCCCATCGTCGAATGGGCACTCGGGTGTGCGCCGCCGGCGCCCACCAGCCGGGCCTGCCGCTCGGCGGCCGCGATCCGGACGGAACCGAACGACGTCGGAACCTCCTCGGTGCCGCCGGAAGCGACGACGACGCCCCAACCCGCCGCGGTACCCACGGCACCCGTGCCTAGCAGGACGCCGAACACTCGTCGGCTGAGTCCGTCGGGACGGTCGGCTGCCTCCCCGGGCATCAGGTCGGTCGCATCCCGTCGGGCCGGCGCGAGCTCCTCGATCGTCATCATTTGCCTCCGTGTCGTAGGTGGACGCTGCAGGGCCGATTCTCTGCAGTCGACCTTGGAAAAATGCTGTGCCCGCGAAAATACTCCGCGTGCACCCTCGATTGCGCTTCGCCCGTCCCGGCACCCCCGTCGGTGCCGAGCCACGGCCCGCCCCGGCGGAACGGTAGGGTCGAGACATGAGTGGTATGTTCTCGCATCCGTCCGCCGCGGCCGACTTCCCGGAGGCGCGGCCGGAGCTTCATGCGTCGGTGACCGTCCCGGCATCCATGGACCATGCCTGGGCAGGGCTGACGCAGCACCTCCACCTGTGGTGGCCGGCCGATGAACTGAGCCGCTGGGGTGAGGACAGCTTCTTCGACCTCGAGGACAACGCCCTCGTCGAGACGTCTGCTCGCGATGACGAGAACGTCTGGGGCGAGGTGACCGACAGCAGCCCCGGGGAGTGGCTCCAGCTGTCGTGGCGGCATGTCGGTTCCGCGTCGACGACGGTGGTGCGTATCGAGATGGCAGCAGGTGGAGGAGCAGAAGGAGCCGCTGAATCCCGCGTCACGCTCACTCTCACCCACGGCGGGTGGACGGCCGGGGATCCGAAGGACGTCTACGATTTCTACCGCGCGTTCTGGCCCGATGCGCTGTCGCGTTACCGACGCTTCATGGGCGGGAACCGATGATCCACCCAGCGCTCGATGAGCTCCGGAACGCCCTCCCGGGTCGCGTGTCGACCGCCCCTGAGGACCTGGACGAGTACTCCCGGGATCGTGGTCCCGTTCTCGAACCAGCGCTCCCCGGCGCGGTGATCCGTGCCCGCACCGTGGAGGACGTGCAGGTGGTGCTGCAGTGGGCAACCCGTCATCGTGTGCCGGTGGTGAGCCGGGGCGCAGGGTCAGGGGTGTCCGGTGGCGCCCATGCGACGGAGGGCTGTGTGATCCTCTCGCTCGAGCTCATGGACAGGATCCTCGCGATCAACCCGGACGACGAAACCGCCGTCGTCGAACCCGGAGTGATCAACGCCGACCTCGACACGGCTGCTGCGGAGCACGGCCTGATGTACGCGCCGGACCCCGCCAGCTACCGGTGGTCCACCATCGGGGGGAACGTCGCCACCAATGCGGGGGGTCTCCGCTGCGCGAAGTACGGGGTGACGCGCGACTCCGTTCTCGCGCTGAAGGTGGTCCTGGCGGACGGCACCCTCATCTCGACGGGGCACAGCACGTTCAAGGGAGTTGCCGGGTACGATCTGACGGCGCTGATGACGGGGTCGGAGGGAACCCTCGGCGTGGTCGTGCAGGTGACCGTCCGTCTCCGTTACCTGCCGCAGGAGGTCCACACCCTGGCCGCCTTCTTCGACGACTTCCCCCGGGCAGCAGCCGGTGTCCTCGCCATCGGTCGCGCCCGGGTGCAACCCTCGATCCTGGAACTCCTCGACGGGAGGACCCTCGATGCACTGGACGGCGTGCACGGTTCCGAGCTCCGTCGGCGAGGCGGTTCGCTCCTGCTGGTCAGGACGGACGGTTACGGTGCTGCGGCCGAGGCCGAAGCCATCCGGAGGGTCCTGATCGGGCTGGGTGCCGATGTCAGCCAGGAGGGATCGGAGGAGGCCGAGCGGCTCGTCGACCTGAGGCGCCACAGCCGGGGAGATGACGTGGATGACCTGTTCCGCGTGGGCGAAGACGTCGCCGTACCGAAATCCCGGCTCGTCGACTACGTCCAGGCACTCGAAGTGATGGCGGACAGGCATGCCGTCCATCTGAAGGTCGTGGCCCACGCCGGTGACGGCAATCTCCATCCCACTTTCTGGGTGGCGCGTAGCGAGGGTCCTCGATCCACGGTGCGGCTGGATGAGGCGCTCGACGAGTCGGTGCGCCTCGCGCTGGAGTTCGGCGGGACGATCACGGGCGAGCACGGCGTGGGACAGTTCAAGCGGAGATGGCTTGCCTGGGAGCAACAGGCGGCGGTCCTCGACCTGCAGGCCCGCATCAAGGAGGTCTTCGACCCCCTGGGCATCCTGAATCCGGGCAAGGCCATCGTCGCCTGATCGTTGCTGTCCCTGCCGGATGGGCAACGGCGCCCGGTGATAGTGTTCAGGAAAGTGTCGGAAATCTCCGTCAATTCCACTACATCTTTTCGGGGGCACCATGTCTGACAACAATCCGGGATCGCAGGGCGGACCGCCCTACGGTGAGCGTGACAAGCCGCAGTACGGGGAGAACGAGCCGAAGTACGGCGAGAATCAGCCGCAGTACGGGCAGCAGGATCAGCCGAAGTACGGCGAGAATCAGCCGCAGTACGGGCAGCAGGATCAGCCGAAGTACGGCGAGAGCCAGCCGCAGTACGGGCAGGCTCCGTCTCCCTACGGGCAGCAGGGCTCGGCTCCCTACGGGCAGCAGAGCCCCTACGGACAGGGTGCCGGCAACTACCCCGGACAGCAGGGCTACCAGGTCCAGACGGCGGAGAACCCCGGCAAGACGCTCGGCATCGTCGGCTTCATCCTTGCCATCCTGATCGCTCCGGTCGGCCTCGTCATCAGCATCATCGCCTTCGTGAAATCCCGGAAGGCCAAGATGGGCAACGGGTTCGCCCTTGCAGGCATCATCATCGGCGCTGTATTCACGGTCCTGGGAGCAATAGCTCTGATCGGTCTCATCGCCTTGATCCCGGCGTTCACCGAATTGGCCGAGCTGTGCCAGGGCGTGCCCAGTGGCACCCAGGTCGAGTTCCAGGGCACGACGACCACCTGCCCGTGACAGCACCCTAGACGAGGACCGGCAGCCGATGGCTGCCGGTCCTTCCGCGTTTAGGGCCTAGTTGTCCCTGTGCTCGGAGTCCTCGTCGATGCCGATGGTCTTCGCATCCGCCGTCAGCATGATCTCCGCCTCGTCACGGCGGTGACGGAGTTCGTCGTCGAGGTAGGACTGCACGGCTTCGGCCATCGGCACGTTCCTGTCCTCCCGCTCTGACATGTACCACCGGTGCTCGAGCACCTCGTGGACCACTTCGGCGGGCTCGAGCTTCCCACCCAGTTCGCGGGGGACGGCGCGGACGATGGGCTCGAAGACCTCGTTCACCCAGAGGTGCGCCGTGAACTCCTCGTCCAGCGTGGGGTTGTTGTCCGCCCGGTAGGCGTCCATGTCGTTGAGCAGGCGCCGGGCCTGGTTCTCCTGCGCGTCCAGGCCGGTCAGGCGGAGGAGTCTCCGGCTGTGGTGCCCTGCATCGACGACCTTGGGCTGGAGCTGGATCTGCGTGCCGTTGGCGGCCGTCTTGATCGCGTACTCCTCGACGTCGAAGCCGAGCTCGTTGAGCCGGCGGATGCGGGCTCCCACACGCCACCGGTCCCCGAGTTCGAACGATTCCTGCTCCGTCAGCTCGCTCCAGAGGCGTCGGTAGCTGTCCATGATCAGCTCGCTGGTGGCGAGCGGATCCACCTTCTCCTCGATGAGGCCACCCTCCGCGAGGTCCATCAGCTCGCCGGCGATGTTGACGCGGGCGATCTCGAGGTCGTACTCGCGCTGGCCGGTGGACAGCTCGGGGTAGAGCTCGCCCGTCTCGGCGTCCACGAGATACGCGGCGAAGGACCCGGCATCGCGCCGGAACAGGGTGTTGGAGAGGGAGACGTCGCCCCAGTAGAAGCCGACGAGGTGCAGGCGCACGAGGAGCAGCGCCTGCGCATCGATGAGGCGGGTCAGTGTGTCACGGCGGAGGGTCTGGGAGAACAGCGCCCGGTACGGGAGTGAGAACTTGAGGTGGCGGGTGACGAGGACGGGATCGAGTTCTTCGCCCTCGGGCGTGGCCCGGCCGGAGATGACGGCGACGGGCTCGACGCAGGGCACGTCGAGGCGCTGGAGCTTCCGGAGCATGTGGTACTCGTGGCGCGCGATGTGCTCGCCGGTCTCCTTGACCGCGATCACGGATCCGCCGAGGTGCGCGAAACGCACGATGTGCCGGGAGATGCCGCGGGGGAGGGCGGCGAGGGCACTGGCGGGCCATTCCTCGAGAGCGATATGCCACGGCAGGTCGAGCAGTTCCGGGTCGGTCGCTGCCGCGGTGATGTTGAGGGATCCCAGGTTGGGGACCTCGGAGGACGCGGGACGTACCCGCGGCAGCTTGCCGGTCTGACCGTAATCCGTCGGCTCGTCATGCCACTGCGCGTTCGAGGTCTCTGTCATGGGTGCTGCCTTCGTGTCTGGGCGGGAAATGAGCCTGCATCAAGCGTAGTGGCCGTTAAACGACAGCGGTGGCTTCCCCAGGGCCTCCGAAGGATGCCCGGCGAAACCACCGCCGTCGTCGTGCGTGATCCGCGAGGAACCTAGATCGTCTCGGCCAGGCGGAGTCCGTTCGTGGTGTCGAACAGGTGCACGTGGCCCTGCTCGGGGCGCACGTAGACACTGTCGCCCTTCATCGGCGGGCGGCGCCCGTCGACGCGAACCACCATGTCGTGGTTCTTGCCGTCCAGCGTGGTGTGGCCGTAGATGTAGGCGTCGGCGCCGAGTTCCTCGACGACGTCGACCTCGACCTGCAGTCCCTCACCCGCGGCCGCGAGGACGAGGTCCTCGGGGCGGACGCCGAGCGTCACGGTGTTGCCGGCCGCGGCGTCGAGGACGGTGCGCGGGACGGGATAGACGATGCCACCGAAGAGGACTCCGCCGTCGGCGACGGGCAGTTCCAGGAGGTTCATGGCCGGAGAGCCGATGAAGCCGGCGACGAAGACGTTCTTGGGCCGCTCGTACAGGTTGCGCGGGGTATCCACCTGCTGGAGGATGCCGTCCTTGAGCACGGCGACGCGGTCACCCATGGTCATGGCCTCGACCTGGTCGTGCGTGACGTAGACCGTCGTGACGCCGAGGCGGCGGGTCAGCGAGGCGATCTGCGTACGCGTCTGCACACGGAGCTTCGCGTCCAAATTGGACAGGGGCTCGTCCATGAGGAAGACCTGAGGGTTACGCACGATCGCGCGACCCATGGCGACACGCTGGCGCTGGCCACCGGAGAGGGCCTTCGGCTTGCGGTCGAGGTAGTCCTCGAGGTCGAGGAGCTTCGCCGCTTCGCGGACTCGCTCGGCGCGCTCCTCCTTCGAGACGCCGGCGATCTTGAGCGCGAAGCCCATGTTGTCGGCCACCGACATGTGCGGGTAGAGCGCGTAGTTCTGGAAGACCATCGCGATGTCGCGATCCTTCGGGGGGACGTCGGTGACGTCGCGGTCGCCGATGAGGATGCGTCCGGAGTTGACGTCCTCCAGCCCCGCGAGCATGCGCAGGGAGGTGGACTTCCCGCAACCGGAGGGCCCCACGAGGACGAGGAATTCGCCGTCGGCGATGTCGATGTTGAGCTTGTCGACGGCGGGCTTCTCGGTGCCCGGGTACAGGCGCGTGGCCTGGTCAAACGTTACCGTTGCCATGGAATTGGTTCCTTTTCACGGGCAGGTACGTGCCCGACGATCCGTAGTGAATGGAATGTATTCAGTTGTTGCGCGTGGTCCGCCAGCAGTACCGGTGACGTTGGTCACGCCTCCTGAGTATGACACGTTCCCTATCCGGGTGCACCTGCCGCGCGCAGCGTCGCGAGTTCCTCGAGCACCTCCGTGAAGGCCTCGGGGGTGGCGACGGAGAAGGACGCCGCAGTGTCACCGGGGCCGATCCTGATGCCGACGTCGTCCGCGCCGAGGGTCTGCTGGGCATGCTCGTCCGTGACGTCGTCGCCCGCGAAGAAGACCGCCGTCGCTGCTGCGGCCTGTCGCAGCAGCGTCAGTCCCTGGCCCTTGTCGGCCTCGACCACCGAGATCTCGAGCACGCGCTTGCCGTCCGTGATGCCCACGCCGTCCAGGAGGGCGAGCTCCGTCCGGGCCGCTGCCACGGCGGCGTCGGCGACGGCGTCCGCGGCCGTCCTCGTGTGGAGCACGACGCCGGCGGGCTTGAACTCGATCCGCGTCCCCGCGTGCGCGGCGACGACACGTTCGACGACGGCGACGGCACGCGCCAGGAGGTCGGACTGGTCCGGTGTCAGCGCCAGCGGGGCGCGGTCCGGCCCGGTCCAGGTCTCGGCGCCGTGGCTGCCGATCAGCATCGTGTCCGCCGGCGGGTCCGCGACGGCACGCAGGCTGTCGAGGGCCCGTCCGGAGATGAGCGCCGTCGTCGTGCGGGGCAGTCCTGCCAGCACCCGGACTGCTGCGGCCGACGCCGGGAGGGCGCGGGCATCCTCCGCCCGCTCGACGAGCGGGGCGAGCGTGCCGTCGAAGTCGAGGGCCACGAGCAGGTGCGGCGTGGAGGCGAGGGCCTGCAGCGCAACGCGCAGGGCCGGCTCAATCGCCACTGCCGGGACCTTCCGCCTGGAGAGCGGCGAGGAATGCCTGCGACCAGCGCTCGACGTCGTTGTGGACCACCTGGCGGCGCATGAGTCGCATGCGCCGCATGGCTTCGGGCTTCGGCATGGTGACCGCGGTGAGGATGGCGCTCTTCAGCCCGTCGATATCGTGCGGGTTGACGAGGATCGCCTGGCGCAGGGTGTCCGCCGCGCCCGCGAACTCGCTGAGGACGAGCATGCCCGTGTTCCCGGTCCGCGCGGCGACGTACTCCTTGGCCACGAGGTTCATGCCGTCCCGCAGGGCCGTGACGAGCATGACGTCCGCAGCCAGGTACAGCGCCACCATCTCCTCGACCGGGTAACTGTGGTGCAGGTAGCGGATCGCCGTGTTCTTCATGGTGTCGTGCGTGCCGTTGATGCGGCCCACGGCCCCCTCGATGTCCTCGCGCAGGAGGCGGTACTGCTCCACCCGCTCGCGGCTGGGGCTGGCGACCTGGATGAGGGCGGCACCCTCCACCGTGATGGCGCCGTCCTCCAGCAGTTCCCCGTAGGCCTTGAGGCGGTGGCCGATGCCCTTGGTGTAGTCGAGCCGGTCGACGCCGAGCAGGATGTGCTCCGGGTCGCCGAGTTCACGACGGATCTCCTTCGAGCGTTCGATGACGTCCGGTCGCTGCGCGAGTTCCGTGATGGATGCGGTGTCGATGGAGATGGGGAACGCCTCGGCCCGCGACACGTAGCCCGGTGTGCCGTCGGCGCCCGCCGGGACCTGCACCTGCTGGGCCTTGATGGTGTAGCCCTTGAAGCGGCGCACGCACCGCAGGAAGTTGCTCGCGTCGCTCGGGCGCTGGAAGCCGATGAGGTCGGCGCCGAGGAGTCCCTCGATGACCTGCCGGCGCCACGGCAGCTGTGCGTAGATCTCCAGCGGGGGGAACGGGATGTGGTTGAAGAAGCCGATCTTCAGGTCCGGGCGGGCCTCGCGCAGCATCTTGGGGACGAGCTGCAGCTGGTAGTCCTGGACCCACACCGTGGCCCCCTCCGCCGCGACGGACGCCGTCGCCCGCGCGAAGCGCTCGTTGACCCGCCGGTAGGAGTCCCACCAGGTGCGGTGGAACTCGGGGGAGGCGATGACGTCGTGGTACAGCGGCCAGAGGGTGGCGTTCGAGAACCCCTCGTAATACAGCTCCACCTCCTCGGCACTGAGCGGCACGGGCACGAGGCGCATGTTCGCCTCGTCGAAGGGCTCGAGCGTCTCGTCGGGTGCGCCGTGCCAGCCGACCCAGGCGCCGTCGGCCTTGGCCATCACGGGCGCCAGCGCGGTGACGAGACCGCCCGGCGAACGCCGCCACGAGCTCTCACCGTCCTCATCGACGATGCGGTCCACCGCGAGCCGGTTGGAGACGACGATGAAGTCGAACTCACCGTACTGGCCGTCCGCCGAGAACGACGCCTTGACGCCTGGTGTGGTCGAGGGTTGTGCAGCACTCACAGCGGGCTCCATAAAAGTAGTTGGTCTCGGAAATGACTCTATCCGGTCGGGCGCTGCCGGACGCGTGGCTGATTTCACGCGGTGCCGGCGCTGGGCTACCCTTATTGAGCGCTCGGCGTCATGCCGCCCCCGGCAGTCTCCACCCAGGACCATGACGACGGCGCCGCGCTGGCTCGGTCAGCACGCCTCCTTAGCTCAGTTGGCCAGAGCACCGCTCTTGTAAAGCGGGGGTCGTCGGTTCGAATCCGACAGGGGGCCCGACGAAAGAACCGCGCCGCGACTGGGAACCCTCCCGGTGGCGGCGCGGTTTTCGTTTGTCCTGGTATCGGGGAACCCGCTACTACCCCGCTACGGCGCCGGCCGGATGTTCTGGTTGGAGCGGAAGAGGTTGGTTGGGTCGTATTTGGCTTTGGCAGCGCTGAGTCGGTCGTAATTCGCCCCGTAGGCTGCCTTCACCCGATCCTCACCTTCATCGCCCAGATCGTTGACGTAGACCCCGCTCACCGCGAAGGGCTGCAGCGCCTCGAACAACGCGCGGGTCCAACCGACGTTGCGCTCCGTTTCAGCCGGGTCGGCCCACTGGGACAGGATGAGGAGTTCGATCTGCGACCGGCGATGAGGGAACGCCGTGGCTGCGGTGTCGACTCGCGCGGCCGCACCGTGCATCTGCTGCATACCGATGCTGCTCGCCGGTGAGGGCAGCTCGGCCGCGAAATGGAGCAGGATGTCAATGGCGTCGTCGGTGAAGTCCGTGAAGAAGCTCGATTTCCAATAGTGGTTCTGGCCCCGAGGAAAGCCCGCATCATGAGCGCTTTGCAGTTCGCAATAGTCGGTTGGTGCGACTATGTCCACCGCCGGGCCGAGATCGCGCAGGGGTCGGAGCGCCGAATCCGCCCCGCGGTGCTCGCCGCTCCAGCACACGCCGACGCCAAGAACAGGGCGCCCCGAGTCGTCGCGCCCCAAACTTGCTGACATCGAGAGTTCATCGGGACACGAGGCGGCGAATTCGGGGTAGAACCGCAGGACCTCGCGCGTGCGCTCCGCCGGGAACAGGAATCCTCCGGCAAGGACCGGTCCGACGGGATGCAGCCGATAGGTGAACGAAGTGACCACGCCGAAGTTGCCGCCGCCTCCCCGGATCGCCCAGAAGAGGTCTGCGTGCTCGTCGGCGCTCACCGTCAGAAGCACCCCGTCCGAAGTGACAATATTGGCGGCGAGCACGTTGTCGCAGGCGAGACCGTGCTTGCCGTTGAGCCAGCCGATGCCGCCGCCCAGAGTCAGGCCGGCGATGCCGGTCACCGACACCACTCCCAGCGGCGTGGCAAGGCCACCTGTCTGGGTGGCGCGGTCAAGGTCGGCCAGTAACGCCCCGGCCCCGGCCACGGCGACGCGCCGTTCGGCGTCGACCCGAATCTTCTTCATGCCTGAGCAATCCAGCATGAGCCCACGGGCGATAACGGCACTCCCGGCTACGTTATGACCGCCCCCCTTGGCGGAGACGGGGAGATGGTTTGTCCGTGCGAAGCTCACCGTACGGCAGATATCTTCGGCGTCGGCTGGGCGGACGATAAGGGCGGGACGGCGGTCGATCATCGCGTTGAAGACCTTCCGGGCGTCGTCATAACCGTGTTCGCCGGGGTGGAAAAGCTGGCCCTGAAGGGCCGAACTCAGAGCGCCGACGGCGGACGGGTCGAGCGATGGCCAGGGAGTTGGGATATCCACGAAAGGGCACCTTTCTCGATCCGGACGCCATCGCGTCCCGTGGGCCAAGCCGATCGAACGTGCTGTCAGGCGTTTTGAGCCTACGCTCCCTACAAATGCTGTCAACGAGGGAACATGACCTGCCTCCCCCCGCGCGACCAGGGTCATGGCGAAGAACGAGGCAATGCGGGACATGGTCGCAAAGGTGCGCTGCGGGAGCTCCAACGGGCGTCCCAAACCAGTCCGGCATGGTCCGCAGGCCTGAGCGACCCACGGCGGTGATCGCCCAGCCGACGCCACCGATGGCGTAGAGGCTGATGGGCACGAGCAGGCACCACTCGCGGATGGAACCGGCGTTGGCGAGGACGGGGACGGCGAAGTAGCCGTTCTTCTTCCACATCCGGTTCACGCCCGGGAGCGCACCGATCGCCTTGGGCGGCTTGATGGTGGACGGGTAGAAGAGGTCGCAGCCGCCGGTGCTCGTTGTGTCGTCGATGATGTGAACGATCACGCCGATATCCATGGCCAACGGGAACCGGAACTGCTCCTCAGGGGCGAAGGCGGTGACGCACGCACCCGCGGCGAGGCCGACGGCCACGGGGACTTCTCCAGGCCGTCCGGGATGATCTTCAGGTCCTTGGCGGCGAAGGCCGCCAGCAGGACGGTGAGCAGCCCGGCGCTCGGATAGATGGTTCCGAACGGCTCGGTCTCCATCGTCCAGAGGCCGGCCACCCAGGCGACGGTGATGAAGGCGACGATCCAGAGGAGGGAGTGGGCGCTGTGGCGGTGGCCGACGGGGTTCACGCCCAGCAGGCCCGGGCCGAGACCGATGGAGTCGGGCAGGAAGGGAGCCTCCGCCGGCCGCCTCCCCGCCGTCGTCGTCGTCGAGGTGCCCGTCACCCTTCCCGGAAACGGTTCCGGTAGTCCTTCGCCAGGACTGCATCCCGGACCGTCCGACGAAACGCCTTCCCCTGACGACGCTGCTCCGCGACGTTCTGCCGCCGGTGGAGGCTCGCGAGCTCGCGGTCCATCTTCCGGTAGCTCAGCCAGCGTCGTTCCTCCAGGTCCCCGGCGGCGATGGCGGACTGCACCGCGCACCCGGGTTCGGTCTCGTGCGCGCAGTCGTGGAACCGGCATGAGGCGAAGAGCTCCTCGATGTCGCCGAACACCTGGGACAGCCCCTCCTCCGCGTCCCAGAGGGCGAAGCCGCGCAGCCCCGGCGTGTCCATCAGGACGGCACCGTCCCCGAGCGGCACGAGTTCCCGCGCCGTGGTCGTATGCCGCCCGCGTCCGTCGCTCGCGCGGACCTCGCCGGTGTCCTGCCGGACGCCGCCGGTGAGGGCGTTGATCAGGCTCGACTTGCCGGCACCCGAGGGGCCCAGCATCGCCAGGGTCTGCCCGGCGCCGATCCGCCCGCGCAGTTGCTCGAGGCCGTCACCGGCCTCTGCCGACGTCGTCAGCACCTCCACCCCACGGGCACGTTCGACCGTCTCGGCGACCACGCCGTCGAAGCGCGAGCTGAGATCGGCCTTGGTCAGGATGACGACGGGCACCGCGCCGGAGTCCCAGGCAGCGACGAGGGTGCGCTCGAGCCTGTTGGTCGAGAGCGGCCGGTCCAGGGGCACAACGACGCCGAGGAGGTCGATGTTCGCGGCGAGGACCTGGGGCTCGGACAGCGGATCATGGGCCCGTTTGCGCTGGAGCAGGGACCAGCGCGGAAGGTGCCCGGTGATGGCGTGGGCGTCGCCATCGCCCTCCAGCCCCACCCAGTCCCCGGTGACGAACGCGTCCGGGCTGTCGAGGTGCAGGATGCCGCGCCGTGTAGCGACCATCACCCGCCCGCGGTCCGTGCGGACGACCCTGGCCGGATGCACGCCGGACGGATAGTGGAAGGAGAAGAGGGCGCCGATGCGGTCGGTGAAGCCGTACTGCAGGAGAGTGTTCAACGCGGTTCCTCCGGAGGAGGCCTCCCGCGGGGCGCGGCTAGGGCGCCGAGGTCGGGGAGGCGGGGTTCATGGGGTTGTTGTCGGCGCACAGCGCAACGGCAAGGACCTTCTTCATGACTCCACCTCCTCGTGCTCTCCGGTGGCTCCTCGAGCCTCCGGGCCTACAGCCTAGCGGGGCCGGCGGGGGAAAGGAACAGGCGCCGCGGGCCTAGTGCGACCGCCGTGGGACGAGCGGCCCCAGGACCTTCACGAGTCCCACGAGGCAACCCATGATGATGACCGAGAGTACCGCGAGGAAGGGCATGTTCGGCTGCCTCCGCGCTTCCGTCCGGTCGATCGCCACGGCCTCGTCGGCGCTCGCCGACGCGGAGGCCGTGGGCGTGGAGGGTGTCGCGGAAGGGGACGGGGAGGGTGTGGAACTCCGGGTGGGCTCGGCTGACGGCGTCTCCTCCGCCGGCACCTCCTCGACGATCGGAGGCGGCGGCAGCACCTCGGGCGCCGGAGGCAGGGGGGCCACGGGAACCACCGGCTGCGCCGGTAGCGGGACGGGGACCGGTGCTGGCGCGATCGGTTCCGGCGTCGGATCCGGGGTCGTCGGTGGTGGCGTCGTCGGCTCGGCGGGCTCGACCGGGGGATCGGTGACCACCGGTGGGGTTGTCGGGAGGGGGTCCTGCGGCGTCGTCGGCTCGGACGACGACGACGGCGACGGCGACGAGGTCGGTGGGGCAGGGGAGGTCGTCGCCGGTGTCGAGGGGGTGACCCTGCCCGGGCTCCCGGGGGCCTGGGTCCCGGGAGCCTCGCATCCCGCGGCGCCGACGCCGGGGCATACCTCCGCGGCCGCAGCGGGCAGCGCCCCGAGGGTGAGGCCGCACAGCATGACCGCGGTGGCGGGCACGAGCGGGTACAGGCGCTTGCTCACGGGGCTCCAGGATCTCGACAGGCTACTGACTTCTGGTGGTCACACTACCAATCCGGGGCTTCCGCAGCGGACCGTTGCGCGATCGGACGGGATGCCGGAGCGCCCCGGGATCAGCGCGGCGGCAGGCGGCACAGGGCGACGCCCAGGTGCCCTGCGTCGATGGTCGCGGTCATGAAGGTGCAGTGCGGCTGGCGCCGGCGGTCCGTGGGGGAGCCCGGGTTGAGCAGGCGGAGCCCTGTTGCAGCCCTCGTGTCCCAGGGGATATGGCTGTGCCCGAACACCAGGACGTCGACGTCGGGGTAGAGCGCTGCCATGCGGGCCTCCCGCCCCTGCTTCTGGCCCGTCTCATGGACGACGGCGAGACGGACGCCGTCGAGCTCGGCACGGGCGACCAGGGGCAGGCGTGCCCTGAGGTCCCCGCCGTCGTTGTTCCCGTAGCAGGCGATGAGGCGGCGGGCCCGGGCCTCGAGCTCGTCCAGGAGTGGCGTCTCGGTCCAGTCGCCGGCGTGGACGACGACGTCGGACGCCTCGATCGCGTCCCACACCTCACCGGGCAGCTGTCGCGCCCGCTTGGGCAGGTGGGTGTCGGCGAGGACCGTCAGGAGGAGGGGCATCCAGCCATTCTCCGGTGTGTCCCGGGACCCGTGACAACTGGGAGGCGTTGTGCCATGATCCCCTAAGCACGCTTACTAATCGGTGTCCGACCCATCAGGAGGCAGCCATGGAGATCGACAGGGCGCAGATCATCGATCTGCTGAAGAGCCAGGGCAGGAACGACGACGCCGAGCAGGCGCAGTCCCAGCTCCCCGACCAGGTGGACCCGGAGCAGCATTCCGACCTCCTCGCCAGGTTCGGCATCAATCCGAAGGACCTGCTGGGCAAGATCCCCGGACTGGGCGGCTTCGAGGGCTAGGAACGTCCCCGGGCCGCCGTCGCCAACGATCGAAGGAGTCAGCTGTGGATACGAATCAAGTGGTGTGGATCGTCGTCGGGATCATCGTCGTCCTTGCCGTCATCGCCGTCGTGGCGATCCTCGTCCGCAAGCGCGGAGCGACCCAGCGCCGACACCGGGAGGACCAGGACCGGCACCGCGCGGCCGAGATGCGCGAGCAGGCGAACGCCACCGAACTCGAAGCGCGCGAGCGCGAGGCCAAGGCATCGATGGCGGAAGCGGAAGCCCAGCAGGCCGAGGTGGAAGCCGAGAGGCTCCGCCAGCAGGCCCAGGAGCGGCACGCCGACGCGCAGGGGCTGCGTGAGGAAGTGACGCATCATCATCAGGAGGCCGACACGATCGACCCGGACGTCACACGGGACGACGATCAGCGCGGGGGTCGCTGACCGGCCCTGCCCGACACCCGGAAGGGAGTCGGCCACCCGGGCGGGTCTTTTTCCTGCGTCTGCTGCTCCTCGGTAGCGGATGGTGTCGATCACCGTGACGCGGACGGCGACGACGGCCGGGACGAGCCCGTATGTCGTGGGTCCGTGGGGCCCGGCCCGCTCCTGCCGGGCAGGGCGCGCGAGCAACCCGTGGAGTGGCAGGGTCGGCGCCCCGAAGGCGCGGGCGGATCATGCCCGGCTCCGCCGCACGGCCGGGCACCGAGCCTGCCTCCGGATGCAGCCCATGGATCACCGGCCCGCCGGTGTGAGGGACACAATAGCGACGGCTGGCCGTGATTTGCGGTTGCCACCCCATAGTTGAGCTATGAATCAATGGCAGGGCCTCCTCAAGCAGTGCGCCCGGAGTATGGGTCTCGATCGTGGGCACAGGCGCGCGGCCTACGCGCTCGCAGGGGTGGGCGTCTTCTGGGCCGTCGGCCTGTTCGGCGGTCTGCGGATCCTGCACAGCGCCTCGTCGCCGATGACCACCCTCGTAGTGCTGTACGTGATGCTGGCCGCCGTTGCACTCTCCGTGGTCGTCGCCGCAGCCGCGATCGCCGAGCTGGGTCGGCACGCAGCGGCGAGGCGCCGGCGCTAGCCGCCTCGGGAGGCTCGGCCCTCCCCGATCGACCGACGCGATGGTCGATCTCGCGGGGGCGAGAAAACGCTCGGCAGGCGCAGGTGGCGGCAGGTAGCGTGAGGTCATGCTCACCGTTCCAGAGAACTTCCCGCCCGCCTACATCACCTTCCTCGAAGCCCAGGATGAGGGTTTCGCCGAGACCGTGCTGATGGTGATGAAGCAGTCCGTCGCCGAAGGCAAGTACGGCATCCTCGTCAGTGATCAGGCCGTGGACCGGCAGGCCGAACTGTCGCAGGAGGTCCCCTTCGGTGAGGTCGTCGAGGGCGTCCGCTGACACTGGTCCGCTGATGCCGGTCCGCTGACATCAGCGAGACCGCACAGAGCCGCACCTACAGGAGAGCACGTCCACGGAGCGGGTTCTCGCGCACGTGCGGTACGCGCGTGGAAGCAGTCAGTGGCGGCTCACCGTCCGGATGCGGATCGGATCACGTGTCGTCGCTGACCTGGTCCTCGCGGTCCGCGCCTTCGGCGGGTTCTTCGGCGTGCACCCGGATATCCGCGGGGTCGGCGGCGGTGTCGCCCTCAGCCGGGGCCTCGCTGTGGATACGGTCGTCGTCGCCTGAGGTCTCTGGCATGCGCTCATCCTCTCGATTCGAGGGAACAGAAGCTCCCATGGCGTCAGTCTACGGATCCGGGGCCCAGGGGGTCCCGGTGAGGTTCCGCGTGACGCACGGTCATCAGCATGCTTACGATCAGGGGATGGAAGCCCTGGACGCCGCCCCGCCGTCCGTCGACCGCCCCCGGGTGAGCGCGCTCCCTGCCGCCGTGGGCCTGCTGGCGGTCGGGCTCGGGGCGGTGGTCCATACCCTGTCCGGCGGCTCGCTCCCGGCCCTGCCGATCCTGGGTGCTCTCGCGATCTTCGCCGTCCTGGCGGCCACCCTCGCCGGACGCGCACGGGTGCCCGGATGGTGTGTGCTGCTGCTGCTCGGCGCCGGGCAGCAGGTGCTCCACTGGCTCCTCGGGGGGCTGGCGGACGGGGCCGTGACATCCGCCCCCGACCCGGCGGTCCACCACGACGGCGCCGTGCCCGTCGGGTCGGCCGCCGCACCGGGGCACTCCCCGGAGGTCATGCTGATGCTCCACACGCACCTGGCGGCGGCCCTCCTCCTCGGGTGGGCCGCCCTCCGCTGGTCGGGTCTCCGCGCTCGGCTGGAACGCATCCCGCGGCCCGAGCGCCGCCCGGAAAGCGCGGAGGGCGCCCCCGTCGAATGACGGGGGCGCCCTTCGGGTGCGCCGTGCGGAGCCGGTCGGTGCCGGCCCGTGGTCTAGTTGGCGCTCACCGAACCGTCGTAGAACGGGTAGTCCGTGTACCCCTCGGCGCCCGTCGAGTAGAACGTGGCGGGATTCGGCTCGTTCTCCGGCAGGTTTTCCCGCCAGCGGCGGGCGAGGTCGGGGTTCGCGATGGCGGGACGGCCGACGACGACGGCGTCCCCCACCCCGTCCTCGAGGATGGCGATGGCCTCGTCGCGATTGGTGATCACGCCGAATCCGCTGTTGATCAGGACGGGTCCGCCGAAGCGCGTGCGCAGATCCTGGACCAGCTCTCCCGTGGGGTCGGCGTGCAGGACGCTCAGGTACGCGAGCTTCAGCGGGGCGAGGGCGTCGACCAGCGTGCCGTAGGTCGCGTGGACGTCGGCAGCCTCCGTCTCGAGTGCGTCCTGGATGTTGTGCGCGGGGGAGATGCGCAGGCCCACCTTCTCCGCGCCGACCTCGGCCACGACGGCCGTGACGAGTTCGATCAGGAACTGCGCACGCTTCTCGGGTGATCCGCCGTAGGCGTCCTCGCGCTGGTTCGACTCGGGGGAGAGGAACTCGTGCAGCAGGTAGCCGTTGGCGCCGTGCAGTTCGACGCCGTCGAACCCTGCGACGTCGATGGCCTTCCGTGACGCGGTGACGAACTCCTCGATGATGCCCGGGAGCTCCTCGGTGCTGAGGGCGTGCGGCACCGGGTAGGGCTGCTTGCCGGTGCTGGTCCGCGTGACGCCGTCGATCGCGATGGCGCTGGGGGCCACGACCTCGTACCCGCCGTTCGTGTCGGGGTGGGTCACCCGGCCTGCGTGCATGACCTGGGCGACGATCCGCCCGCCGTCCGCGTGGACGGCGTCGGTGACGCGCTTCCAGCCCGCGAGCTGGTCGTCCTCGACCAGCCCGGGCTGGCCCGGGAAACCCTGGCCGGCGTGGCTGGGGTAGGTGCCCTCGCTGACGATCAGGCCGAGGGAGGCGCGCTGCCGGTAGTGCTCGACGACGATGTCGCCCGGGACGCCGGCGTCACCCGAGCGGACCCGGGTGAGCGGCGCCATGACCACGCGGTTGGGGAGTTCGAGCGTGCCGAGCGTGAGGGGGGAGAACAGTTTCACGAGGTCCTACTTTCCGGTCGATGTCTACTGGCGGCAACCGGGGCGCGACAGGGCGTATTCCGGATGTGTGGTGCATCACGGGTACGAAGAGGCCCCGGGGGAATGCCCCGGGGCCTCGTACTGCATCACGCGGTGGGCGCTACTCGATGTCCTGCTCGTCGATCGCGCTCAGCGGCGAACCGCCGCGGTTGGCGGGATCGTCGCTCGCATCGACCTCGTCGTCCTCCATCATGCCGAAGTCGACGTCGGCCGCGGCCTCGCCGAGCATCGGCTCCTCCGGCGGGTACTGCTCGTCGCCGTGCTCGTACCGGGCCTCGGCCGTCTCCGCGCGCAGGGTCTGGTCGCTGAGGACGCCTTCCTCGCCGACCACGGCGACACCGTTCTCATCGGCGACGGCCGCGGTCACCCCGGGCTCGTCTTGCAGCAGCGGATCCTCCTGCCAGCGGTCCGGATTGTCCTCCGCTGCGCCCTCGTAGCTGTCCGGCCGGCCGTCGAGGACCGGGTCGAAGGCCTCCGGGGCCAGCGCGTCGTTCGGCACCTCGGGCTCCTCGTCAACGATGGTCAGTTCCTCATCGGGAAGGTTCTCGGTCATCTTCTCTGCCTTTCGTCGGTGCTGCGCATCTTCAATCATCAGCCTACTGATGAACTGGTCCGGACGACAGTCCGCACCGCTGCCCGGACCGTCGGGACCTGCCCGGATATCGCCCTAGACGTGGTCGCGCCAGCTGTGCCGGGGCTCGTACCCCAGCACCCGGCGGGCCTTGTCGATCGAGAGCAGCGTCTCGTGTTCGCCCACCGCGCGCGTCAGCTCCACCCCGGGGAACACCTCGGCCGCCAGGTCCGCGCTGCCGCGGCTCATCACGGTGTCGGCGGCCGCGATGATGAAGCGGTCGAAGCCCGGCGCCGCGTTCTCGAGGGCCTTCGCCACGGCCTGGGCCCCGTCCCGCCCGTCGATGTACCCCCACAGGTTCCACTTCCGGGCGGTCGCATCCGCATCGAAGGACGGGAACCCGGCGTAGTCCTCCGGGTCCATGACGTTCGAGAAGCGCAGCGCCGTGATGCTCAGCTGGGGATCCCAGCGCGTCAGCTCGATCGCCAGCTGCTCCTCGAGGTGCTTGACGAGCGAGTAGGTGCTCTCGGGCCGGGCCGGGTACTCCTCGTCCACCGGGATGTACGGGGGCGGGGTGTCGAACGGTAGCCCGAGGACGGTCTCGCTGGACGCGTACACGACCCGCTTGATGCCCGCCCGCCGGCAGGCCTGGAAGACGTTGTAGGTCGCGGCCATGTTGTTGTGGAACGTCGCCACGTCCGCCTGCAGGCCCGGGGCCGGGATGGCACCGAGGTGCACGACGGCGTCGACGCCGGAGTGCCGGTCGTCCACACCGAGGAGGGCATCGACCACCTGGCCGTAGTCCCGCAGGTCGATGCGCAGGAACGTCGGGGTGCGCTCGCCGTGCTGGTCGAGCTCGAGGACGGTGTGCCCTGCCTCGCGCAGGCCGCGGACCACACTCCGCCCCAGCTTCCCGTTGGACCCCGTGACCGCGACGGTGAGGGGGCCGGTCGCAGCCACCATCAGACGGGCCGCGTCTCGGGCGAGACGGTCTTCGCGACGTCCGTCTCGGCGAGGTCGCCGATGGCGTCGTCGATCGCCTTCAGGACGTCGTCCTCGAGCTTCACGCCGGCGGCGGCGGCGTTCGACTCCACCTGCTCGGGCCGGGAGGCGCCGATGATCGCCGAGGCCACGTTCCTGTTCTGCAGCACCCACGCGATGGCCAGCTGCGCCATCGTGAGGCCCACTCCGTCTGCGATCGGGGCGAGCTTCTGCACGCCCGTGAGCACCTCGTCGCTCATCCAGCGCTTGATCATGTCGGCGCCGCCCTTGTCGTCCGAGGCGCGGGTGCCCTGCCCCGGCTGGGCGCCCGGCGTGTACTTGCCGGTCAGCACGCCCTGCGCGACGGGCGACCAGACGATCTGCGACAGCCCGAGCTCCTCGGACGTGGGGATGACGTCGCCCTCGATGACACGCCACAGCATCGAGTACTGGGGCTGGTTGGAGATGAGCTGGAAGCCGAGGTCCTTCGCGAGGGCGTGGCCGTCGCGGATCTGCTGGGCCGTCCACTCGCTGACCCCGATGTACAGGGCCTTGCCCTGGCGCACGATGTCGGCGAAGGCCTGCATCGTCTCCTCGAGGGGCGTCTCGTAGTCGTACCGATGCGCCTGGTAGAGGTCGACGTAGTCGGTCTGCAGGCGCTGCAGCGACCCGTCGATCGACTCCATGATGTGCTTGCGGGACAGCCCGACGTCGTTGTGTCCCTTGGGCCCGGTGGGGCCCCAGACCTTCGTGAAGATCTCGAGCGACTGGCGCCGCTCGCCCTTGAGTGCTTCGCCGAGGACCGTCTCCGCCGCGGTGTTCGCGTAGACGTCCGCAGTGTCGAAGGTGGTGATGCCGACGTCGAGCGCCGCACGCACGCACTGGTGGCGACGTCGTTCTCCACCTGCGATCCGTGGGTGAGCCAGTTGCCGTAGGTGATTTCCGAGATCTTGAAGCCGCTGTTGCCGAGGTATCTGAAGTCCATATCGCCGATGCTAGCCACCCGGATGGGACGAGTACAGGAAACCCGGTTCCCAAGGCAACAAGTACGGCGCTGCGACGCGGAGGCGTAGTGTGCAGCCGCTAGACTTGTGGGCGTCCTTCTGTTGCCACCACCAGTGAATGAGGAATCTTGGTCGATTTCAGCGCTCGTTTCGCCACCGGGACGGAGCAGCGGGACTGGGATTCCCTCGTGATGGCGAACCCGGGCGGGGGCAACATGCTCTCCTCCGCCGCGTTCGCGGAGGTGAAGTCGCACCACGGGTGGCGGCCGCGCTTCGTGGTCCTCGAAGGCCCCGGGTACACGACCCACACCCTCCTCCTCGAGAAGAAGGTCCCCGTCATCGGGGCCCTGTGGTACCTGATCAAGGGCCCCACGGTCACCGACGCCGCCCATGTGCCCGCCGCGGCGCGCGCCGTCGCCGACCTCGCCCGCAGGGAGGGGCACAACGTCTTCGCGATCAAGGTGGAACCGGACCTCGTGGACGGGCCGGAGGTGCGGGAGGCGTTCCAGTCGGCGGGGCTCGTCAAGACCTTCAACCTGCAGCCCAACGACAGCACAGCCATCCTGGACACCACGCCGGACGCGAACCAGCTGCTACGGAACCTGCACTCGCGCGGCCGCAACGCAGTGCGCAGGGCCATCCGCGAGGGCGTGGAGGTCCGGCGCATGGAGCCGACGCAGGAGACCTTCAGGGCCATGTACTCGCTCATGACGCACATCGAGGACCGCTCGGCGGCACGCATGCGCTCGTTCGAGTACTACAGCCGCTTCTGGCAGAACTTCGTGGACGCCGGGCAGGGCCGTTTCTACTTCGTGTACGAGGACGGACAGCCCTCGGTCGGCGCCTTCGTGGTCAACTACGGCACCAAGGGCACCTACAAGGACGGCGGTTCACGCCCGGGGAGGCGCCAGTACGGGGACTCCCATCTGGTGCAGTGGCGGGCCATCACCGACCTCAAGGACGAGTTCGGGATCGTCGAATACGACTTCTGCGGCACGCCGCCCGGCGACCGGCTGAAGGACACGGACCACCCGTTCCACGGCCTGGGACTGTTCAAGACGAGTTTCACCAAGACGGTGACGGATTTCGCCGGCTGCTACGACCTCGTGGTCAGCGGCTGGAAGTATCGTGTCTGGAACACGATCGCGGAGCGTGTGGCGCGCCAGATCTACTGGCGGCGCACGCACCAGCCGTTCTACTGAGGAAGAGCCCGCAGAGGGCACGGTGATCGATGCATGAAAGGCCGCTGTGACAGACGGTTCGACCCCGGCCGATGGGCTCCTGCCCCCTGACCCATCACCCATGGCGGAAGCGCTCCCGGTCATCCGGCGGCCCTTCGACCCGTCCGACGACGAGAAGCGTCAGCTGGCGGCGGGCAAGGGGGGTGCCGGCAGGAAGGGCAGCAGGGCAGGGGCTCCGCCCAAGCGTCCGGCGTCGGAACCGAAGATCCCCCGGCCGTCCCGCCAGCGGCAGCCTGTCACGCGGCCCACCGACGCGTTGCCCACCACGCCGCGGAGCGTGCCGTCGTCGAGCCGGTCCAACGCCGCAGCCCGGAACGTGCTCCGCCGCCTCGTCCAGGGCGAAGCGCCGCCCACCCAGGCCATGAGCATCGTGGAGCGACTGGCCGGCAGCCCCTACGCGAACCCGATGATCCAGGTCGGCGGTCCCGACGCCGGAGCGCGCAAGGCCTTGGACTTCGCCCTCAACCTCGCCGAGACCATGTTCCGGTACGGCGCGGGAGCCCTCGAGGTGGAAACGAGCATCATCGCGGTCACGGCCGCCTTCGGCCTCGACCACATCGAGGTGGACATCACCAACCAGTCCGTGATCATCAACTACTCCGCGAAGGACCAGACGCCGACGACGGTGCTGCGGGTGGTCCGCTCCTGGACGAACAACTACGCGGGCCTCACGGCCATCCACCGGCTCGTCTCCGACATCGCCGACGGCGGGGTCTCGCGGACCGAGGCGGCGCAGCGGCTCGACGAGATCACCCACCGGCCGAAGCCTTTCCCGCGCTGGATGGTGACCGCCGCGTTCGGCATCTTCTCGGCCGCCATCGTGGCCTTCGTCGGCGGGACCCTGCTCGGCTCGCTCGTGGGGTTCATCAGTTGCATCCTCGTGGACCTGGTCAGCCGCAAGCTGGGGGAGTGGCGCGTCCCGGAGTTCTTCTCCGTCGCCACCTCGTCCGCGCTCGTCACCCTGATCGCGATGCTGTTCTGGTGGCTCGAGGTGCCCATCGCCCCGGCACTGGTGGTGGTGGGCGGCATCCTGCTGCTCCTGCCGACCGGCCGGCTCGTCTCGGCCACGCAGGACGCCATCAACGGGTTCCCGGTCACGGCCGCGGGCCGGTACCTCTCCGCGATCCTCGTCTTCGCGGCGCTCGTGGCGGGTATCGCCGTCGCCCTCGTCGCCGGCTCGGCGATCGGGATCCCCGAACTCGACGTCTTCGAATCCGCCGGCAGCCAGTACCCGTGGCCCCTGGTCGCGGTGCTCGTGTTCATCGCCGTGGCCATGATCTGCATCGCCGAGCAGACCGACGTGAAGCTCGTGATCCCCACCTCGCTCGTCGCCGTCGCCGGGTATCTGCTCATGATCAGCGCCGTCGCAGCGGGCGTCGGGTACCGGTTGGCGCCGGCCCTCGCGGCCATCCTGATCGGCGGGCTCTCGCGTGTCGTGTCCCTCCGGCTCGGCGCCCCCCAGCTCGTCGTCGCGGTTCCCGCCGTGCTGTTCCTCTACCCCGGGCTGTCCATCTTCCGCTCGATGTACATGCTCACGATCGAGTCGGAGATCGTGTCCGACGGCGCGCTCGGCCTGTTCAACGCCCTGACGGTCGTGCTGGCGATCGCGGCGGGCGTGGTCCTCGGAGACAACCTGGCTCGACCCTTCACGCGGAAGCTCAGCTCCGACGAGCGGCAGCGGAACCGACGGCGGTAGGCGGAGGCATCGATTCGCCGGCACGGCGACGCCCTCCCGCCGGACAGGTGGCGGACGTCCTGCGGAGACGGGGTGCGGACACGGGCCCGGGAGGGGCGTCAGTCGGTACGGCCTGCCGTGCGCGTCCAGTCGACGGGGTCGGCGCCCTGTGCGGCCAGGAGGTCGTTGGCCCGGGAGAAGGGCCGGGAACCGAAGAACCCGCGGGAGGCGGAGAGCGGGCTGGGGTGCACCGATTCGACCGTCGGTGTCGGTCCGAGCAGCGGCTTGAGGCGGAGCGCGTCCTTGCCCCACAGGATGGCCACGAGCGGGCCGCCCCGCGCCACGAGCGCGCGGATGGCGGCATCGGTCACGTCTTCCCACCCCCATCCCCGGTGCGACGCCGCTTCGCCTGCACGGACCGTCAGCACGCGGTTGAGCAGGAGGACACCCTGCTCGGCCCAGCCGGACAGGTCGCCCGATGCGGGCGGCTCCGCACCCGTGTCGGACGCCAGCTCGCGGTAGATGTTCGCGAGGCTTCGGGGGATCGGCCGGGTCCGCGGATCGACGGCGAAGCTGAGCCCGACGGCGTGCCCGACCGTCGGGTAGGGGTCCTGCCCCACGATGACCACGCGTACGCTGTCCATCGGGGTGGTGAAGGCCCGCAGGATCCGGGACGGATCGGGCAGGACCCGGCGTCCGCCGTCGAGGTCCTCCGCCAGGGACACCGCGAGCCGGTGAAGGACAGGCTCCACCGGTTCGAGCGCGGCCGCCCAGTCAGCGGGAACCAGGTCCTCGATGCGGGCCGGGGCGGCGAAGGGGAAGGCCGAGGTGTCGGGGGTCGGCTGTCCGGCCGCACGAGGTCCCGCGGCGCCGGTCGCGTCGCTCCTGGGCGCATTCGGCAGGTCGAACAGTGTGGGGTCGGCGGAAGTCATGACCCCATTCTCGCCCGGTCGGCCATGCGGTGCCGTCCGAATGACAGTGCTGTCATTCCCCACTATCATGGGACGACAGTTATGCCCGCTGACGGAAGGCGACAGGGGAGATGGCCGAGCTACAGCGGCATTCGGATGACGCGACGTCCGGGACGGACGACCGGCTGGCCCTGGGCGACCGCGAGCAGCGGATGCTCGCCCTCGAACGCGAGTGGTGGAAGTACTCCGGTGCCAAGGAGCAGGCCATCCGTGACCTGTTCAGCATGTCCGCCACCCATTACTACCAGGCGCTCAACGCCCTCATCGACACCGAAGCGGCCCTCGCCCACGACCCGATGCTCGTCAAGAGGCTGAGGCGCCTCAGGTCCACCCGTCAGAAGGCACGCTCGGCCCGCCGGCTCGGCGCGGACATCTAGCACGTCCTGCCAGTCTCGACGAGCGAAGGACCACGCACACCCATGACCGATCACCCGCGGGACGAATTCGACCGCGTCCCGGCAGCGTCAGCGCGCCAGGGCGTCCACCGCGAGCGGCTGATCCCCGCACGGTCGACCGGCCTCGGACCCAAGCTCGCGGTGGGCGTGCTGGCGCTGCTGATCGGCCTGGGCTCGTTCTTCCTTCTTCCCCGCCTCGGCTTCCCGGGCGGGAACGACGGCGGCATGTCGTCGTCGTCGTCGAGCCCCGAGGCCTCCGCGACGGGAGGCGGAGCGGCGACGGCGGAGCCTTCGGGCAGCGCGTCCCCCGGCGCGACCAGCGAGCCGGGCGGCACGGCGACCGACGGCGCGTCGGCCTCCGCCTCCGACGAGGCCGACCCCGCGGACCGGGCCCAGACCGTCAACGTGCTCAACGGCACGGGTGCGCCGGGGCTGGCGTCGGTGGCGGCCGGCCGCCTGGCGGCAGCCGGATGGACCTCGGCCCTTCCCGGGAACTGGGCGGGAGTTCCCGTAGACGCGTCCGTCGTCTTCTACAACGGCGAGGATCAGCGGGCCGACGCGGAAGCCGTGGCCGAGGATCTCGGCATCACCGACCTCGTCGAGAGCGCTGACGTGTCGCCGGCCATCTCCGTGGTCCTCGGGCCGGAGTTCCAGTAGGAGGTGGGGCCTGCTGGGCCCCGCCCCCGTGGGACGCCGCGGTTGATCCGCGTCCGCCGAAGCCCGGACCGTGTGTGACGCCGGGATGTGGCGCGGCGGGTGGGACCGTCGGGAGCCCCGCCCGCCGGTGGGTCAGTCCTTGAGCGGGATGCCGCGGGCGTCCCGGCGGAACTGCTCGGACCCGACGAGGATCATAATGCCCTCGATGAGCCCCCAGATGCCCGCAGCGATGGCGCTCAGTCCGAACGTGAGCGCGGCGCCCACCGTCGACATGAGGAGCTGGATGATGCCGATCGTGGTGAAGCCGAGGTAGAACCGGTGGATACCCAGGGAGCCGAGGAGGATGCCCAGGACGCCGGCGATGACCCTGGACTTCTGCGGAGCATACGGCTGGCCGTACGGGTTTGGGTTGTACGGGCCCTGGCTGTAAGCGCCCTGGTTGTAGCCGCTCTGGCCGTACGGGGTCTGGGCATAGGGGGTCTGGCCCGGGCCGGACTGCGGGTACGGGGGCCGCTGCTGGTAGGGCGACGGCTGCTGGTAGGGGCCCTGCTGGTAGGGATCCTGCTGGTACGGCGGTTGCTGATGCGGGCCCTGCTGGTGGGGTTGGTCCCCGTAGGGGTCTCCGGCGGTGTCGCCGGGGGCGTCATCCCCTGGTGCGTACGGCTCCGGGGACGGGCGGTTCCCGCCGATCGGTCGTCCGGGGCGGGCTGCGTCGGCAGCTCCGCTCGCCGTACCGTGCTCCCCGGACTCTTCGTGGTCCGGACCGCTTGCTGACGTCGACACTGTGCCTCCTTGACTGATGGTCCGCCCAACCTATGCCCTCGCGAGTCCCCGCGCCATGGCACCGGGACGAGGTCGGCGGGAGGGCGCGGCGACCCGTACCGAGGGGCCCGGGCGGGTTGCACTCATAGGGTGGGAGTGCTAATTATTGAGTTAGCACTCGCGCGCGCAGACTGCTAAGACTGTGCGTGGCGCGTGAAGCAGGCAAACCTCTGTGGTGGGGGTGGTGCAGGAGCGTGAAAGAGATCGTTCCGGCGCCGCCCGGCCGTCGCGGGCACCACACGCAGGCAAGCATTCACATGCTGAAATGCAACCGTCCCGAAAGGACCTAAGCCGTATGGCCAAGATCATTTCTTTTGATGAAGAGGCCCGCCGCGGCCTCGAGCGGGGCCTCAACATCCTCGCTGACGCCGTCAAGGTGACCCTCGGCCCCCGTGGCCGCAACGTCGTGCTCGAGAAGAAGTGGGGTGCCCCCACCATCACGAACGACGGCGTGTCCATCGCCAAGGAGATCGAGCTCGACGATCCGTTCGAGAAGATCGGTGCCGAGCTCGTCAAGGAGGTCGCCAAGAAGACCGACGACGTCGCAGGCGACGGCACCACCACCGCCACCGTGCTCGCCCAGGCCCTGGTCAAGGAAGGCCTGCGCAACGTCGCGGCCGGCGCCGACCCCCTGAGCCTCAAGCGCGGCATCGAGAAGGCCGTGCAGGCCGTCACCGAGGAACTGCTCGCCTCCGCCAAGGAGATCGAGACCAAGGAGCAGATCGCTGCCACCGCGTCCATCTCCGCCGGTGACAACGAGATCGGCGCCCTGATCGCCGAAGCACTCGACAAGGTGGGCAAGGAAGGCGTCATCACCGTCGAGGAGTCCAACACCTTCGGGCTGGAGCTCGAGCTCACCGAGGGAATGCGCTTCGACAAGGGCTACATCTCGGGCTACTTCGTCACCGACGCAGAGCGCCAGGAGACGGTCCTCGAGGATCCCTACATCCTGATCGTGAACTCGAAGATCAGCAACGTGAAGGATCTCGTCGCCGTCCTCGAGAAGGTCATGCAGTCGGGCAAGCCGCTGCTCATCATCGCCGAGGACATCGAGGGTGAAGCCCTCGCGACCCTCGTGGTCAACAAGATCCGTGGCACCTTCAAGTCCGTCGCCGTCAAGGCCCCGGGCTTCGGAGACCGCCGCAAGGCGCAGCTCGCCGACATCGCCATCCTCACCGGTGGCCAGGTCATCGCCGAGGAGGTCGGCCTCAAGCTCGAGACCGCCACCCTCGACCTGCTCGGCACTGCCCGCAAGGTCGTCGTGACCAAGGACGAGACCACCATCGTCGAAGGTGCCGGCGACGCCGACGCCATCGCCGGACGCGTGGCCCAGATCCGCGCCGAGATCGACAACTCCGACTCCGACTACGACCGCGAGAAGCTGCAGGAGCGCCTGGCCAAGCTGGCCGGCGGCGTTGCAGTCATCAAGGCCGGCGCCGCAACGGAGGTCGAGCTCAAGGAGCGCAAGCACCGCATCGAGGACGCCGTCCGCAACGCGAAGGCCGCCGTCGAGGAAGGCATCGTCGCCGGTGGTGGCGTGGCCCTCATCCAGGCCGGCGCCAAGGCGTTCGCCAACCTCAAGCTCACGGGTGACGAGGCGACGGGCGCGAACATCGTCCGCGTCGCCATCGACGCACCGCTGAAGCAGATCGCCTTCAACGCCGGCCTCGAGCCCGGCGTCGTCGTCGACAAGGTCCGCGGCCTGCCGGCCGGCCACGGCCTGAACGCGGCCACCGGCGTGTACGAGGACCTCCTCGCCGCCGGGGTCAACGACCCCGTGAAGGTCACCCGCTCGGCCCTGCAGAACGCAGCGTCGATCGCAGGCCTGTTCCTCACCACCGAGGCCGTCGTGGCCGACAAGCCGGAAAAGGCAGCTCCTGCCGGCGGCGGCGACGACATGGGCGGCATGGGCGGCATGGGCGGCTTCTAGTCCCCACCGCCTGCGCGCCACCCGCGCGCAGCACGACCAGAGGGCGGCACTCCCGGACAGGGGGTGCCGCCCTTTCGTGTGCGGGGCCCGGACGGGGGCACGGGCGGGAACGATCAGCGGGCGTCGCCGGCCGCCCGGCCTGTCCCGGTCAGCTCATGAACATCCGCGCATTGCTCTGCTCGGCATCGGCGTACTGCTGCGTGGCGACGTTCAGGGCCGTGTTGATGCCGGTCAGCGACTCCTCGACCTGCTGCTGCGTGGCCCGCCACTGCAGGATGAGCTGCTGGAAATTGGTGGCCGCCTGCCCCGTCCAGAGGCCCTCCAGTTCACGCAGCCCGGCCTGCATGGAGTTCACCTCCGCCTGCAGCCTCCCGATGGTGCCCTGAACCTGGCCGCTCTTGACCGCCAGGCTGTCGGTGTCGACGTTGAAGAATGCCATGCTGTGCTCCCTTGTTCCCGTGCTCGCGCTTCCTTGACGTCGTCGACGCTAGGGCACGGGCGGGGACGATCAGCGGGCGTCGCGGCGTTTGTGGACAACAGGCTTCGTCGGCGGGGGCTGTGGAGGAGTGATGCCGTTCGAGAAGGCCGGGTGATGATCGGAGTCCGGCTCGCCGGGCACGTCCGTCACCGCCCTGTCGGACACGCCGTCCTGCTCCGGGGCTCCCTCCTCGGTGGCCTCCCCGTCCAGCGGGACGTGCGGAAGCCGGATCGACAGGGTCGCACCGCCGCCCGGCGTCTCCTCGAGCCTGACCGAGCCGTCGTGCTGGGCCACCAGTGCGGCGACGATCGCCAGGCCGAGTCCCGTGCCCCCGGTCTCGCGATGACGCGAGGTGTCCGCCCGGTAGAAGCGCTCGAAAACCTTCGCGGCGTCCTCCTCGGAGATCCCGGGGCCGTGGTCGCGCACCTCCAGGACGGAATCGCTGTGGCCGTGCAGCACGGGGGCCACGCCGACGGCGATCTCGATGGGTGAACCGGCGGGCGTGTACCGCAGTGCGTTGGTCATCAGGTTCGCGACCACCTGGCGAAGCCGCGCCTCGTCCCCCCGGGTGGGTGCGGAGCGGGGGCTGCCGCCGTCGAGCCCGACGACGGAGATGGTGCGGTCCGGGGCGGTGGCCCTCGCGTCGAAGGCGGCGTCATGGCCGAGCACCGTGAGGTCCACGGGCTTCACGTCGGGGCGGCGCTGCTCGTCGATCCGCGCGAGCGTCAGCAGGTCCTCGACCAGCTGGCCCATGCGGATCGCCTCGCTCTCGATCCGGCCCATCGCGGCGGCGACGTCCTCGTCCTTCTGCAGGGCCCCGTGCCGGTACAGCTCCGAGTAGCCGCGGATGGTGACGAGCGGCGTCCTCAACTCGTGGGACGCGTCGGCGACGAACCGCCGCATCTTGGTCTCCGACGCGGTGCGGGCGGCGAATGCCCGCTCGATGTGCGCGAGCATCGCGTTGAGGGACCGGGAGAGCCGCCCGATCTCGGAGGCAGGGCGTTCGACGGCGACGCGGCGGGAGAGGTCGCCGGTCGCGATCGCTGCCGCCGTCCGCTCCACGCGGGCGAGCGGCGCGAACTGCCGCGTCACCGTCACGAAGGCGATGAGGGAGGCCAGGGCTGTGGTGACGAGGCCCGAGGTGAAGATGATCTCCTTCGCCTCCTGCACCGATTCGTTCACCGTGTTCAGGCGGGAGGCGATCGCGAGGTAGCCGTCGGTGTTCGCGAAGCGGAAGATCCGCACGCGCCACCCCTGGCTGTCGGCGTCGGTGCTGGGCACGTCGAAACCCGAGCCATCGAGATCGATGATGCGTTCCTGCGTCATGTCCCCGAGATCGGGCACGTCGACGGCGTCGTCGGACTGGTTGGCCACCACCACGCCGCCGTCGCTGTCCAGCAGGGCCGCGTAGTACCTCAGCACGGCGCCGTCCGCCTGGGGCTCGGTGGAGTAGATGTCGTTCGCGACGGTCCTGGCGTTGTTCCACAGGTCCTGGTCCACGCGGTCCACCAGTCCGTCACGCAGCAGCGAGACGGTGGCGAGGCCGGTGATGCCCACGGTGACGATCATCAGGAGCATGATGATCGCCACGAGCTGCGAGCGGAGCGACGCCGCGTTCCAACGCTTGACCAAATCGCCGGTGCTACCGCTTGTCAGCGGTGCGCAGGAGATATCCCACGCCCCGCTTGGTCTGGATCAGGGCGACGGCGTCGGGGTTCCTGTCGATCTTCCGCCGCAGGTAGGAGATGTAGGACTCCACGATCGACGCGTCGCCGTTGAAGTCGTACTCCCAGACGTGGTCCAGGATCTGCGCCTTGGACAGCACGCGGTTCGGGTTCATCATGAGGTAGCGCAGGAGCTTGAACTCGGTGGGGGAGAGGTCGATGGTCTCCCCGTTGCGCCGGACCTCGTGTGCGTCGTCGTCCAGTTCCAGGTCGGCCACGCGGATCACGGCGTCGTCGTCCTCGAGCGGGTGCGTGCGGCGCAGGACGGCGCGGATGCGCGCGACGACCTCGTCGAGGCTGAACGGCTTCGTCACGTAGTCGTCGCCGCCGACCGTGAGGCCCGTGACCTTGTCGTCCGTGTCGTCCCGGGCCGTCAGGAAGACGACGGGGAAGTGCCGGCCCGCGGCACGGAGGCGCCGGGTAACGGTGAAGCCGTCCATGTCGGGAAGCATGACGTCGAGGACGGCGAGATCGGGATTGTGCGTCTCGGCGGCGGCGAGGGCGTCCCGGCCGTTGGCGGCGGCGACGACGTCGAAACCGGCGAAGCGCAGCGACGTCGACAGGAGTTCGCGGATGTTCGGTTCGTCGTCGACGACCAGTAGTTTCGCTTCAGGGCCTGTTTTTTTCACCCTCCCAGTATCCTCGCGATGCCTGTGAATTGGCTGGACCATTCCTGTAAGGAGGCTCCTCAGTCCCTGGGCTCGTTGTCCGCGATGGCGGTGGCGTCGAGGATGCGGTACGCGTAGCCCTGCTCCGCCAGGAAGCGCTGGCGTTTCGCCGCGAAGTCCTGGTCGAGCGTGTCCCGCGCCACGACGGTGTAGAACCGGGCCGCCCGGCCGTCCGTCTTGGGCCGCAGCAGCCGGCCGAGGCGCTGGGCCTCCTCCTGGCGTGACCCGAACGAGCCGGAGACCTGGATCGCGACGGACGCCTCCGGGAGGTCGATCGAGAAGTTGGCGACCTTCGACACCACGAGCACGGTGATCTCCCCGGCCCGGAAGGCGTCGAAGAGCCGCTGCCGCTCCTTCACGGGGGTCTCGCCCTTGATGACGGGGGCGTCGAGGCGCGCCGCGAGGTCGTCGAGCTGGTCGATGTACTGGCCGATGACGAGCAGCTGCTCACCCCGGTGCGCCGCCACGAGCTTCTCCACCACGTCGGACTTGGTGTCCGACGTCGCGCACAGGCGGTACTTGTCGCCGTCGTCGGCCATCGCGTACGCGACCCGCTCGTCCCGCGGCAGGTCGACGCGCACCTCCACGCAGTCCGCGGGGGCGATGTACCCCTGTGCCTCGATGTCCTTCCAGGGGGCGTCGTAGCGCTTCGGTCCGATGAGCGAGAAGACCTCGCCCTCGCGGCCGTCCTCGCGGACGAGCGTCGCGGTGAGCCCGAGCCGGCGGCGGGCCTGGAGGTCCGCCGTCATCTTGAAGATGGGTGCCGGGAGGAGGTGCACCTCGTCGTACACGATCAGGCCCCAGTCGTTGGCGTCGAGCAGCTCGAGGTGCGGGTACAGGCCGCCGCGCTTCATCGTGAGGACCTGGTACGTCGCGATGGTGACGGGCCGGACCTGCTTCACCGCGCCGGAGTACTCCCCGATCTCGTCCTCCGTCAGGGACGTCCGCTTGAGCAGCTCGTCCTTCCACTGCCGCGCGGACACCGTGTTGGTGACGAGGATCAGCGTGGTGGTCTGGCTCGTGGCCATGGCGGCGGCACCCACGAGGGTCTTCCCCGCGCCGCACGGCAGGACGACGACGCCCGAGCCGCCCGACCAGAAGTTCTCGACCGCGAGCTTCTGGTACGGGCGCAGCGTCCAGCCGTCCTCGTCGAGCACGATGGGGTGCGGCGTCCCGTCCACGTAGCCGGCGAAGTCCTCGGCCGGCCATCCGAGCTTGAGCAGCAGCTGCTTGAGCTGGCCGCGCTGGGAGGAGTGCACCACGACGGTCTCGCCGTCGATCCTGGGTCCGAGGAGGGGCTGGATCTTCTTCGCGTGCAGGACCTCCTCGAGCACGGGGTAGTCCGTGGTGCGCAGCACGAGGCCGTGCTGCGGGTCCTTCTCGAGCCGGAGGCGCCCGTACCGGGACATGGTGTCCTCGATGTCGATCAGGAGGGCGTGCGGCACCGGGAAGCGGGAGTACTTCAGGAGGGTGTCGAGGACGCGCTCGGCGTCGAGGCCGGCGGCACGCGCGTTCCAGAGCCCGAGCGGCGTGAGGCGGTAGCTGTGCACGTGCTCGGGGGCGCGCTCGAGTTCCGCGAACGCGGCGATCGCGTGGCGCGCCTCGGTGGCCTGCTCGTGGTCCACCTCGAGCAGGATGGTCTTGTCGCTCTGGACGATCAGCGGTCCGTCAACCATCGGCGGCGCTCCCTTCGAGGATCTCCACGTCCATGACGCGGTGTACGGACACGACTTTCTCCACCTGGTTCTCGGGATCGAACACCCGCAGGCGGCCTCCCGACACCGAGAGGGGAACAAGGACCTGGCGCACGTGATTCCCCTCGCTGTCCGCAGTGCCGAGGCGGATCCTGCTGCGCGACCGGATGGCCGCGCGCAGCGTCTCCAGCCCCAGGAGCGTCTCGCTGTCGGCTGCCCCCGCCGGATCGGCGGGGCCCGGGCGGGGAGTGCGGAGGGTGACCAGCTGCGCCGTGATCTCCTCCTCGGCGACCGACCACGGGTTGAGCCGTGACCGGAGCCTGTCCGGCGCCACACCTCCGGGCGCGGTCGCATCGGCTGTCCCGGCGGGCGCGGGTGCGACGGCGGTCATGGCGTCCGACGCCGGGGCGAAACCGAGGTCGCGGAGCAGGCCCGCCAGCTCCTGGGCGGAGGCGGGGGACACCAGGACGGTCGGAGCGATCTGCACGATGCCCAGCACCGCGGCGCGCGGGTCCGCCAGGACGGTGGCGGCGACGGCGTCGTCGTCCGTGCGCAGGTAGCTGCCGGCCCGGCCGACACGGAGGCCGCCGTAGCGGGACGCGGTGTCCTCGACGAGATACGTCAGGGCCTGCGGGATCTCCGTGGCCGAGTGCGTGCTGAGGAAGGCGAGGATGGAGGGCGCGTCCTCCCCGGCATCGAGGGCCGTGCGGATGGAGTCGGCGGAGAAGCGGTAGGTCGTGGCGGGCCCCTGGCCCTCGGGCGTGGACATGCGCAGGAGGCCGCGTGCGACCTCGGGCTGCAGGTACCCGGGCGCGACGGCGGTGAGATCGGCCTGCAGCACCACGTGGGAGACAGGGGCAGGCAGGGCGTCCCGTACACCGAGGGTGGCATCCTCGAAGCGTCCCTGCGCGACGAGCCGACCGGCCTCCGCCAGGGCTCCGCCTCCGGTCAGCCCGAGCGCGGCGGCCTCGGCCATCATGCCGGGGATCAGTCGGGAGAAGCGCCGGTGCAGGCGCGGCTGGTGCCAGGTGGCGAGGCCGACGACGGCCTGGTCGGTCAGGACGGGGACGGTCCCGCGAGCTCCGACGCCTGCCGCTCCGTCCGCGTCCGCGGGGGCATCCGACAGGTCGAGGGCGACGGAGAGGAGCCGCCGGCGCACCATCGGTGCGTCGGGCCGGGACGCCTCCGCGGCGAGGGCGTTGACGGACGTGCCGTCCGGCAGCTTCGATCCGACGAGCGCCGGGGCCCGGTCGACGGCGAGCCACCCCTCGACGAGCAGCTGCCACTGGGCGTCCCGGTCCAGCGACTCCCAGGCGTCCGGCCGGGGGGCCTTCCAGCGGGAGTCGTCCGGATCGAGCACGAGGAGCCCGACGGCGGCCGCGAGCTCGAGCAGCCATGCGGCGTCGCCGTCGCTGCACTGCACCGCTTCGCGGACGCGCCGCAGCTCGCGCACGCCCACGCCGCCGGAGCGGAGGGTGGAGACGGGGGAGCCGGCGACGACGGCGAGCAGGGACCCCACCTGCCGAAGGGTCTCGGCGATCGCGCCGAACGCCGCGTTGTCGCGCAGCGTGGCGCGCGTGGTCCGCGCAGCGGCGAGCGGGGGCTCCAGCTCGAGGGAGGCGAAGACGGCGTGGCCACGGACCGCCCGTCCGACGCCGCGGGGAAGCTCGACGTGCAGGGCGTCCAGCGGTGCCAGCAGGCAGCGGTCCAGGAGCCACTGCACGGCGGGCGAGGCGCCGCCGTCGCCTCCGGTCGCCGTCGAACCGACCGGGGTGTCGCGGAGGCGTGCGAGCAGGGTCGGCGCGCCCTCGGGGGCGTCGGCCATGAGCCGGTCCCAGGCGTCCGGATCCGCGGTCACCCGGTCCAGCACCCGTGCCGCGGCGGCCGACGTCAGCGCCTCGTTCCCGGGGTCCGGGGCGAGGACCGCGGCGGCGCGGACGAGCGCGGGACCGAAACGCGGGATGGAACGGGCGAGGGTCTTGAAGGAGCGGCCGAGGCCTGCCGGGTAGGGGGCCACGGCGTCGGCCATCGCTCCGACGGGCAGGAAGCCCTCCGCCGCGGACCCGACGACGAGGGCGCGCCGGGCGAGGTCGGCGAGGATCTCCTCGACCGCGTCGGTGCTCCCCTGCGACAGGGCGGCGGCGAGGCGCGCCGGCGGTACCGCGCCGGCGTCGTCCTCGGTGAGGACCACGAGGGCCTCGAGGACCTGGAGCTGGGGGCGCGTGACGTTGTCGAGGGCCCGCTGCAGGCTCGTGCGGGAGGACGCCCGGGCCGCGAGCGCGGCGAAGTCCGGCACCGGCGGAAGGATGAGGTCGGGCCGAACGGTGAGGAGGCGGCGTACGTCGTCATCGCTCCGGAGGGCCAGCTGATCGGCCAGTGCTCGGATTGCGGACATCACCTCAAGATTACCCGGCGCCGCCGACACGGGTCCGTGAGCCGCTGCGCCATGACGTGCGCGGCGACACCCGCGGTGCGGCGTGCAGTGCCCGCCGCCGGGGTGGGCTCAGGAGTTCCGGCGGGAGAGGACGGACCCGATGAGCAGCGAGACCATCAGGAGGAAGGCGATCGGCAGGCAGAAGTAGCTGGCCAGGACGAAACCGGGCCATACGGTCCCCTGCAGGAAGGCCGTTGTGAGGATGGCCGCCAGGGAGACGAGCCCGACGCCGGCGAAGGCGACCGCGAGGACCATGACCAGGAAGCGGCCGCGTGACGGGGCCCCGGGTGCGGCATCCGGCACCGCTGTACCGCCGGCGTCGTGGGAGGTGGGGTTCGTGGCCGATTCGTCAGGGATCATAGCCGTCCCAGACTACAAGAACCGCGCGATGTGCCGCTCGCGACGCTATACCCTAGGAGGCACAGACTTCCCCGGCGGCAGCAGCGCGCCTGGGTGCCAGGCGGCCTGCGTGGACCGGGCCAGGGCCGCCGGTGACACCGCCCGGTACAGCCAAGAAGAGGTAGACGACGTGCCCATCGGCAAAGTGAAGTGGTTCGACGCGGACAAGGGATTCGGTTTCCTGGCCACGGACGACGGCAAGGAAGTGTTCCTGCACGCCTCGGCCCTACCCGCGGGCGTGACCGAGGTCAAGGTGGGCGCCAAGCTGGAGTTCGGGGTCGCCGACGGGCGTCGCGGCCCCCAGGCCCTCTCCGCGCGCATCCTCGAGCAGCCTCCCTCCGTGGCGAAGGCCAGCCGGAAGAGCGCGGATGACATGGCCGTCATCACGGAGGATCTCATCAAGCTCCTCGACGGTGTCTCCAACAACCTCCGCAAGGGTCGCTACCCGGAGAAGGCGCACGCGGCGAAGGTCGCGGCGGTCCTGCGGGCGGTCGCCGACGACCTCGACGCGTAGGCTTCCATCATGATCCCGAGCAACCTGGACGCCGTCGACGGTGCTTCCTCGACCTACATCGACGAGACGCCCGTGGTCGCCGAGCCCGGCGCACCCGCCGTCGTCGAGGCCCCACGCAAGCCCCGGGTGGCCCGACGCATCCCGAAGACCGACTCCGTGCTCGAAGCCGCCGTGGAGCGGGCACGGCAGGGCGTGCTGGAGATCGCCCCCGAGTCCCAGGTGGGCCGGCACGTGTCGGCCACGATCGACGGAGAGCGCCTGGTCACCCACCGGTTCGAGGCCTTCGTGCCCGGCTACGGCGGATGGCAGTGGTACGCGAGCGTGGCCCGCGTGGCGCGGAGCAAGGACGTGACGGTCTGCGAAGTGGGGCTGCTGCCCTCCTCTGCCTCCCTGCTGGCGCCCGAGTGGCTGCCGTGGTCGGAGCGCGTGCGTCCCGAGGACTCGCCGCAGGACGAGGCGTCGCCGTCGGATGCCGCCGGAGATGCCGTCACCACCGACGCGGCTGATGCCGCCGACGCACCCGTCACTACCGACGCACCCGTCACCGTCGATGCGGCTGATACGACCGACGCACCCGTCACCGCCGACGCGGCTGATGCCACCGACGCAGGCGTGACCCCGGTGGCCGGCGAGGACGATCCGGAGACCTCCGCCGCGGAACAGCCCGACGCCGAGTGATCCACGCGGGGTGCCGGAGCGGACGGGGAGGGGCATGAGCACCTTCCGGTCCCTCGGTATCCACAACTACAGGCTCTGGTTCATCGGGGCGCTGATCTCCAACATCGGCACGTGGATGCAGCGGACCGCGCAGGACTGGCTGGTCTACGACATCCTGACCGAGCAGAACGCGTCGGCGCTGGGGATCGTCATGGCCCTGCAGCTGGGGCCCCAACTCGTGATCGCGCCGTGGGCGGGCCTCATCGCGGACACCGTGGACCGCCGGAAGCTCCTCGTGACCACGCAGGTGGCGATGGCGCTGCTGGGGGTCGGCCTCGGACTGATGGTCCTCCTGGACGTCGCCGCCCTCTGGCACGTCTACGCCTTCGCCCTGGCGCTCGGCGTCGTCTCGGCCTTCGACGCCCCGGCCCGGCAGGCGTTCGTCTCGGACCTCGTACGCGACGAGTACCTCCCCAACGCCGTGGCGCTCAACAGCGCCTCCTTCAACGGGGCCCGCCTCGTGGGCCCCGCCATCGCGGGGCTGCTGACGGCGGGCGTGGGGCCCGGATGGGTGTTCATGATCAACTCCCTGACATTCGGTGCGATGGTCTACGTGATGCTCGCGATGCGCAGCTCCGAACTGAACGCGCAACCGCGGCCGGCGCCGGGCAAGGGGCGCATCAGGGCAGGCTTCCGCTATGTGCGGGGCCGGCCGGACCTCATGATGGTGATGCTCGCGATCTTCATCGTCGGAACCTTCGGACTGAATTTCGCCGTGTTCATCGCCGCGATGGCGCGCACCGAGTTCGGCCAGGGCGCCGGGGTCTTCGGCGTGCTGTCCTCGGTGATGGCCGTGGGCTCCGTCGCGGGCGCACTGCTCTCCGCCCGGCGCGACAGGCCGCGCCTGCGGTTCATCTTCGGCGCCTCGGCGGCCTTCGGGATCGCGTGCGCTCTGGCCGCCCTGGCACCCACCCTGTGGCTCTTCGGGCTGGCGCTCGTGCCCGTGGGCCTGTTCGCGCTCACGCTGATGACCAGCGCCAACGCCTACGTGCAGACCACCACGGAGCCGGCCATGCGCGGACGCGTCATGGCCCTGTACTTCGCCATCTTCCTCGGGGGGACGCCCCTCGGGGCGCCGGTGGTGGGGTGGGTCTCCGACGTGTTCGGCCCGCGGTGGAGCCTCGGGGTCGCGGCGGCGTCGGGACTGGTCGCCGCCGGTGCGGGGATCTTCTGGGCGTGGCGCTACCACGACGTGCGGCTGCGCTACGACCGTTCGGCGCCCCGACGCCTGCGCATCGACCACGAGGCCGGCGCGTCCGACCCAACGCCGTAGGCCGGTCCGCGCACAGGGCTTCCACGGGGCGGTCCGCGCGGACGGGGACCCGCCGCGGAGGTCGGCGCGGCGGGCCGGATCCCCGGACGAACCGATCTACAGGAGGTTCTCGACCACGTGGTCGATGCAGCCGATGAGGGCCGAGACGTCGTCGGGCTCGATCGCCACGAAGGTGGCGACGCGGAGCTGGTTGCGCCCTAGCTTCCGGTACGGCTCGACGTCGACGACGCCGTTGGCGCGCAGGATCGCGGCGATGCGGGCGGCGTCCACGGCGTCGTCGAAGTCCACCGTCACGATCACGTTCGAGCGGTCCTCGGGGCGGGTCACATAGGGGCTCGCCACGGGCGAGGCCTCCGCCCAGCGGTACAGCCGTCCCGCCGAGTCCGCCGTCCGGGCCGCCGCGAAGGGCAGGCCGCCCTGCGCGTTGAGCCACCGCACCTGCGCCTCCAGCGTGACGAGGGTCGCCAATGACGGCGTGTTGTAGGTCTGGTCGAGGCGCGAGTTGTCGATGGCGGTCTGCAGGTTGAGGAAGTCCGGGACCCACCGGTCACCGGCGGCGATGCGCGCAGCGCGCTCCAGTGCGGCGGGGGAGAAGAGGCCGAGCCACAGGCCGCCGTCGGAGGCGAAGTTCTTCTGCGGCGCGAAGTAGTAGACGTCCGCCTGGGCGACGTCGACGTCGAGCCCGCCCGCTGCGGAGGTGGCATCGACGACGACGAGCGCGCCGTCGTCGGCGCCCTCGACGCGCCGGACGGGTGCCGCCACCCCGGTGGAGGTCTCGTTCTGCGGCCAGGCGTAGACGTCGACGCCCTCCTCCGCCGTCGCGTCGGGGCGGGTGCCCGGCTCGCTCGTGAGGATGCTGGAGGCGTCGAGGAACGGCGCCTTGTCGGTGGCGGACGCGAACTTGGAACCGAACTCGCCGAAGGAGAGGTGCTGGGCCTTGCGGTCGACGAGGCCGAAGGTGGCGACGTCCCAGAAGGCCGTCGAACCGCCGACGCCGAGGACCACCTCGTACCCGTCGGGGGCGGCGAAGAAGGTGCTGAGACCGTCGCGGACGCGCCCCACGAGGTCGCGGACCGGGGCCTGGCGGTGGGAGGTCCCGAGGAGGGACGTGCCGGCCGCGACGAGGGCGTCGATCTGGCCGCTCCTGACCTTCGACGGGCCCGCACCGAAGCGGCCGTCCGAGGGGAGGAGGTGTGCGGGAATGCGGGGCGACTCGCTCATGGGGGCTCCAGCTCTGGGACGGCAGGTTCAGACCTCATTCTGCCCCAGCGGTCGGTGGCCCTCCATTTGTTAACGACCCCCGGGGAGGACGACCCTGCCGCCCGGGGGTGGGATTGCCGGGCGCTTGATGCCATGCGTTAACCTTGGGAGGCGTGGGGCGGAGCCGGGCCGATGGCCGCACCCCTCACCGGCGTGAGGCAGTCCAGCCGCGCACCCGCACCGCCCCAAGGAGCTGAACCGCATGACGGACCTCATCGACACCACCGAGATGTACCTGCGGACCATCCTGGAGCTCGAGGAAGAGAACATCGTCGCGCTCCGTGCGCGCATCGCCGAGCGGCTGCGCCATTCCGGCCCCACGGTGTCCCAGACCATCGGACGGATGGAACGCGACGGCCTCGTGGTCGTCTCGGGAGACAGGCACCTGGAGCTCACCGAGACCGGCCGCCGCCGCGCCACCGGCGTGATGAGGAAGCACCGTCTCGCGGAGCGCCTGCTGAGCGACGTGATCGGACTCGACTGGGCGTACGTGCACGACGAGGCGTGCCGCTGGGAGCACGTCATGAGCGAGCGCGTGGAGCGCCGGCTGTACGAGCTCCTCGGCAAGCCCTCGGACTCTCCCTACGGCAACCCGATCCCGGGGCTGGCGGCGATCGGCGGCGTGGAATCGGAGCTGTTCACCGACGGCGTGGTCACGCTGCTGTCCGCGATGGCCACCTACACCCCCGGCAGCAAGGTCACGCTCGCGCGCCTCGCCGAGCCCATCCAGGTGGACCCCGAACTCCTCACGCAGCTCGACGAAGGGGGGCTGCGCCCCGGCGCACGGCTCACCCTCGAGTCGGTGGGGGGTTACGTCTCGGTGCGCGTCCCCGGCGTCGAGGGTGCCCTCGAACTGCCGCCCGAGGTCGCCTCGCACGTCTTCGTCTCCCTCGAGGATTGACCGCCTCCCAGGCCTTTGTCACCAGAAACACACCGTTCCGTGATCAGAATGTGACATATCTCGCGTTGTGTTGTAGCGTTCGATTTGTGCCGGACTCGCTCTAGATCCAGCACCCTCCTGCAAATCGCCTAGCTCTGCCATTGCCGGAGGTCCGTCCGCACCATCGCATGGCAGAGGCGGGGGAACCAATTCTGGGTTTCTGAGAAGAAATCCTTGGGGTTAAGTCGCTGTTCACGCAGCGGCCGGGTGACTCCCATCCGAATCCGACAGCTCACCTCGCAGGCGTTGGGAGAGGCAATCCAACGTGTCCACCAGCTCTTCGCCGGGCCGCCACCGCGCGCCCGGAAACATCAGTCCGCTGACCGCCCTGTCCGCCGCCGTCGCATCCAATGCCGGATCAGTCGGCCGCCAGGCAGCCGTCATCGTTGCAGCGTCAGGCCTGGTCCTCACCGCCGGCCTGCCGGCCCAGGGGTCCGTCGGCGCAGAGCGCGAGGTGCAGTCCTCCGCAGCCCTGGCCATCGAGCGGGTGGTCACGGCCGAGGTCACCGTGCCGGCCACCGCGACGGTGTCCTTCGACCGCGTCGCCGTCGAGGTGAAGACCGCCCCGAAGACCGTCGAGGCCGCCCCCGTGGTGGAGGCGCCGGTCGTCGAGGAAGCTCCCGTGGAGATCCCACCGGCAGCAGTCGCTGCCGCGGTCGAGGCCGCTCCGGTCGTGGCAGCCTCGTAGCCCCAGACGCGATCGTCGACGGCGTCGTAGATCGGCTGGANGGCCCCCGCTCCCGTGGTCGTCGCCGCTGCCGCGACTCCCGCCGCCCCGGCGCCCGCTCCCGCCCCGGCTCCCGCTCCCGCCCCGTCCTCCCGCGTCGCTGCCGGCCTGGTCGGTTCAGCGTACTCACAGATCGGCGTCGCCCAGGACTGCACCGCCATGGTCGAGAAGGCCCTGCGCTCGGTCGGCAAGTCCGTGGGCGACCTCGCTCCCAATCAGTTCTTCCGGTTCGGCGATGTCGTCGGATCACCCGCCCCCGGTGACCTCGTCATCACCGGCGGCCATGTCGCGATCTACGTCGGCAACGGCCAGGTCGTCAGCGGTGGCCTCAACGGCATGAACACCGGCCTGCACAACCTCTCAGACCTCCCCGGCGCCGGCTTCGTCCGCGTCCGCTAGCACCCCACACCTGGAGAACACCCTCATGTCATCACTCATGTCCTCACGCCCTGCCGCCCGCCACCGCGACGACGCCCGCAATGCTGCCGCCTTCTCCGTCCTCGCACGGACCGTGTCCACCAACGCCGGCGGCATGGGCCGCCAGGCCGCCGTCTTCGCCGCGGCATCCGGGCTCGTCCTGACCGGCGGGGTCGCTGCCAACGCCGCCGACCTCCAGCCCCAGCGCGACGTCGCAGCGTCGAAGGTCACCCTGCCCTCCGCCCGTGCGGCCGTCGTCGCCTCGGACAAGACCGTGGTGGCCTTCAACATGACCCCGGTCAAGGTGAAGGCCAAGCCGGTCGTCGTCGAGAAGGCGCCCGTCGTGGAAGCACCCGTCGTCGAAGCCCCTGTCGTGGAGGCCCCCGTGGCCGAGGCGCCCGTCGCGGAGGCCCCCGTGGTCGAGGCGCCCGTCGTGGAAGCACCTGCCGCTGCCGCCGTCGCCGCTCCCGCGGTGGCGGCCCCGATGGAGGCACCGGCCGCGCCGGCCGCCCCGGCGCCCGTCGTGGAGACACGCGCGGCGACGATCGTCCCGGCCTCGAAGCGCCTGCCGGCACCAGCACCCTCCTCGGGCAAGGCGGCGACGATCGCCGCCGCCGCGAAGGGCCAGCTCGGTGTCACGCAGGACTGCACGCGCCTGGCGAGCAACTCCCTCGCCGCCGCCGGGATCAACTTCCACGGCTGGCCGGCCGGCTACCTGTCCCTCGGCCGCACGGTGAGTGCCGGCGAGGCCATCCCCGGCGACCTGATCTACTACGCCGACGGGGGCATGGGCATGGCCCACATCGCGGTGTACATCGGCGGCGGCCAGGCCGTCCACGGCGGATTCAACGGCAACAGCACTGTCGTAGCCCCGGCCGAACTCGGCTCCGGCGGCGTGTACATCCGCGTCGGCGGCTGACCCGCACGGCTGCGCTGACAGGAGGACCGGCACGCGTGCCGGTCCTCCTGTCGTCGGACCCGCAGGAGGAGCCGGCAGGAGCAGCAGCCGTACGTCGTCGGTCCGGCGTTCCGCGGACGGGCGGGTGCGGCTTACCCTTGCAGTGTCCATCCGAAGCACTTCTCCCGATCCCGGGATGGCACCCGGTCGCGGGGGACAGGTCAGCAATGGGGCACGTCGAATGCGCACTCTCGTTCTGAATGCAGGATATGAACCGCTGGCGGTCGTCACCTTCCGCCGGGCGCTGGTCCTTGTGCTCACGGGGAAGGCGAGCGTCGTGGCGGAGGACGACGACCCCGTGGTCGGTCCTGCGGAAGTCTTCGGAAGGCCCTCGGTGATCCTGCTCAACAGATACGTGAAAGTGCCCTACCGCCAGGATTTCACGGCGACGAGGCGAGGGGTGCTGCGCCGGGACAACCACCAGTGCGCCTACTGCGGGAAGGCGGCGTCCACCATCGACCACGTGATGCCCAGGTCGCGGGGCGGCGGCGACACCTGGGAGAACCTCGTGGCCTGCTGCCTGCGATGCAACAACGCCAAGGGGAACAAGACGCTCGCCAGCCTCGGCTGGTCCCTGCGGGTGGTGCCCCGCCCGCCTCGCGGCCCCCAGTGGCAGATCCGCGAACTGGAGAGGCCCGCGCCGCAGTGGAGCGAGTTCCTCACGGAGACCGCCGCGTGAGGATTGGAGAGGCCCCCCGCCCGCCGTTCGACGCCGTGATCCTCGCCGGGGGGCGGTCCTCCCGGCTCGGCGGCGTGCCGAAGGCCGGGCTGGTCGTGGAGGGCGTGACCCTGCTGGAGCGGACGTGTGCCGCGCTCGCCGAGGCCCGGCAGATGGTGGTCGTGGGACCCGAGGCCGACGGGTGGCGCGGGCTGCCGGGCACGCCGTCCTTCGTGCGGGAGGAACCGGCCTTCGCCGGGCCGGCGGCCGCGCTCGTGGCCGGACTCCGCGCCGGGACGGGTGTCCGGGCGCGCTGGTGCGCCGTCGTCGCCTGCGACATGCCGCGCGTCGCCGAGCTCGTCGACGTGCTGCTCGCCGAGGCGGCCGACGACGACGGCGCATCGCTCGTGGCCGTGGACGGGGGCCGCGCCCAGCCGCTCGCGGCGCTCTACCGGAGCGATGATCTGGCGGCCGCCGTGGACGCCGTCCTCGCCGCCGGGACCGCCGACAACCTGTCGATGCGCAGCCTCCTTGCTAGTGTGAGGACCAGACCTGTCCCGGTTGCACCGGGCACAACGCACGACGTCGACACCTGGGCTGATGCGAGGGTCCTGGGAGTCGACGTCCCCTAGCACCTCCCGGAGGGCTCATGGACGATCGCCAGAAGCTGCTGCACGAATGGACCGGACGGCTGCTCGCCGCCTTCGAGATCGACGGGACGGACGTCGACATCGACGCCGTCCTCGACCTGGCCGGCAAGGCGGCCCACGGCGTGGTGCGCCCCGCCGCGCCCCTGACGACGTTCGTGGTGGGGTACGCCGCGGGTCTCGCCGTCGGCAGCGGGCAGGCCGACGAGGACGTGGCCATGCGCTCGGCACTGGGCGTCGCCGATGCCCTGTGCGCGGAGGCCGCGACGGAAGGCGGTACCGCATGATCGAGGCAGGCGCAGCGACCAATGCCGACTGGGCGACGGCCCGTACCCTGGCCTACGGCGCCGGGCGACCCCTGCCGTTCCAGACCGTACCCCTTGCCGACGCCCTCGGGCAGACCCTTGCAGAGCCGGTGCACGCGCTGCAGTCCATCCCCCACTACGCGTCGTCCGCGATGGACGGCTGGGCCGTCAACGGCGCGCCGCCCTGGACGCTCGTGAGCCGCCCCGAGCCGGAGCACCCGCGCGGCAGGGCGACCCCCCACAGCGATTCCGGGGAGGTCTCGCTCGCTCCCGGAGAGGCGACCTTCATCCTGACGGGCGGTGTGGTACCGCAGAACACCGTCGGCATCCTCCGCACCGAGCGCGGTGCCGTCCGCGGAGGCATGCTGGATCGCAACGACTCCGCGCGCCCCGACGAGCCGTCGCCCGGCGAGCACGTCAGGCCCGCCGGTGAGGAGGCGGAGGAGGGTTCCCTGGCGATCCCCGCCGGCGTGGTCCTCAACCCGGCCCAGATAGCCCTCGCGGCGGTCTGCGGCCACGACACCCTCGCCGTCCTGCGCGCGCCACGCGTGTCGCTGCTCATGACCGGCGACGAGGTGATCGAGCACGGGCTGCCGCACGCGGGCCAGGTGCGTGACACCTTCGGCCCCCAGCTGCCCGGCTTCGTCGCGATGCTGGGCGGCCATGTGGACGTGGCCGGCCGCGCGAAGGACGACCTCGACGACGTCGTGGCGGCCATCAGCGGCGAGCCCACCGACGAGTTCTCCCTCGCCCGCGCGTCCGGCGACGTGCTCATCACCACGGGCGGGACCGGCAGTTCCATGGCCGACCACATCCGCCGTGCACTCATGGAGGTCGGCGCCGAGATGATCATCGACGGCATCGCCATGCGGCCCGGGCATCCCACGCTGCTCGCACGGCTTCCCGACGGGCGCTTCCTCGTGGGGCTCCCCGGCAATCCGCTGGCCGCGATGATGGCCATGATCACCGTTGCCGGGCCCCTGCTCGCGGGCCTGCGCGGGTCCTCCCTGGAGGAGCCCTCACCGGTGGTGACGGCCGACGCCTTCGACCCGCTGCCGGGGAGGAGCCGCCTGGTGCCCTACAGGCTGGAGTCGGGCCGTGCCGTGCCGAGCACGCACCAGCGCTCCGGGATGCTCCGCGGGCTCGCCGCGGCCGACGGCGTGATGGTGGTCCCCGCGGAGGGCTGCCGGGCCGGCGATCCGGTGCAGGCCCTGTCACTGCCGTGGGCGCCGCCCGGGGGCCCACGGGCGTAGCGGAACGGCGTCCACGCTTCCTGTGGCGAAGCCGACGTGCCGGGTAGTGCCCGGGGTCAACTAACCTCGAGAGAGGACCGAGGTAAGGAGTACCGAATGAACCGGGTCACGCAGCGCCGCCGCATCACCAAGTTCCGGGTAGGAGCGCAGACGGGTCGTCGCGAGGACGTGCTCGCGGGGGAGGAGCCCCTGGAGATCCGCCTCGACGGAAGGGCCTTCACCGTGACCATGCGTACTCCGGGCGACGACTTCGACCTCGTGGCGGGCTTCCTCGTCTCGGAGGGCGTGGTCTGGGAGCCCGGCCAGCTGCCCAGCCTGCGGTACTGCGCGGGCGTGGACGACAACGGGCAGCAGACCTTCAACGTCGTCGAGGCGCAGCTCCGGCCCGGCGTCGAACTGCCGGACACCGCCATGGAGCGCCACGTCTACACCTCGAGCTCGTGCGGCATCTGCGGGACCGCGTCGATCGACGCGGTCCGGAAGTCGTCGCGGTTCGACCTGCACACCGATGAGTCGCCCGTGGACCTCGGGATCCTCGCCTCCCTGCCGGACCGCCTGCGCGAGAGCCAGAAGCTGTTCGACCGCACCGGTGGCGTGCACGCCGCCGGTCTCTTCTCCGCGGAGGGGGAGCTCCTGTGCCTCCGGGAGGACGTGGGGCGTCACAACGCCGTCGACAAGGTGGTGGGGTGGGCGCTGCGCGAGGGCATGCTGCCGCTGCGCGGGATGATCCTGCAGGTCTCCGGCCGGGCGTCCTTCGAACTCGTGCAGAAGGCGCAGCTCGCGGGCATCCCGGTGCTCGCGGCCGTGAGTGCGCCGTCGTCGCTGGCCGCGGACCTCGCGGACGACGCCGGGCTGACGCTCGTGGGCTTCAGCCGCGGCACCACCCTGAACTGCTACTCGCACCCGGACCGCATCGCGGCCTGACCTGCCTGACCGACAGCCTGCAGTGCCTGCTCGACCCCTCCTAGAAGGGGTTGAGCAGCCGCTGCACGAAGCGGCGCGTGCGTTCCTCGCGGGGATGGCGCAGCACCTGGTCGGGGTGGCCGTGCTCCACGACGACCCCGCCGTCCATGAAGACGACCTCGTCCGCGACCTCGCGGGCGAACGCCAGTTCATGGGTCACGATCACCATGGTCCACTTCTCCTCCGCGAGCTCCTTGATGACGGCGAGTACCTCGCCGACCAGTTCCGGGTCCAGGGCCGACGTCGGCTCGTCGAACAGGAGCAGGTCCGGCTGCAGTGCCAGGGCCCGGACGATCCCGACGCGCTGCTGCTGCCCGCCGGACAGGTTGAACGGGTGGTCGTCCCGTTTCTCCGCGAGCCCCACGCGCGCGAGCAGCCGCTCCGCGTCCGCGACCGCTTCCTTCCGTGGCCGTTTCTGCACCTGCACGGGGCCCTCGATGATGTTCTCCAGCACCGTCATGTGCGGGAACAGGTTGTAGTTCTGGAAGACCATGGCGCTCCGGTCGCGCAGCGACAGGGCCTCCCTCTTCGGGACCTTCGTGCCGAAGTCCACCGACGGACCGCCACGGAAGGCGACCGTCCCGGCGTCGGGCGTCTCCAGCCCGTTGAGGCAGCGCAGCACGGTGGTCTTGCCGGATCCGGAGGGGCCCACGAGGGCCACGACCTGCCCGCTGTCGATGTGCAGGTCGATCGAGGAGAGCACCCGGTTGGTCCCGAAGGACTTCTGCAGGTCCGTGACCTGCAGCAGGGGGCCCTCCAGGGCGGGGGGACGCAGGGAATCAGCGGGCGACATAACGATCCAATCGTTTCTCGAGGACGGTCTGGCCACTGGACAGGACGAGGCAGAACACCCAGTAGATCGCGGCGGCCTCGAGGTAGACCAGCATGAACTGCTGGGAGAACGCGGCGATCTGCTCCGCTTCGCGGAACAGTTCCGTCACGAGGATCAGCGACGCCAGCGAGGTGTCCTTGACGAGGCTGATGAACGTGTTGGACAGCGGCGGTACGGAGACGCGTGCGGCCTGCGGCAGGATGACCCGGCGCAGGGTCAGCGTGCGGGACATCCCGATGGTGTGGCCCGCCTCCCACTGGCCCTTGGGCACGGAGAGGATCGCGGCGCGCAGGATCTCCGCGGCGTAGCCCGCGACGTTGAGGGAGAACGCGATGATCGCGCTCGGCCACGGGTCGAGGGTCACCCCGATCGAGGGCATCCCGTAGAAGATCACGAACAGCTGCACCAGCAGCGGGGTGCCCCGGATGACCGACACGTAGAAGCGGGCGATCCCGGACAGGACGGGCTGGCCGCTGATACGCATGAGCGCGATGACCAGGGCGAGGGCGAGGCCTATCGCGAAGGACGCGAGCGAGAGCGGGATGGTCCCCGTCAGGCCACCGGAGAGCATGGGCCAGAAGGAGGTGCGCAGCAGCTCCCAGTCCATCGGTCAGCGCTCCGGGCGGGTGCGGCCCGCCGCCGGAGACCGTGGTGCCGGAGACCGTGGTGCCGGCGTCACTGGCTGACGTCGGAGCCGAAGTACTTCCCGGAGATCTCCGCGAGCGTCCCGTCGGCACGCAGCTCGTCGAGCGCCGTGTCGATGGCCTCCACCAGTTCGGTGCTGCCCTTGCGGACGGCGACGGCGCTCTGCGAGGACTCCTCGGTGGTGGCCGCGATCTTGATGCCGTCGTTCCCGGTGGTGTTCTGGTAGTCGAGGTACGTCAGTTCGTCGTTGATCGTCGCATCGACGCGGCCCTGCTCGAGGAGGGTCACGGACTGCGCCCAGCCCTCGACGGGCTCCACGTCCGCGCCGCTCTCGGTCGCGAGTTCGTTCCAGTTGCTCGTCAGGGACTGTGCCGTCGTCTTGCCCTCGAGGTCCTCGAAGGAGGAGATCTCGTCGTTGTCGGCACTCGTGACGATCACCCCGGAGCTGACCGTGTACGGCGCGGAGAAGTCGTAGGTCTCCTTGCGCTCGTCCGTGATGGAGACCTGGTTCGCGATGACGTCGAACCGGCCCGCCTCGAGGCCCGCGAAGATCGCGTCCCACTGCGTCTCCTCGAATTCGGCCTCGACGCCCATCTTCTCGGCGACGGCGGTGATGACCTCGACGTCGTAGCCGGTGAGCTCCCCGCTGCCGTCCTCGTGGTAGCTGAAGGGCTTGTAGGTGCCCTCGGTGCCCACGGTCAGCACGCCGGACTCCTGGATCTCCTGGAGGGAGGTGGCCTGGCCCGACCCGGAGGAACCGCCGTCACCGGCCGGGCCCGACGACGAGCAGCCGGCAAGGGCCAGCGTGAGGGCTGCAGCGGTACCGAGGATGGACAGGCGGTGATTCATGGGATGCTTCCTTGGGGTGTGGGGGACAGGCACGGCGGGCGCCGGAAATAGAAGGGCTCCTGAACCGCTTGAACCCTAGGTGCATCCGCTTCGCCCGCTCGCGGCCGGAGTCGGAACACTACCGGGGTGAACACCGGGACGACCACTTATTGTTCCGAAGCATGACGGCGGGGTCCGGAACACCTGCGAACTCGAGCCGGAACCGGCATCCACGGAAGGAACAGCCATGAGCATGGAAGGCGCGGCGTGGAGCTCGCTGTACAAGATCTCGACGGCGAAGGACAACAAGCACGGCTTCTCCCGGGAGTCGGTGCGCCGGATCCTGACCTTCGCCGTGCCGTACCGCCGGAAGCTGGTGCTCTTCATCCTGATGTCCGTGGCCGGGGCGTTCCTGGCCGTCGCGACCCCGGTCCTGGCAGGACAGGTGATCGACGTCATCGTCGCCGGCGGTGAGGTGCGGACGATCGTGTGGCTCGCGTCCATCATCGCGCTGGTCGCCGTCGTGGACGCCGGGGTGTCCCTGCTCACCCGCTGGTACTCGTCGCGCATCGGCGAGGGGGTCATCCTGGACCTCCGCACCGCCGTGTTCAACCACGTGCAGAAGATGCCCATCGCCTTCTTCACCAGGACGCGGACCGGTGCCCTGGTCAGCCGCCTCAACAACGACGTCATCGGCGCGCAGCAGGCGTTCAGCGGCACGCTCTCCGGGGTGGTCACGAACCTCGTGGCACTGGTCCTCACCCTCGCCGTCATGCTGAGCACCTCCTGGCTCGTGACCGTCCTCGCCGTCGTCATGCTGCCCATCTTCCTGGTGCCCGCCCGCCGCATGGGCAGCCGCCTCGCCGCGCTCCGCCGCGAGGCCGCGGACCACAACTCGGCCATGAGCACCCAGATGACGGAGCGCTTCTCGGCGCCCGGCGCCACGCTGGTCAAGCTCTTCGGCCGGCCGGACGAGGAGGCCGAGGAGTTCCGCGTCCGCGCGGCCCGCGTGCGGGACATCGGGGTGCGCACGGCGATGCTGCAGTTCGTGTTCTTCACCGCCCTCATGCTCGTCTCCGCGCTGGCGCTCGCCCTGGTGTACGGGCTCGGCGGGACCTTGGCGCTCGCGGGCCAGCTCGACACCGGGGAGGTCGTCACGCTGGCCCTCCTCCTCACGCGCCTCTACGCGCCCCTGACCAGCCTCGCCAACGCGCGCGTCGAGATCATGAGCGCGATCGTCAGCTTCGAGCGCGTCTTCGAGGTGCTCGATCTCGAACCGCTGATCAAGGAGAAGCCCGACGCCGCCGCCGTCCCCGCCGGCCCCGTGTCCGTCGAGTTCGACGACGTCCGCTTCGCCTACCCGTCGGCCGACAAGGTCTCCCTCGCCTCCCTCGAGGAGGTCTCGACGCTGGACACCCGGGGCGGCGAGGAGGTCCTGCACGGGGTGTCCTTCAGGATCGAACCCGGCCAGACCGTGGCGCTCGTCGGAACCTCGGGTGCCGGCAAGTCGACCATCGCGCAGCTCCTGTCGCGGCTGTACGACGTCGACAGCGGCGCGGTGCGCCTCGCGGGCACCGACGTCCGTGACGTCACGTTCGCCTCGATGCGCCACACGCTCGGCATGGTGACCCAGGACGGCCACCTGTTCCACGAGACCATCCTCTCCAACCTCCGCCTCGCGCGCCCGGAGGCCACGGAGGACGAGGTGTGGGACGCCGTGCGCCGGGCCCGGCTGGAGCCGCTGATCCGGTCCCTGCCCGACCAGCTCGACACCATGGTGGGGGAGCGCGGGTACCGGCTGTCCGGCGGCGAGCGCCAGCGCATGACCATCGCGCGCCTCCTGCTCGCGCAGCCGCGCGTCGTGATCCTCGACGAGGCGACGGCCGCACTGGATTCGACGTCGGAGGCGGCCGTGCAGGCAGCCCTGAGCGAGGCGCTCGAGGGGCGGACCGCCATGGTCATCGCGCACCGGCTCTCGACGATCCGCAGCGCCGATCTGATCCTCGTGGTCGAGGACGGCTCGATCGTGGAGCGCGGGACGCACGACGAGCTGCTGGCGGTCGGCGGACGGTACGAGGAGCTGCACCGGACGCAGTTCGCCGTGCAGAAGAACGTGGCAGTGGACGAGGAGCCCGAAGCCCTGAGCGGCGTCTGAGGGGCCGGCGAGACCGCGACGGGCGGACCTCAGCCATTCGGGGTGATCGCCCTGGCACCGGCGGAGTTCCCCGCCGGGAGGGCGCCTAGACTGACCCATGATCATCGTTCTCGCCGGGATCGACGGGGCGGGCAAGAGCACCGCAGGCCTGCTGCTCGCGGAGCGGCTGAGGGCAGCCGCCAGGCCCGCGGTCTTCACCATGAACAGGTCGGGCCGCCGCAGCATCACCGGCTGGTGCGACCGCCGGGGCATCCACCCGCCGCTGGCCCTGCTGGATGCCGTGGAGACATCGATCCGCTGCGTCAACGTCCTGGCCTCCCACGCCCGGGCCGGCCCCCGCGCGGGCGTCGTGGTCATGGACCGGTACCTCTACTGCCAGCTCGCGCTCCGGCACCTCCGCGGACTGCCGGCGGGCAGGCTGCTGCCCTTCCTCCTCGCGGTCCTGCCCACCCCGGGCCTGGTGGTCTACTTCGACGTCCCCGCGGATCTCGCGCACGCCCGGATCACCCGCCGGGCCGTGGACATCGAGACCCTCGAGCATCTGGCAGGTCTCGACGCCGCCTACCGGCAGCTGAGCGTCTTCCCGACCTTCCTCGTCCTCGACGCGAGCCGCACCCCCGAGCAGCTCGTCGGGGACATCCTGCAGGAGCTCGGGGTGTCCGGGGTGGCGCTCCGGTGACGCTCCTCCGGCAGGGACTGCAGGTGCGGGGCAGGGCGTCCGGTCAGGACACGCGCCGGCCCGTCAGCGGCCCGCGGTCCCCGAGCAGCAGGGGGACGACGTAATCGGTCAGCAGGGGAGCGAGGTCCGGGCGTCCCGCCGCGTCCCCGAGGTCGAGCCAGGCGAGCTCCTCGATCTCCGCCGCCGGGAGCGGTTCGGCAGTGAGGGGGCAGAGGAAGACGGTGGCCACCAGCAGGGCCGCCTCGTTCGCGGCCGGCCCTTCCCAGGTACCCAGCAGGCGGAGGTCGCCGGGCAGGACACTCAGGCCCAGTTCCTCGGACAGCTCGCGTGCGCCGGTCTCCGACGGCGTCTCGCCCGGTTCCGGCTTGCCACCGGGCTGCATGAACACGGTGGTCCCGCGCTTCCGGACGAGCAGGAGGCGTCCGTCGTCGTCGAGCAGGCACAGGGCCGTGACGGTGATCGTCGGGGCCTCAGCCACGCGCCATGACCTCCCTCTTCCCCGCTCGGAGCGGCGCGGACGCACGGGCTCGGTGGCCCGTCCACCGCGCCCGTGCCCGGCTGTGGTGCCCCTGGCCGGAATCGAACCGACGACCTTCCCTTTAGGAGAGGGACGCTCTATCCTACTGAGCTACAGAGGCGCGGATCGGCTGGTACACCCGATCCGGCGGTCCCAGCTTACCTGCTCTTCGGCCCGGGTCCTGCGCCCCTGCCGCCCGCCGCCCGGAGTGTCCGCGGCAGGAACACGGACGCGGCACCGGCCGCGAGGCTCAGCGCGAGCAGTACCCAGCGCAGCACCGTCAGTGTCGAGGCCAGCACCACGGCCCCGGCATCGGGCGCCGCGTCGGCGAGCAGCGCGTCGATCGCGATGTTCTCCCAGAGATCGACGACGACGAACAGGATCACGGGGGACCACAGCAGCCAGCGCAGCCAGCGGCGTCCGGCGTTGAGCTGGACCAGCAGGAGCCAGGTGAACGCGAAGATCAGCGGGAACAGGGTGCCGGCCGTCCGGTGGAGGTAGCTCAGCTGGCCGCGGGCGTCGTCGTCCATCGCGTCGCGGAGCCGATCCACATAGCCGGCGTCGTAACCGCCGATCATCATGTCGGGCATCGCGAGACCCCCCGAGAGCTGCGTCATCTGCCCGAGCGTGAGCAGGTGGAAGTACCAGAAGAGGAAGAGGGACGCGACGGCGGCCGCGATGAGGACCAGGCTGCCGTTGGAGCGTTGCCGGTCCACCGGGGGCGCCTCGGGCACGGCAGAGGCGCCGGTGGAATGCTTGCGTGCGATCTGAGCCCTGGTTCTTGCCATGACAGAAGTATGGGCGATCATCCGCGCCCGCAGATCCTCCGCGGAACACTGTGTGAACCGTCGTGCCACTCCGCGATTAATTCCTGCCGGGTGCAGCTTGTGATTGCGCTCACGCGCCAAGAGCGCTTTTCTAGAAGGATGCCACTCACAACATCACTCCCCATGACAGCTGCGTCCGACGACGTCGGATGGCTTGCCGCCATCGACGAGGCGATCAATAATGCGTTCGCCAGACCCACCGAGATCTTCTCGAGCATCGTGTTCTTCCCCATCACCATCGGCGACCTGAGCTTCCCGTTCGTCGTGCTGTGGCTCATCGCGGCAGGAGTGATCTTCACGATCTACTTCGGAGTCCCGCAGTTCCGCGGCCTCAAGGTCGGGTACGAAGTAGTTCGTGGACGCTACTCCTCGAAGGACGATCCGGGCGAGGTGCCGCACTTCCAGGCCCTCACCTCGGCGCTGTCGGGCACGGTCGGGCTGGGCAACATCGCCGGCGTCGGAGCGGCCATGGCCCTCGGCGGTCCCGGTGCGACCTTCTGGATGGTCCTCGCGGGCCTGCTGGGCATGGCGACGAAATTCGCCGAGTGCACCCTCGGCGTCAAGTACCGGGAGGTGCATGAGGACGGGTCGATCAGCGGTGGTCCGTTCAAGTACCTGCCCATCGCGTTCAGGAAGTTCGGAAGTGTCCCGGCGAAGATCCTGACCGGCATCTTCGCGGTCGCCATCCTGATCTTCGGTGTGGCGGGCGGCAACATGTTCCAGGCGAACCAGACCTTCGCGCAGGTGCAGAACGTGACCGGCGGGGAGGACGGCTTCCTCGGCAGCGCCGGAGCCGCGCTCATCTTCGGCCTCGTGCTCGCGGGCCTCGTCGCCGTGGTGATCCTCGGCGGGATCAAGTCCATCGGCGCCACCACCAGCCGGCTCGTGCCGGCCATGGGCATCGTCTACGTGGTGTCCTGCCTGCTCGTCATCCTGGTGAACTTCACCCAGATCCCGGCCGCGATCGCTTCCATCTTCGCCGGTGCATTCAGCCCCGAGGGAGTCGCGGGCGGCATCCTCGGCGTGATGATCGTCGGCTTCACCCGTGCTGCGTTCTCCAACGAGGCGGGACTCGGGTCGGCAGCGATCGCGCACTCCGCGGTGAAGACCCGCCGACCGGTCAGCGAAGGCTTCGTGGCCCTCTACGAGCCGCTCATCGACACGGTCGTGATCTGCACGATGACGGCCCTGGCGATCATCATCGCGGGTGCGCCGAGCCTCCAGGCCGGAATCGACCAGGTGCAGGCAGGCGGAGGAACGCCGGACGGCGTGATCCTCACCTCCGACGCCTTCGCCACCGTGTTCCCCTGGTTCCCCGTGGTCCTCGCCATCGCGGTGTCGCTCTTCGCCTACTCCACGCTCATCACGTGGTCCTACTACGGGCTCAAGTCATGGCAGTACCTGTTCGGACGCGGCAAGACCTCGGAACTCGTCTTCAAGGTCATCTTCCTCTTCTTCACGGTTGCCGGGTGCGTGCTGACGTTCAGCCAGGTCATCAGCTTCGCCGACGCCGCCCTGTTCGTCTGCGGCTTCGTGAACCTGCTCGGCGTCTACCTGCTCCTGCCCGTCATCAAGCGGGAGATGAAGGAGTACCTCGCCGACCGCAAGAGCGGCAAGCTGCTCATCCTCGGCGTGGAGGAGGACGAGCTCCAGCCCGAGAAGTAACGCCCCGTTCCACCTCGACTGCCCCCGCCGGTCCTCCGGCGGGGGCAGTCCTGTGCCCGGGACGGCACCCGTGGGTGTCGGGGGCACGGCCTAGACTTGAGGCACCATGGACATGCTCTTCGATCCCTACGTCTCCCCGCCCACGCCCGCCGAGAAGAAGCGTGCCCGGGACGCGGCGACGGCGGCTGCGCCCGGAGCGGCCGACCCCGCCACGGAGCACGTCCCCTCCCGCGCCGGCGTGGACGAGGAGCGTGCCCGGGAACTCCTGGTGGGACTGAACCCCCAGCAGGAGGAGGCCGTGAGGCACGGGGGATCTCCGCTGCTGATCGTCGCGGGCGCCGGGTCCGGCAAGACCCGCGTGCTCAGCCACCGGATCGCCTACCTGCTGGCCACCGGCCGCTCGCACCCGGGACAGGTCCTCGCCATCACCTTCACGAACAAGGCCGCCGCCGAGATGCGGGAACGCATCGAGGGCCTGATCGGCGACGTCGCGAAGCGGATGTGGATCTCCACGTTCCACTCCTCCTGCGTGCGCATCCTCCGCCGCGAGGCCGCCTCCGTGGGCCTCAACTCGAACTTCTCCATCTACGACTCCGCCGACACGCTGCGGCTCATCACGCTCGTGGCCAAGGGGCTGGACCTCGACCCCAAGAAGTTCGCGCCCAAGGCCATCCAGCACAAGATCAGCGCCCTCAAGAACGAGCTCATCGACGAGGAGACGTTCGCCTCGACCGCCGGCCTGTCGGATCCCTTCGAGCAGGCCGTGGCCGAGGTCTACTCCGGCTACGCCCAGCGCATGCGCCAGGCCAACGCCATGGACTTCGACGACCTGATCGCCCAGACCGTCTACATGTTCCGGGCCTTCCCCGGCGTGGCCGACTACTACCGGCGGCGCTTCCGCCACGTCCTCGTCGACGAGTACCAGGACACCAACCACGCGCAGTACGCCCTGGTCCGGGAGATCGTCGGGGTGCCGGGCGAATCCACCGACGACCCGGCGGAGCTGACCGTCGTCGGCGATTCCGACCAGTCCATCTACGCGTTCCGCGGCGCCGACGTGCGGAACATCGTCGAGTTCGAGAACGACTACCCGAGCGCCCGCACCATCCTGCTCGAGCAGAACTACCGCTCCACCCAGAACATCCTCACCGCCGCGAACGCCGTCATCTCCAGGAACCCCGACCGCCCGGAGAAGCGGCTGTGGACGGCCGAGGGCAGCGGCGAGAAGATCGTCGGCTACGTGGGCGAGAACGAGCACGAGGAGGCCCGCTTCATCGCCGAGGAGATCGACCGCCTCCAGGACGAGGACGGCATCCGGCCCGGCGACGTCGCGATCTTCTACCGCACCAACGCGCAGTCACGCTCCGTCGAGGAGATCCTGCTGCGCGTCGGCCTGCCCTACAAGGTGGTCGGCGGGACCCGCTTCTACGAGCGCAAGGAGATCAAGGACGCCCTGGCGTACCTGCGCGTCCTCGTGAACCAGGACGACGTCGTCAACCTCCGCCGCATCCTCAACGAACCCAAGCGGGGCATCGGCGACCGCGCCGAGTACGCCGTCGCGTCCCTGGGCGAACGCGAGCGCATCAGCTTCATGGCGGCCCTGCGGCGGGCCGACCATGCGCCGGGCATGGCGACGCGCTCCGTCAACGCCGTGAACGGATTCGTGAAGCTCATCGACGACCTCGCGGAGGTCGCGAGCGGCTCGGGCGCCTCCGCGGCCCTGGAGGCCGTCCTGGAACAGACCGGCTACCTGGAACAGCTGCGCACCAGCAACGACCCCCAGGACGAGTCCCGCGTGGAGAACCTGGCCGAACTCGTCGCCGTCGTCCGCGAGTTCGAGAGGGACAACCCCGAGGGCACGCTGGGCGATTTCCTCGAGCAGGTGGCCCTCGTGGCCGACGCCGACCAGATCCCCGACGCCCCCGAGGGCTCGGCCGCCGATGTGCAGCGCGCCGTCGAGGAGGCCCGGCGCCAGGGCGTCGTCACCCTCATGACGCTGCACACCGCCAAGGGCCTCGAATTCCCGGTGGTGTTCCTCACCGGCATGGAACAGGGCATCTTCCCGCACCAGCGCTCCGCCACCGATCCGAAGGAACTGGCCGAGGAGCGGCGCCTCGCCTACGTGGGCCTGACCCGTGCCCGGCAGCGCCTCTACATCACGCGCTCCGAGGTGCGCAGCATGTGGGGGCAGAGCCAGTACAACCCGGCGAGCCAGTTCGTCAGCGAGATCCCGGAGGAGCTCATCCACTGGAAGCGCGAGGGCGCGGCGAAGCCGGCCTGGACCTCCGGCGGCGGCGGCAGTGCCGGCGGTCCGCGGTTCAGCGGGTCCTACTGGGGTGCGAGCGGCGGCGGGTTCTCCGGCGGAGCGCCCGCGCCGTCCAAGAGCGTGGGGCGCGTGCAGCCCCAGAAGGAGGTCGTGTCCGTCACGGTCGGCGACCACGTCAACCACACGAGTTTCGGCAACGGCACGGTGCTGTCCGTCGAGGGTGCGGGCGACAAGACCGTGGCCAAGGTCCGGTTCGACGTCGGCGAGAAGCGGCTGCTGCTGCGCTACGCACCGCTCACCAAGGTGGCCTGACCGGCGCCGTCCGGACCCGGATAGCAGTTCCCGACCCCCGGGCGCAAATTTCTACAGGGGATAGAAGTGTGGCCTTCCTCACGAAACCGATAGTCTGGGGAAGGCCTCAGGCCCGAGGGGCTAAAGTTCCCTCTTGTAAACCTACTTCGACGTAGAAGGACACTAGCTAAGTGGACCTGTTTGAATATCAGGCGCGCGATCTTTTCGAGGCACACGGGGTTCCCGTGCTGGCCGGCATCGTGGCGCAGACCCCAGAAGAAGCCAAAGCAGCAGCCGAGAAGATCGGCGGTGTCGTGGTCGTCAAGGCCCAGGTCAAGGTGGGCGGTCGCGGCAAAGCCGGCGGCGTCAAGGTCGCCAAGACCCCCGATGAGGCCTTCACCTACGCGTCGGACATCCTCGGGATGGACATCAAGGGGCACACGGTCCACAGGGTGATGATCGCCCAGGGCGCCGACATCGCCGAGGAGTACTACTTCTCGGTGCTGCTCGACCGCTCCAACCGCAACTACCTGGCCATGTGCTCGGTGGAGGGCGGCATGGAGATCGAGCAGCTCGCCGTTGAACGCCCCGATGCGCTCGCGCGCATCGCCGTCGACGCCGGCACGGGCATCGACCAGGCCAAGGCCGAGGAGATCGTCGACGCCGCCGGCTTCGCCCCCGAACTCCGCGAGGGCGTCGTCCACGCCATCCTCAAGCTGTGGGACGTCTTCGTGAAGGAGGACGCCACGCTGGTGGAGGTCAACCCGCTCGTGAAGACCGGCAACGGCGACATCCTCGCGCTCGACGGCAAGGTCACGATCGACGAGAACGCCGGGTTCCGCCACGCGGACCACGCCGCACTCGAGGACACGGACTCCACCGATCCGCTCGAGGCCAAGGCCAAGGAGCACGACCTCAACTACGTCAAGCTCGACGGCGAGGTCGGCATCATCGGTAACGGTGCCGGGCTCGTCATGTCCACGCTCGACGTCGTCGCCTACGCCGGCGAGGCCCACGGCGGCGTGCTGCCCGCCAACTTCCTCGACATCGGCGGCGGAGCCTCGGCCGAGGTCATGGCCGCCGGCCTCGACGTCATCCTCAACGATGCGCAGGTCAAGAGCGTCTTCGTGAACGTCTTCGGCGGCATCACCGCGTGCGACGCCGTCGCCAACGGCATCGTCAAGGCCCTCGAGATGCTCGGCGACGAGGCCAACAAGCCCCTCGTGGTGCGCCTCGACGGCAACAACGTCGAGGAGGGCCGTCGCATCCTCGCCGACGCCAACCACCCGCTGGTCACGCTCGCCGACACCATGGACGAAGGCGCCGACAAGGCCGCCGCGCTGGCCAACGGAAAGTAAAGGGTTCCCCACATGTCTATCTACCTCAACAAGGACTCCAGGGTCATCGTCCAGGGCATCACCGGCGGCGAGGGCACCAAGCACACCGCCCTCATGCTGAAGGCCGGGACCCAGGTGGTCGGCGGCGTCAACGCCCGCAAGGCCGGCACCACCGTGACCCACGGCGACGTCACCCTCCCCGTGTACGGCACGGTCGAGGAAGCGAAGAAGGAGACCGGCGCCGACGTGTCGATCGTCTTCGTCCCGCCGGCCTTCACGAAGGACGCCGTCGTCGAGGCCATCGAGGCCGGCATCGGGCTCGTCGTGGTCATCACCGAGGGTGTCCCCGTGCAGGACTCGGCCGAGTTCTGGGCCCTCGCCCAGTCGAAGGTCGACGCCGACGGCCGGCAGATCACCCGCATCATCGGGCCCAACTGCCCGGGCATCATCACGCCCGGCGAGTCCCTCGTGGGCATCACCCCGGCGAACATCACGGGCAAGGGCGGCGTGGGCCTCGTCTCGAAGTCCGGCACGCTGACCTACCAGATGATGTTCGAGCTGCGCGACCTCGGCTTCTCGACGGCCATCGGCATCGGCGGCGATCCCGTCATCGGGACCACGCACATCGACGCCCTCGCGGCGTTCGAAGCGGACCCCGAGACCAAGGCCATCGTCATGATCGGTGAGATCGGCGGGGACGCCGAAGAGCGTGCCGCCGAGTTCATCAAGGCGAACGTCACCAAGCCCGTGGTCGGCTACGTCGCGGGCTTCACGGCTCCCGAGGGCAAGACCATGGGCCACGCCGGCGCGATCGTCTCCGGTTCGGCCGGGACCGCGCAGGCCAAGAAGGAAGCCCTCGAGGCCGCCGGCGTCAAGGTCGGCAAGACGCCGTCCGAGACCGCCAAGCTCCTCCGCGAGGTCTACGCGACACTCTGATCACCGTGATCCGACAGGCCTCCTCCGCATGCATGCGGGGGAGGCTTTCGCGTGGGAGGGACCGGTGGCCCCATCACCGGAGCCAGGGGACGATCACCAGCAGGAGTTGAGGGCATGAGCAGCCTGACCAGGAACGGCACGGCCGTCACGGCGGTCGACGACGGGCACCGGCAGCGCCGACGCCTCCGACGCGCCACCTGGGTGGCGACCCTCGGCGGCCTGCTGTTCGGGTTCGACACCGGCGTCATCAACGGCGCGCTGCCGTTCATGGTGGACGATCTCCGCCTCACGGCGTTCACGGAAGGCCTCGTCGCGAGCTCGCTGGTCTTCGGGGCCGCGTTCGGCGCCCTCGCCGGGGGCCGGCTCGCCGACGCCTACGGCCGGCGCCGGATGCTCATGGTGCTCGCTGCCGTCTTCCTCGGGGGAACGCTCGGCTCCGCCCTCGCCCCCGATGTCACGGTCATGGTCGCCTCGCGGCTCGTCCTCGGGCTGGCGGTCGGCGGGGCCTCGGTGCTCGTCCCGATCTTCCTCGCCGAACTCTCCCCGGCCGCCCGCCGCGGGCAGGTGGTGACCCGCAACGAACTCATGATCGTGACGGGCCAGCTCCTGGCGTTCAGCAGCAGCGCCTTCCTCGGCGGCTTCTTCGGCGACAGCCACGGCATCTGGCGATGGATGCTCGTCCTGGCCACGCTGCCGGCCGTCGGCCTCTGGATCGGCATGTACTTCGTGCCGGAGAGCCCCCGCTGGCTCGCGGCGCGGGGCGCGTTCGGGTCCGCCCTGCGAGTCCTGGAGACCCTCCGCCCGCCGGCCGCCGCGCAGGGCGAGTTCGCCGCGCTCAAGGCGCTGGCCGTCGAGGACCGCGGGCAGGACCGGGCGAGCATCCGCGACCTGCGCGAGCCCTGGCTCCGCCGCATCGTCGTCGTCGGCCTCGGTCTCGCCGTCATCCAGCAGATCACCGGCGTGAACTCGATCATGTACTACGGGACGCGGATCCTCGAGGTCGCAGGGTTCGGGACGCAGGCGGCGCTCACCGCGAACATCGCCAACGGGATCATCTCCGTCGCGGCGACCTTCGTCGGCATCTGGCTGCTCGGCCGGGTGGGGCGCCGCCCCATGCTCCTCGTCGGGCAGATCGGGACGACGTCGGCCCTGCTCGCCATCGGCCTCGTCTCCCTCCTGGTGCCCGAGGGCACGGCCCGGGGCTTCCTGGTCCTGGCCCTCACGGTCACCTTCCTGGCCTTCCAGCAGGGCGCGATCTCCCCGGTGACCTGGCTCATGCTGTCCGAGATCTTCCCCATGCGGCTGCGGGGCCTCGGCATGGGCGCGGCGGTCTTCGTCCTGTGGATGGTCAACTTCGCCGTCAGCCTCAGCTTCCCGATCCTCATGGATGCCATCGGCATCTCGTACACCTTCTTCGTGTTCGTGGTCCTCGGTGGCGCCGCGATCGTCTTCGCCCGCCGCCACATCCCCGAGACCCGCGGGAAGAGCCTGGAGGAACTGGAGCACCAGTTCAAGGAGGCGGTGGACGGGCGACGGCGGTAGAGCCTCCCCGTGCGCGGCTTGTAGGGTGACCAGAGGGGACAATCGATTGCGTCAAGCAAGCTTCTAGGAGATCACCATGCGCGCCACCATCATCCACGGGCCCGGCGACATCCGGGTCGAGGACCGGGACTACCCGAGCATCATCCGTCCCACGGACGCCGTCGTGAAGGTCACGGCATCCTGCGTCTGCGGCTCCGACCTCTGGCCGTACCGCGGGGTCCGGCCCACGAAGGAACCCAAGGCCATCGGCCACGAGTTCGTCGGCGTCGTGGAGTCGGTGGGCGACGACGTCCGCGACGTCGCGGTGGGCGACTTCGTGATCGCGCCGTTCGTGGACAGCTGCGGCACGTGCCCGCAGTGCCTCAACGGCGTGACCGTGGCATGCGACCACCTGGTGGGCTGGGGCAGCACCGACGAGCACGGCGACTTCGTGCAGGGCGCCCAGGGCGAAGCCGTGCGTGTCCCGCAGGCCGACGGCACCCTGCGGAAGGTGGACGGCGTGACCGCGCCCGACGCCGCCCTGACCGCGAGCCTGCTGACCCTCTCCGACGTGATGTCCACCGGCCACCACGCCGCGGTGTCCGCGAACGTGGGCCCGGGCAGCACCGTCGTCGTCGTGGGCGACGGCGCCGTGGGCCTGTGCGGGGTCCTCGCCGCGAAGCGCCTGGGGGCCGGGCGCATCATCGCCATGTCACGCCACGCCGACCGGCAGGAGCTCGCCCGCGAGTTCGGCGCCACGGACATCGTCGCCGAACGCGGCGACGAGGGCGTGGAGAAGGTGCGCGAGCTGCTCGGGGGAGTCCTCGCCGACTCCGTCCTCGAATGCGTGGGCACGAAGGAGTCGATGGACCAGGCGCTGCGCAGCACGCGCCCCGGCGGACACCTCGGCTTCGTCGGCGTCCCCGCCGGCGGACCGGAACTGCCCATCGGCGTGCTCTTCGCGAAGAACATCACCGTGGGCGGCGGGATGGCGCCGGCGCACACCTACATCCCGGAACTGCTCAAGGACGTCCTCGACGGGACGATCAACCCGGGCCGCGTCTTCGACGTCGAGATGCCCCTCGAGGACGCCGCGGAGGCGTACAAGGCCATGGACGAGCGTCGCGCCATCAAGGTGCTCCTGAAGCCCTGACCGCAGCACGCTCCGACGCCGAAGGGCCCTCCTCGCGGGGGCCCTTCGGCGTCGGAGCCCGGGAGCGGGCAGAATGAGGGCATGACGACGACGCCCGGCACGGATTCCGCCTACCTCATCTCCAGGGAACGCCTCATCGCGGCGCCCGCCGACCGCATCTTCGAGGTCCTCGCGACACCGGCGCTGCACAGCGTCATCGACGGGTCCGGGACGGTCCGCGGCGAGCAGCCGAACGGACCGGCGCGCCTGTCGCTGGGCGCGAAGTTCGGGATGGACATGACGATGGGCGCCTCCTACAAGATCCTGAACCGCGTGGTCGAGTTCGAGGAGGGTCGTCGGATCGCCTGGCGGCACTTCTCCGCCCATGTCTGGCGGTACACGCTCGAGCCCCGGGACGGCGGGACGCTCGTGCGCGAGGAGTGGGACGGACGCGCCGTGCGGTGGCGGTTCGTGTTCAGGCTCACCGGCTTCACGCGGCGGCACCCCGCGAGCATCGAGGCGACACTCGGCAAGCTCGAGGACTATGTCCTGCAGCAGCACGACCCCGCGTAGGCGCGTCCCGGGCGGACGTCCCGTCCCGTCACGGTGTGCGCAGTTCCTCCGGGTGCACGACGATGTCCACGAGGGCGCCGTTGCGCCACACCGTCATCTCCATGCGGCGGCCGATCGCGGTCTCCACCATCAGCCGCTGGATGCCCGTCGCGCTGCGGACCGCGGCGTGGTCGAGTGAGACGACCACGTCACCGGCCCGTGCCCCGGCGCCCGCGGCAGGACTCCCCGCGACGACGGATGCCACCTGCATCCCGGTGCGCGATCCCACCCGGGCCGCGAGCTCGGGGGAGAGGGTGATCTGGGCTCCGACCACCCCCAGCCATGCACGCCGCACCCGGCCCCGGGTGATGAGCGCGTCGATGATCTCACGGGTGGTCGGGTTGATCGGCACGGCCAGGCCGAGCCCTATACCGGCGACGGCGGTGTTGACGCCGACCATGCGGCCCGCGCTGTCGGCGAGCACGCCTCCGCTGTTGCCAGGATTCAGGATCGCGTCGGTCTGGATGACCTCGTCCACCACGCGCCCGGACAGCGTGGGCAGCGACCTGCCGAGCGCGGACACGATCCCTGCGGTCACGCTGCCGGCCAGCCCGAGCGGGTTGCCGAGGGCGACCACGAGCTGCCCCACGCGGAGCCTGGTCGCATCCCCCCACGGCACCGGCGGGGGAGTGCCGCCCTCCGCGGCGAGGACGGCGAGGTCCGACAGGGGATCCCTGCCGACGACGCGTGCGGGGAGGACGGATCCGTCGCCGAACGCCACCTCGGTCCGCTGCGCGCCGGCGACCACATGCGCGCTCGTCAGCAGGTGGCCTTCCGTGGAGATGACGGACGCGCTGCCTGCCCCCGCGCCGCGGGCGGTACGCACCGAGACCGCCGCCACCGATGGCAGTGTCGACTCGGCGATCCGCACGACCGCCGCCGAGTACGCGTCGAGAGCGTCCTGCTCGTCCATACGGACCATTGCAGCACCGCCGCGATCACCGGGGAACGGCGTTCGCGCAGGGCGCACGCCGTTCCCCGGTGCCTTCCGGTCCGGCCGCTGCGCGGGGTCAGGCGACCGAGGTGCCGAACAGCAGGCCGAGTCCGTAGGTCACGGCGGCGGCGCCGAGCCCGATGCCCAGCTGCCGCAGCGCCAGCCGCAGCGGCGAGGCACCGGACAGGAGGGCGACGACGGCGCCGGTCGCCATCAGCGCCAGTCCCACGAGGATGCAGGCGACGACGACGGCGAGCATGCCGCTCAGGCCCAGCAGGTACGGCAGGACCGGGATGATCGCCCCGGAGGCGAAGAAGCAGAAGCTCGAGGCGGCGGCCCCGAGGCCGGTACCGACGGTCTCGTGCTCGTCGACGGCGTCGTCCTCCTCGGGCTGGAGCGAGAAGCTCGGGTCGCAGTCGCAGCCGAGCAGGCCGAGGCGTTCCGACGCGCGGTGCTCCGCGGCCGCGGGCGTCATGCCCCTCGCCCGGTACACCAGCACGAGCTCGTTCGCGGCGATGTCGAGTTCCTTGGCCGCCGTCAGCGTGATCTGCGTGGGGCGCGTCGCGGACAGGAGCTCGCGCTGGGACCGCACGGACACGTACTCGCCGGCACCCATCGAGAGCGCTCCCGCCAGCAGGCCAGCCAGCCCGCTGAACAGGATGAACGACGTCGAGACGCCGGTCGCGCCGATGCCCATGACCAGGGCGAGGTTGCTGACGAGGCCGTCGTTCGCGCCGAACACGGCGGCACGGAAGTTGCCCGAGAGCCGGTTGCGGCCGCGGGTCGCGAGCCCGCGCACCACCTCCTCGTGGATCTGTTCGTCGGCGACCATCGCGCTCGTGGCCGACGGCTCCGACGCGTAGGGGGAGCGGCCCTCGGCCCGCTGGGCGAGGGCGAGGACGAAGACGGAGCCGAAGCGCCGTGCGAGCACGCCCAGGAGCCTGTTGCGGACGGAGGGCCGCAGGGGCCGTCCGGCGTCGTCGCCGAGGAGCTCGAGCCAGTGCGCCTCGTGGCGGCCCTCGGCCTCCGCGAGGCCGAGCAGGATCTCGCGTTCCTCGCCGGTCCTGCGCCGGGCGAGATCGCGGTAGGTGGCGGCCTCGGCGCGTTCGTCCGCGAGGTACTGGCGCCAACGCTTCACGTCGTCCCGGGACGGTGGACGTCCGGGCGTGTTCTCGGGGTCGTTCTGGGGGGTGTTCACGGGGATGCTCCGGTTGCTCGGGGCATGTGCGCACCCCGGTCCGAAGCGGAAGACTTCGGCCGGGACCACAGATGCGTCATATCGGCCGAAGGTCTCGCTCGCCGGTTCCACCGGTGGACTGCCGGGCGCCGATGGCGCCAGTATGTCGACAGGCCGCGCACCCCATGGGTGCGGAGCTACTCCCCTTCGACCGTCAATGCTACCGGATGGAGCGGTGTCCGTCGTCGCCGGCTCTCGGGCACCGGCGGTATGTTCGAGTACAGGAACGCACCGGCCGCGCGATACAGTCGGACGGATAACAGAAAGCAGGCTTATGGATCTGGCAGCCCGCCCCTGGGTCGAAAGCTATGCACCGGGTGTGCCCCGGTCCTTCAGCGTGCCCGAGGGCACGCTGTCCGACCTCCTCGACGCGTCGGTGGCGGCCCACGGCCCCCGCGCGGCCCTCGAGTTCTTCGGCGCCACGACCACCTACGAGGAGCTGGGTGCCGCGGTGGCCCGCGCGGCGGCGGGCCTGCGGTCCCTCGGCGTCTCGGCGGGGGACCGCGTGGCGCTCGTGCTGCCGAACTGCCCCCAGCACATCGTCGCGTTCTACGCGGTCCTCCGCCTCGGCGCGATCGTCGTCGAGCACAACCCGCTCTACACGGACCGCGAGCTGCGGCACCAGTTCGAGGACCACGGCGCCACGGTGGCGGTCGTGTGGGACAGGGTGGTGCCGCGCGTGCAGCGGCTGCCGGCCGACATCCCCGTGACCTCCGTGGTGTCGGTGGACCTCATCGGGGCCATGCCCCTCTCGCGCCGTCTCGCGCTGAAGCTGCCCGTACGCCGCGCGCGGGAGGCGAAGGCCGCGCTCACCACCGAGGAGAAGCTGACCGGCCCCCGGAAGGTCATCGCCTGGCGGGAGCTGCTCCACCACCGGCCGCTGCCGGACCGGCACCCCCGGCCCTCGGCGGAGGACACGGCGGTCCTGCAGTACACGAGCGGCACCACGGGTGTGCCCAAGGGTGCCATCCTCACGCACCGGAACCTGCTGGCGAACGCGGCCCAGGGGCGGGCCTGGGTGCCGGGCCTCGACGAGGGCCGCGAGACCGTCTACGCCGTCCTGCCCATGTTCCATGCCTACGGGCTGACGCTGTGCGTGACCTTCGCCGTGAGCATCGGCGCGAAGCTCGTCCTGTTCCCGCGCTTCGATGTGCCGCTGGTGCTCGACGCCGTCCGGAAGAGCCCGCCCACGTTCCTGCCGGCAGTGCCCCCCATCTACGACCGGCTCGCGGCCGGCGCGGCCGAGCGCGGGGTGGACCTCCGCAGTATCCGGTTCGCGATCTCCGGGGCCATGAACCTGCCGCAGGCCACGGTGGAGACCTGGGAGGCGGCCACGGGCGGCTACCTCATCGAGGGGTACGGGCTCACGGAGACGTCCCCCATCTCGGCCGGCAATCCGATCGGCCCCACGCGGAGGCCCGGCACGATCGGGGTCCCGTTCCCCGGGACCGACGTCCGCATCGTCGATCCGGAGGACCCTCGCACGGACCGAGCCCCGGGCGAGGCGGGGGAGCTGCTCCTGAAGGGCCCCCAGGTGTTCCAGGGCTACTGGCGGCGTCCCGAGGAGACCGAGGACACCCTGCTCGACGGCGGCTGGTTCCGGACAGGGGACATCGTCCGGATGGACGACGACGGCTTCCTGACCATCGTGGACCGCATCAAGGAACTCATCATCACGGGCGGCTTCAACGTCTCGCCGAGTGAGGTGGAGGGCATCCTGCGGACACACCCCGGTGTCACCGATACCGCCGTGGTGGGACTCCCGCGCGCCGGCGGAGGCGAGGACGTGGCCGCCGCCGTCGTCCTCGCGCCGGGCGCCACCCTCGACGTCGAGGCGCTGCAGGCGTCATGCCGCGACGCGCTCGCCGCCTACAAGGTCCCCCGCATCATCGTGCAGATGGAGGACCTGCCCCGATCGCTGATCGGCAAGGTCCTCCGCCGCGAGGTGCGCTCCCAACTGATCAACGATGGCCATCGGGCCGAAGGAAAAGGTGACGGTCGATGACCGAGTCAACCGACGTGCGGGCGGCAACGCCCCCCGCGAAGGGCCCCTGGCGTGACAGCCTCGGGAACGCCAGTATCCGGGCGGCGCAGGTGCTCCTGCTGCTGATCCTGGGCGTGGTGGCCGTGTACGCACTGATCCAGGTGCAGCTCGTGGTGATCCCGATGCTGCTCGCGATCATCCTCGCGGCCGCGATCGGTCCTTTCGTGAACTGGCTCCGACGGAAGGGCTGGGGCCCGTCCATGGCCACCACCGCCGCCTTCCTCCTGCTCCTGCTCGTCTTCGGTGGGCTCATCACCGGCATCGTGTTCGCCGTCGTCGGGCAGGCCGGTGAGCTCGTGTCCTCCGCGACGGAGGGCTTCGACGAGCTCTACGCCTTCGCGCAGAACGGTCCCATCCCGATCGACGACGCGCAGATCCAGCAGGCGCGGGACGCGGCGGTCGACTTCGCCACGAGCAGTACCGTGGGTGCAGGTGCCATCTCGGGCCTCAGCGCGGCAGGGAACTTCTTCGCGGGCGGTCTGCTCATGGTGGTCATCCTGTTCTTCTTCCTCAAGGACGGCGAGAAGATCTGGGCGTTCATGCTGCGCGCCTTCAAGGGCAAGCGCCTCGTCAAGGCCCGTCGGGTCGGCTACAGCAGCATGGCCGTCCTGGGCGGCTACGTGCGTGGCACGGCGATCGTGGCCCTCGTCGATTCCGTGTTCATCGGCGGTGCGCTGCTGGTTCTCGGGGTCCCGCTCGCCCTCCCGCTGGCCGCGATCGTCTTCGTCGGCGCCTTCATCCCCCTCGTCGGGGCCACGCTCGCCGGTGTCCTGGCGGCCCTGATCGCGCTCGTGGCCAACGGGCCATTCGTCGCGCTCATCGTCATCATCGTGGTCATCGTGGTCAACCAGCTCGAGGGCAACTTCCTGCAGCCCGTGGTCATGGGCCGCACGCTGCAGGTGCACGCCCTCGTCATCCTGTTCGCCCTGACCGCCGGTACCATCCTGGCGGGCATCATCGGTGCCATCCTCTCCGTCCCGGTCGCCGCGGTCATCTGGGCGGCCATCAAGGCCTGGAACGGGGAGAGGGATGAGGAGATCACGCGGGAGGAGGTCGAGGACGCCGAGGTGCAGACGGCCCTCGACGAGACGGGCCATGGCCTGAGTTCGACCCCCAAGGAGGAGCAGGAGGCCAAGAAGGCGGCCGCCCTGGCGGCCATCGACGACGCCGACGAGCGCCCCACCGCGCAGGGGCGCAGGACCGAAGGGCTCGACGACGACGACCACGACGGAGACGACGTGCCGACCGGCCCGGCCGGCAGCGCCGATGACGCCGGCACCGCCGGCCGCCACCGGGGATCGTCCTCCGTCGGACACTGAGGCCTCAGGCTCTCCCCGTCGACGCGAGAAGGGCTCCCGGCTGCGGCCGGGAGCCCTTCTCGCGTCCGACCGTCAACGTGCCGCGGCCACCGGCACATCCTCCGGGACGTCGCCGGCGACCCGGCGGTCCCAGGCGTCCATGACGACCGGATCCGTGGCCCGGGTGCCCAGCGAGACCGCCACGTACACGACCGCGGACACCCCGAGACCCCAGTAGATCGGCTCGTTCGCATAGACGCCGTCGTACTGGTTCTCCGCGGTGAACTCGAGGTAGGCCATGACGCCGAGGGTGACGAGCGTGCCCGCCGCCATGGACGCGCCGGCGCCGATCCCGTTGCCGCGGCGCCACAGCAGGCCGCCGAGGATCGCGACGAGGAGCCCTCCCACGAGGATGTCGTAGGCGATGGTCAGGGCGGCCACGACGTCCTGGACGACCACCGCGAGCATGATCGCGACGACACCGAGACCGAGGACCCACCAGCGGCTCGATGCGACGTCGTGCTCGGACGTCGGGCGCTCGCCGCCGCCCTTCCCGAACCAGCCGGCCACGAACGGCACCACGTCGGTCCGTGCCACGGTGGCGGCGGCGATCAGCGCGCCGGACGCCGTCGACATCATCGCGGCGACCGCGGCGGCGAGGACGAGCCCGCCGATGCCGATCGGCAGGACGTTCAGGGCGATGTCCGCGTAGACGTCGTCCTTCGACTCGATCGCGGGCAGGACGACGCTGGCGCTCATGCCGATCACGGCGCCGGCGACGCCGTAGAGGATGCAGTAGACGCCGGCGGCGGAGCCGCCCCAGCGGGCGATCTCCGACGTCCGGGAGGTGAAGACGCGCTGCCAGATGTCCTGCCCGATCAGCAGGCCCAGCGTGTAGACCACGAAGTAGGTGATGATGCTCTGTGCGCCGATGCCGGTGATGCTGAAGAACTCGTCGCCGGCGCGGTCGGCGATGCCGTCGAAGCCGCCGGCGGCAGCGAGTGAGAAGGGCAGCATGAGGGCGAAGACGCCGATGGTCTTGATCACGAACTGGGCCATGTCGGCGAGCGTGATGGACCACATGCCGCCGATCGTGGAGTAGACGAGGACGATCGTTCCGCCGACGGCGATGGACACCGCGCGGTCCCAGCCGAAGAGCACCACGAAGATCGTGGCGTAGGCGCCCGTCGACGTGGCGCAGAGCATGAGGGTGTAGGCGAGCATGACGATCCCGGACACCCGCGTGGCACGGTGGCCGTACCGCAGGGTGAGCATCTGCGAGACGGTGTAGATCTTCAGCTTCTGGATGGTGGGCGCGAAGAGGAGGCTGAGCAGCAGGACGCCGGTGCCGATGGCCACGACGAGCCACATGCCGGAGATGCCGTACTGGTAGCCGAGCCCCACCCCGCCCACGGTGGAGGCGCCGCCCAGGACGACGGCGGCCATCGTGCCGGTGTAGAGGAACGGTCCGAGGCGCCGCCCGGCCACGAGGTAGTCGCTGGCGTTGCGGGTGCGGGACTTGCCCCACCACCCGAAACCGAGCATGGCCACGAGATAGGCCACTACGATGGCGATGTTGAGTGCTTGCATGGGTGAGTCCTTTGGTGGGCTGGACCGATCGGGTGCCCGGGGGGCAACTATTGTTGCCCTGTAAGCTACTCGTGACGCGGCTCACGCGCCAATCGTGGCACGTGCGCAGGCCGTCCGCCCCCGCGGCGTGAGGGCTGCCGCCGTAGGAGAGGACACGCATGAAGGCCCTGCCCGTCGAACCCACCAACGCTCCGGTGGCGATCGGATCCCGGATCCGTGCCGCACGGCAGTCCCAGCGCATGACCATCGAGCAGGTCGCCGACTCCACGGGCCTGACGAAGGGGTTCCTGAGCAGGGTGGAGCGGGACCTGACGTCGCCGTCCGTCGCCTCGCTCGTGACGCTGTGCCAGGTCTTGTCGATCTCCGTGGGGGACCTGTTCCTGGTGCCGGAGACCCACCTGACGCGACTCGCGGACGCCCCCCGGATCAGCCTGGGCGGGCAGGGCATCAACGAACGGCTCCTGACGGCGCGCTCGGAGCGCCGGCTCCAGGTGATCCGCGCCGTCGTCGAACCCCATGGTCGGGGGGAGGACGAGCTCTACGCGGTGGACTGCGAGGTGGAGACCCTGCACGTGGTCGAGGGTCGCTTCGTGCTGATCTTCCCGAACGACCGCTACGACCTCGGCGCCGGAGACACCCTCACCTTCCCGGGCAGGGAGCCCCACACGTGGCTCAATCCGGACGGCCGGGAGGCCGTGGTGCTGTGGACGCTCGTCCCGGCGGCCTCCGGGAAGTGACGCCTCCGGGAAACAGTGCAGCCGGGAAACAGTGCCTCAGCCCACGTGCACCCAGGGGCGCTTCGTCACGTCCGGCTCCGCGGCGCGCAGCACCTCACGCGTGACCGGGGCGATCTCCCCCTCACCGGTGAACAGGAACTTGAAGAGGTTGGCGACGGGGTCCCCCTCCGTCCACCGGAAGTAGACGTGCGGCATGAGCCCGGTGACGTCCCGGATGTGCAGCATCACGGCCGCGATGGTGTTCGGGACGTTGGAGCTGTGGACCTCGAGGACGCGGTACCCGTGCCGCACCACGCCGCGCACGCGCAGCTCCGTCTCGAAGTCGGACGAATCGTCCACGGTCACCTCGATGAACAGGGGCCGCGAGGTGGTGGGGACGTGCGAGACCCTGCACGCGTGCTGGAGCTTGTGGCGGTAGGCGGCGCTGCTGAGCCGCTTCGGTTCGTGGGCGATCAGCAGGATGTCGCCGTCGTCCTGCCCGCTGACGAAGGAGAGCGCGGCCTCGTCCATCCGGATGCTCGTGGCCCGCAGCTCGAACGCCCGCCGTGAGCGGGAGACGAAGGAGATCACGATGATGCCGAGGATGAAGCAGGCGGCGATCTTCAGCCCCTCGGGGCGCTCGACGATGTTGACCGCCGTGGTCAGCACGAAGACCACGGCGGCGATGCCGAACCCGATGGTCCTGCCGCGCTGCTGCTTCCGCCGCGCCGACAGCATCACGGCCACGGACGCGGACGTGATGAGGGCGAGGACGCCGGTGGCGTAGGCGCCGCCCTGTGCCTCGACGTCGGCCTTGAAGAAGAAGGTGACCAGGATGGCGATGACGGTGATGACGAGGACGAGCGGACGCACGGCCTTCGCCCACTCCGGGGCCATCCCGTAGCGCGGCAGGTAGCGCGGCACGAGGTTGAGCAGTCCGGTCATGGCGGACGCCCCGGCGAACCAGAGGATGCCGATGGTCGAGATGTCGTACGCCGTGCCGAAGCCGTCGCCGAGGTACTCGTGGGCGAGGTAGGCGAGCGCGCGTCCGTTGGCCGGGCCGCCCTCCTCGAAGGCGGCGGGCGGGATGAGCAGGGTGGTCACGAAGCTCGAGGTGATCAGGAAGACGCTCATGATGAGCGCTGCCGAGGTGAGGAGCCGGTGCGCACCGGCGATCCGGCCCACCGGATCCTGCTCGGTGTCATGGGGCCCGCCCTGGATCTGCGGCATCACGACCACGCCGGTCTCGAAGCCCGACAGTCCCAGCGCCAGGCGGGGGAAGATCAGCACGGCCAGCCCGAGCATCATGAGGGGGTTGCCGTGCTGGGTGGTCAGCGCCGACCACCAGGAGTCCACGAGCCCGCCCTGCGCCACGATCTGGACCATGGCGACGACGATCACGCACAGGTTGAGCAGGAGGAAGACGGCCACGAGGCCGACGGCGATGCCGATGGCCTCGGTGAATCCACGCAGGAAGACGCCGGACAGCGCGCCCAGGAACAGCACCGTGATGAGGATCTGCTGCCCCTGCAGCCATGCGGGCGCGAACGGGTTCTCGATGAGGTGCGCGCTCGCGTCGGCGGCCGAGAGGGTCATGGTGATGAGGAAGCTCGTCGCGGCGAAACCGAGCAGGACCAGCACGAAGACCTTGCCCCGCCACTTCGGCAGCAGCTTCTCGAGCATGGCGATGGATCCCTCGCCGCGCGGACTCTCCGACGCCACCCGCTTGTACACCGGCAACGCGGCGAAGAGGGTCACGGCCACCAGGACGAGGGTGGCCAGGGGGGACAGGACGCCGGCTGCGGCCGCGGCGATCGCGGGCTGGTAGCCGAGGGTGGAGAAGTAGTCGACGCCGGTCAGGCACATCACCTTCCACCACGACTGGGCGCGCTCCTGCTCGGGCAGGTGGGAGGCGGGCTGGCTGGACTCGTTGAGCAGCCAGCGCTCGAGGCGCTGCCGGGCCGGGTCCTGGGCCCGGGGCTGCGGAGGGGTGCGTACGGAAGAGCTCACCTCATCACCGTAGGGCCCGGCTACCGGCCGGTAGCCGGTCTTTATGCATCCTTAACGGCGCCGACGGCTGACCCACCCCTTCCGGGCTACTCCTGCGATCCTTGACCGCGGTGCACCACCCCAATAGCCTGATACAAAACCTTTGATGCATATTGGGCAACTTGTCGGGGGCCCGGATCGGATGGAAGCTGTGGAAGAACTGCGCGTCACGGGAGGCGGCCACCTCGGCCCCATCGACTCCTCCCGCATCCCCCGCTACGCAGGAGCGGCCACCTTCGCGCGCCTGCCTCGCCTCGACCAGGTGGACCGCGCGGACATCGCCGTCGTCGGCGTCCCCTTCGACTCCGGCGTGTCCTACCGCCCGGGCGCCCGGTTCGGCGGCAACCACATCCGCGAGGCCTCGCGCCTGCTGCGGCCCTACAACCCCGCGCTCGACGTCTCGCCGTTCGAGCGCGTGCAGGTGGCCGACGCCGGGGACATGGCCGTCAACCCGTTCAACATCAACGAGGCCATCGAGACGGTGCAGCAGAACGCGCTGGACCTGACCCGTGACGGCGCGCGCCTCGTCACGCTCGGCGGCGACCACACGATCGCGCTTCCCCTCCTGCGGGCGGCGGCCGAGCGCGCGGGATCGCCCGTGGCGATGCTGCACTTCGACGCCCACCTCGACACGTGGGACACCTACTTCGGCGCCGAGTACACGCACGGCACCCCGTTCCGGCGCGCCGTCGAGGAGGGCATCCTCGACACCGAGGCCATCTCCCACGTCGGGACGCGCGGTCCCCTCTACGGCGTCCGGGACCTGGAGGACGACCGCCGCTTCGGCTTCGGCATCGTCACCTCCTCCGACGTCTACCGGCAGGGCGTGGACGAGGTGGTGGACAAGCTGCGGCAGCGCATCGGCAACCGCCCGCTCTACGTCTCGGTGGACATCGACGTCCTCGACCCGGCCCACGCCCCCGGCACCGGGACCCCCGAGGCCGGCGGCATCACGAGCCGCGAACTCCTCGAGATCCTCCGCGGCCTGCGCGGCCTGAACCTGGTCGGCGCCGACGTGGTCGAGGTGGCGCCCGCCTACGACCACGCCGAGATCACGGGGGTCGCGGCGTCCCACGTCGCCTACGACCTCGTGACCCTCATGGCCGACACCCTCACCCCCGCCGCAGCTCCGATGACAGAGGACCAGTAGATGGACATCACCGCCGGCGCCGCGTCCGCGCCCCCCGCACCCGTCACCGGCCAGCGCAACGGCGGCGACCTCGTGATCGAGACGCTCTCCGCCCTGGGCGCGACGACGGTGTTCGGCATCCCCGGCCAGCACGCGCTCGGCCTGTTCGACGCGCTGTCCCGCTCCGACCTCCGCTTCGTCTCCTCCCGCGTGGAGAACAACTCGGCCTTCGCGGCCGACGGCTTCTCACGGGCGACCGGCGACGTCGGCGTCCTGTTCCTGTCCACCGGCCCCGGGGCACTGACGTCCCTCGCCGGGCTGCAGGAGGCATACGCCACCGGCGTGCCCATGGTGGTCGTCGCGAGCCAGATCCCGCTCGAAGGCCTGGGTGCGCGGCGCAAGGGCATGCTCCACCAGCTGGACGACCAGAAGGCCTCGGCGGCGAACGTCACGAAGAGCCAGCGGCTCATCCAGCACGCCTCCGGCATCCCCTCCGCCATCCAGGACGCCTGGACCGAGGCCGTGTCCTCGCCGCAGGGACCCGTGTGGGTCGAGGTGCCACAGAACGTGCTGCTGGACCCCGTGATGGTCCCGCAGGTGGAGGACGCGCTCGCGGAGCCCTTCGACAACCCGCCGAGGATCGAACTGGTGCGCGAGGCCGTCGCCTGGCTGAAGGACTCGAAGCGGCCCGCGATCGTCGCCGGTGGCGGCGCGCGGCGTGGCAGGGCGGAGAAGTGGCTGCTCTCGATCGCCGAGAAGCTCGGTGCGCCGGTGGTCTGCTCGCCGGGCGGCAACGGCGCCTTCCCCTGGGACCACGAGCTCTCCCTCCAGTCCTGGGTGGAGGACCGCTACGTGACGGAGGTCCTGGAGGACGCCGACGTGCTGCTGGTGATCGGCTCGTCCCTCGGCGAGGTGACGTCCAACTACTTCACCATGGAGCCGCGGGGGCGCATCATCCAGATCGACGCAGAACCCCGCGTCCTCGAGTCCAACCGGCCGGCGCTCGGCATCCGCGCCGACGCCGGACAGGCACTCGCCGCGCTCGACGAGGCGCTCGAGCCGCTGGACCGCCGCCGCCTGCCCGGGTACGACGCCGCGGCGCTCGTCGCCGGGACCCTCGGGCGGGTCCGCGCACGGCTGGACGCCCAGGACCTCGGCAAGGAACGCGCGTTCATGCAGGACATCCGTGACGCCGTCCCGGCCGGCATGCAGACCTTCTGGGACATGACCATCTCGGCGTACTGGGCCTGGAGCTGCTGGGACGCCCGCGAGGGACAGTTCCATTCGGCCCAGGGGGCCGGCGGCCTCGGCTTCGGCTTCCCCGGCGCGATCGGCGGATCCGTCGGGCTGGAGTCCCACGGCCTGCCCGCGCGGGTCCTCGCCGTCTCCGGGGACGGCTCCGCGATGTATTCCATCGCCGAGCTCGCCACCGCGCGGCAGCACGACACCCCCGTCACCTGGCTGATCGTGGACGACGGCGGCTACGGGATCCTCCGCGAGTACATGGAGGGCGCCTTCGGTCAGGCCACGGCGACCGAGCTCGCCCGGCCGGACTTCGTGGCGCTCGCGGAATCGTTCGGCGTGCCGGCACGCAGGGTCGCGCCGGAGGACATCGGCGAGGCGCTCCGGGAGAGCCTCGCAGGGGAGGGCCCCAACGTCGTCGTCGTCGAGACACTCATGCGGCTGTTCGCCCCAACCCATCTTGATCAGTAGGCTTCCTTTTTCCTCCACGGGGTGAGAGTGTCGGAGGAACCGCTCGACCATGTACACCGAGGAAGGAACGCCATGGCATTCAGCAAGGGCGACGAGGTCACCTGGAACACTCCGCAGGGCACGACCGAGGGGAAGGTCGTCCAGAAGCACGAGAAGGAATTCAGCTTCGACGACCAGAAGTTCAACGCCTCCAAGGACGAGCCCTACTACACCGTGGAGAGCGCGAAGTCGGGCAAGCAGGCCGCGCACAAGGAAAGCGCGCTGTCGAAGAAGTAGCGTCGAGGAAGTAGCGGTGGGCACGACGAGGGGCGCCCGGCACCGGGCGCCCCTCGTCGTGTCCCGCTACGTCAGCGGATCGTGGCCCCAGTTCATCAGGGAGTACCGCCACTTCGAGGTCTCGATGTCCTCCTTCGAGGGTTTCTGCGCCAGATGGCGGTGGACGTAGCCCACGACCTTGCGCATGTGCTCCACGTCCTCGCCCGTGAGATCGTCCTTCCGGGTGCGCAGGATGCCGATGATGTGCCTGCCGGACCGGTGGCCCACGGATTCGCCGCCGTCCGGCTCCTTCTGGCCCACCGACCGGGACTCCTCGGTGTCGAGCCAGGTCTCCAGCCGGGACGGGCTCATGTTCACCGCGTCCTTCCACTGCGTCCATATCTCGTCGAGATCGTGCTGGTTCTCCGTCATGGGTCGCCCTTCGTAGCAGTTCCGGGGGAAATGCACACACCGATCGGATTCTTCGGGGTGCTATGGCTTAATCCTAAGCAGGCTGATAGTTATTGGGGGTAGGTCGAACCAACCTCGAAGGAGCTTTACATCATGGCAGGAAATCTTTTGGCACGATCCGCCCACGATCTCGGCGCGGCAGCCTGGTTCGGTGGAACCCTGATGGGCGCCGTCGGCCTCAATGGAGCCACCGGCAAGGCGAAGGACCCCAAGGAGCGCACGCGCCTGTCCTCGCTCGGCTGGGCGAAGTGGGCCCCGGTCCAGACCGCGGCCTTCGCCGCGCACGCCATCGGCGGCATCGGCCTGATCCTCGGCAACAAGGGCCGCGTCGCCGCCCAGGACTCCGTCGGGTCCAACACCGTCGTGAAGTCCGTGGTCACCGTGATCGGCATGGCCCTCTCGCTGTACTCGGGCATCCTCGGCAAGAAGGTCGGCGAGCTCGCCGACCAGGGCAGCGCGGGCGCCACCGAGCCCCGCCCCGGAGCGAGCGACGAACTGGCCAAGGCACAGTCCCAGCTCAAGATCACGCAATGGCTCCTGCCCGTCGTCAGCGCCATCGTCGTGGTGCTGGGTGCGAAGCAGGGCGAGATGCAGCGTCCCGAGAACGTCAAGAAGGGCCTGCTCCGCAAGTAGTCCCGCAGGGCACGACAGAACCCCGCAGCAACCCCGCCCCACGCCGTCCGGCGCCCGGCGGCGGTTCCTGCGGGGTTCTGTCGTCCGGGCCCGGGTGGGCTACTGCATGGTGAACGCGCGGGCCACTCCGGCGTGGACGGTGCTGTTCCTGATCAGCGCCCCGAGGAGCGCGTTGCGCGGGCGCAGGATCGAACCCGGCAGGGGGCGCCCCAGCGCCATGTTGATGGCGGCCTTACGGCGGGCCAGGGCCGCCTGCGCCCGACGGTCCCTCTCGTAGCGCGCGAGCCGCACGCCGACGTCCTGTCCGTCCCGCAGTGACGCCGCGATGATCGGCACCAGATCGACGGCGTCGAGCCAGCCCAGGTTCATGCCCTGCCCGCCGATGGGGGACACCTCGTGGGCGGCGTCCCCCACGAGTACGGTGCGCCCGGAGACCAGACGGCGGGCGAGCCGTGACCGCACCTCGAACGCGCTCAGCATCGAGGTGGTCACCGGGTCGACGCCGACCCCCGTCCGCTCACGGATGAGCCGGGTGAGGCCCGCGGCCGTCGGGCGGTCCACGGGGCAGCCGACCCGCACCACCCAGCGTCGGATGCCCCCGGGCAGGGGGAAGGACTCGACGATCCCTCCGCTCTCCAGATACAGGACGGCGTCGTCGCCGTCGCCCGTGGCGTCGTCGAAATCGCCCATGACGTAGCAGTCCGGGTAGCGACGCGAGGGCGCGCGGATCCCGGCGTCGTCGCGGATGGAACTCCGTGCGCCGTCCGCCGCGACGACCAGCCTCGCCTGGAGGACGGCGTCCTCGCCCTGCTCCCGGGTCACGGCCAGGACGTGGTCCCCGGCGTCGTGCGTGGTGACGACGGCGACGCCGCGGCGCAGCGTGCCCGGAAACCCGTCCTCGAGGTGGCGTTCCAGGATCTCCTCGGTGACGGCCTGCGGCACGGCGAGGACGTACGTCTCCTCGCCCGGGAGTGCCGCGAAGGAGATGGTGCCCACGTCCCGGCCCGCACTCCTGGCGATGCCGTCCCGGATCCGCACCCCGCGTGCGCGCAGGTCGTCGGCGATGCCTCCGGTGTCGAGGGCCCGCAGTGCCGGCGGGTGGATGCCGATGGCCCGCGAATGGCCGCTGCGCTCGGGGCGGCGTTCGAGCACGACGGCGTCGAGCCCGGCCTGGCGCAGCAGCAGGGCGGTGTAGAGGCCGACGGGCCCGCCGCCGACCACGATCACGTCATGCATCGTCGTCTCCCGCCGGGACGCCGCGCTCGAGGACGAGGAGGTTGATGAACGGCACGGCCGTGCGGACCGTCCACTGCCCGCGTCCGCCGGTCGCCGCGCGCAGCTCGCCCGGCGTGTAGCTGCGGCGGATGGAGGTCAGGCCGTCCTGCCGGATGAAGGAGCCGGGCAGCGGGAGGGTGCCCGCCGAGAACAGTGCGTAGCCGAGCGGGTGCCGTGCGATGTCGCTGTGCACCGCGACCGTGCGCGTCAGGCGTTCGGTGTCGTCGAGCAGTCCGTCGAACGCGGGGCGGTCGAGGTGGTGGAGCACGTGGTTGGAGACCACGGCGTCGAACATCGCCCCCTCGGCCACGAGTTCGGAGCTCAGCGCCCGCCGGAAGGACAGGCCGGCCAGGGGCGGCCGCGAGGTGGCGAAGGCGTACGCCCGCTCGTCGGGGTCGATCGCCGTCACCTCGAGCGGGAAGCCGTCGAGCCGGGCCCAGCGGGCGAGGGCGCGCGGGACGTCCCCGCCGCCGGCGCCGATGTCCAGCAGCGTATTGGTGCGGTCCCGGGAGAACACCGGGCGGAGCAGCGAGGTGTACGTCCTGCGCCATCCGGAGACGACGGCGTTGACCAGTCCGAACTGGGCGTATGTGCGGTCGAGCCGGCCGGGGTCGCAGTCGGGCCGGTCCATCTCCTCGACGGCGTCCGGATCGCGTTCGGCGAGGAACCCTCGAGGCCTCATGCGCCAGCGTCGGTGAGGATGGGCGCCAGATCGGCGGGCACGACGTCGTCCTGGCCGCCCGCGGGCGCGGCGTCCGCCGTCGTCGCCGGCGCGGCCCCGGCAGCCGGTCCGGCACCGATCCTCGTGAGCAGGGCCGTCTCCACCGTGAGTCCCGGACCGAAGGCCATGGAGCAGATCCGGTTGTTCCCGTCGGAGCCCGGCTGGTCGAGGATGTTCTTCAGGACGAACATCACCGTCGCGCTGCTCATGTTGCCGTAGTCGCGCAGCGTCTCGCGGGCGGGGACGAGCTGGTCCTTGGTCAGGCCGAGCTTGGCCTCGACCTTGTCCAGGATGCTGCGTCCCCCCGGGTGGATGGCCCAGTGCTCGATCTCCGAGTAGTCCAGGCCCTGCAGCGACGCGTCACGGGCGAGCAGGGGTTCGAGGGCCCCGATGATGTGCTCGTCGATGATGTGGGGGACGTACGTGCCGAGGACCATCTCGAACCCCTCGTCGCCGATGTTCCAGGCCATGGACTCCTCGCCCACCGGGGTCAGGACGGTCTCGAAGTGGTCGAGCGTCAGTGCCGGCCCGGTGAGGGGGAGGTCCCGGGCGGAGACGATCGCCGCCGCGGCACCGTCCGCGAACAGCGACGAGCCGACGATGGTGTCGGGGTTGTTGGAGGACCGGACGTGGAGGGAGCACAGCTCGGCGGCGATCACGAGGACGACGGCGTCGGGGTCGGCGTCGCAGAAGGCCTTGGCGGCGCGCAGCGCCGGGAAGGCCGCATAGCAGCCCATGAAACCGAGGTGGTAGCGCTGCACGGAGGGACTGAGGTCCAGCGCGCGTACCACCTTGTAGTCGGGGCCCGGGGCGAAGAAGCCGGTGCAGGACACCGTGACGACATGCGTGACGTCCGCCGCCCCGATGCCCTGCGCGGCGTCCAGCGCCTTGCGGGCCGCCTCGATGAAGAGCTTCGTCCCCTCCTCGGCGTAGACCTCGTTGCGGGTCTTGGTGCTCGGCGTCAGGATCCGCAGCTCCTTCTGGTCGAAGAACACGGGATCCTCGGCCGCGGCGTCGAGGGTGAGCTCCCTGACGGCGGTGTAGCGCGTGGCGATGCCCGAGGAATCGAAGGCCGCCCCGACCAGGCGCCGACCGAGCCGCGTGAGGCCCGGCTGCGCGGCAAAGACATCGCGGACCTGGGGTTGCACCATGATCGTGTCGGGTACGGCGGTTTCGAGGGACCTCAGGATCGCAGTCATATGTCCATTACTAGAGGACTGACGCCCCAAACACAATGACAGTAGGCTTAGTATCCACCCTCCCACCGTCACCAGGAGCATCATGTCCAACGAACCGACAGGCACCCTCGACCAGGACGACCCCCGCGGCCCCGCCGTCGATCCCTCGACCGAACTGCAGCAGTACCCCGGCTTCACCGAGCGCATGGACCCCCGCCCCGACCACGGCGAGGACAGCTACACCGGGCACGGGCGCCTCAACGGCCGACGCGCCTTCATCACCGGCGGCGACTCCGGCATCGGCCGGGCCGTGGCGTTGGCCTTCGCACGGGAGGGGGCCGACGTCGCCATCGGGTACCTCCCCGAGGAGGAGGAGGACGGCGCCAGCTGCCTCGAACTCATCCGCGCCGAGGGCCGGACCGCCCTGGCCGTGCCGGGCGACCTCCGCGACCAGGCCTATGCCGCCTCGGCCGTGTCTGAGGTGGTGGACGGCCTCGGCGGCCTGGACATCCTCGTGAACAACGCGGGCTACCACATCGCGCAGCCGAACGGTCTGCCCGACGTCGACGCCGACCAGCTCCGGCGCACCTTCGAGACCAACGTGTACGGGACGATCTGGCTCACGCAGGCGGCCCTGCCCCACCTGACGGCCGGAGCCTCGATCATCAACACCACGTCCGTGCAGGGCTACCACCCGTCCCGCAACCTCATGGACTACGCCGCGACCAAGGCCGCGCTCAACAACCTGACGTTCAGCCTGGCCGAGCTGCTGGGGGAGCGCGGGATCCGCGTCAACGCCGTCGCGCCCGGGCCTGTCTGGACGCCCCTGCAGCCCGCGACGACCACCAGCGAGAAGCTGGAATCCTTCGGCGAGGGTACACCGCTGGGCAGGATGGGGCAGCCGGCGGAACTGGCCGGTGCATACGTCTTCCTCGCCTCGAACGATGCACGGTACGTCTCCGGGGAGATCCTCGGCGTCACCGGAGGCACGCCTCTCGCCTGAGGGACTGCCGGGCGCCGGGGCGATCGCCCCGGCGCCCGGACCAAGCCGTGGCGGGGTGCTGAACGAATAGCAGGCACCAGCGCCGGACGTTCGTGATCCGGTGGACGGCCGACATGAATGGGCTCACCGTGAAATTCCTGACCGTACTGCCGCACCGTCGTGGCGCCGCACTCGGCGCCGTCGCGCTCGCCACGTCCCTGGCGCTCGCCGGATGCGGGACCGCCGAGGAGAACCCGCTCGGGGTGAACACAGCGGACGGCAGCCGGGGGTCGGCGCCCGCCGCGGTCTCCGATCCGGACGGCAGCAGGGCCGAGCCCGTGGGCAGCGACCTCGGCGATGATCCCCTGAACGTCGGTGTCGACGGCGCGGAACTGTGCGGTGTCCAGCCCCGGGACAGCCGTCTGCGCTACACCGTCATGCTGCACAATCCCACCCTCGAGACCTTCACGTTCGGCGAGATGGCCCTGGGCGACCCGGAGGGCCTGGACATCGTCTCGGCGAAGGTGCAGACCGCGAACCGCGAGGGACATCACCACACGGCACCGGAGGCCGGTGCGCACGAGGAGCACACGGCTGCACCCACCCCGACGAAGCCGGCCGAGCCGATCGGCCCGCCCGTGCCCGCGGAGGGTTACCGGTTCCTGCCCGACGCCCACATCAACATCATCGTCACGGTGGAACTCGCCGACGGCGTCACCCACGGCAGCGCCGAGAACATCCTCGTGGCGTTCTCCTCCCCGGACCGCGACTACTCGGTACCCCACAACCTGAAGATCGACGTCGACGCCACGTCCTGCAGCTGATCCCCGGTATCACCCGGGGCTGAATGCACCGGAGCCCCCGTCGTGACGACGGGGGCTCCGGTGTTCGTGCTGTGCGGGCGGCGGGCGCTCTGTACGCTACCGGACCCGGGGGGCTCCTGGACTAGGCCGGGAGCTGCAGGGTCTGACCGGTGAAGATCAGGTCCGCGTGGATGACGGTATCGGTGTTCGCAGCGAACAGTGCCTGCCAGCCGCCGACGACGCCGAGCTTGTCGGCGATCGAGCTGAGGGTGTCACCGGACTGGATGGTGTAGGTCTGGCCGCTCAGCGCCACGGGGGCGACGGCGGGAGCCTGGACGGCGACGGGCGCCTGGACGGCGGGTGCCTGGACGACAGGCGCCTGGGCGACAGGCGCAACGGGGGCCTGGACCGGAGCCTGGACGACGGGCGCAACGGGGGCCTGGACGGCGGGAGCCTGGACCTGGACCGGAGCGGCGGCTTCCTGGAACTGCACTGCGCCGCCCGGAGTGGCGGCGCTGCTCAGGCCGAGCTTGGCGGAGCAGGCGGGCCATGCGCCCCAGCCCTGACCGGCGAGCACGTTCTCGGCGACGGCGATCTGCTGCTCACGCGAAGCGTTCTGGGGAGCTCCCTGACCGCCGAAGGCGGCCCAGGTCGACGGGGTGAACTGCAGTCCGCCGGAGAAGCCGTTGCCGGTGCTGATGCCCCAGTTTCCGCCGCTCTCGCACTGTGCCAGTGCATCCCAGTCGCTGGCGGGGGCGGCGTTGGCCGCACCGGCCGCTGCGCCGAGGCCGAGGCCGGTGAGTGCTACTGCTGCGAGTCCGCGACGGGCGCTGGTGCTGAATTTGTTAGTGTTCATGGCGTTACGATGCTCCGAAAGGCCACCTGCACTAGGTCCGTCCCCGGACTTCTTCGCGCCGCTGCTCACCTCGACAGTATTAGAGGTCATGGTTCGGCAGCCGCCTATTGAGCAACGAGCGGTGGAGGGCGGTGCCGGGCATTCATCGCTGCTCGCCGAGCGGCAGCGTTTTCGCTTTCCCCTGAAGGGGAACTGCCCCTACCGTAGAGTATTTTCGTTTCGATGCCAAATCGGTACTGAACCGTGATTGACATTCTGTGAAATTGGGAATTTTTGCTGGACCTATCGGGCCTGGTCTGGGACACTCACCCGCGGCGGGTGATCCTGGACGCAGGAAAAGGCGTAGGGAGGGCCCGAAAAAGGGGCCCGGACCGTGACGGTCCGAGCCCCTTCCGGTCCCGCTCACGCGGGCCACGGCCTGATCAGGCGGCAACCATCCCGTGCGGATCGATGACGTACTTGGTCGCAGCTCCGGCGTCGAACTCCTCGTAGCCGCGGGGCGCGTCGTCCAGGCCGATCGCCTTCGCGTTCACGGCCTTGGCGATCTGCACACGATCGTGCAGGATCGCCATCATCAGGCCGCGGTGGTACTTCATCACCGGACACTGTCCGGTGGTGAAGGACAGCGACTTCGCCCACCCGGTACCGAGACTGATCGACAGCGACCCGACCTTCGCGGCCTCGTCGATGCCTCCCGGGTCTCCGGTGACGTACAGGCCCGGGATGCCGAGTGCACCGCCGGCGGCCGTCACCTGCATCAGCGAGTTGAGCACCGTGGCGGGTGCCTCGGTCGCTGCACCCTTTCCGTGGCCACGAGCCTCGAAGCCCACGGCGTCGACGCCGCAGTCGACCTCGGGTACGCCCAGCAGCTGCTCGATCTGATCCCGCGGATCACCCTTGGACACGTCGACGGTCTCGCAACCGAAGCTCCGTGCCTGGGCCAGCCGGTCCTCGTTGAGGTCGCCCACGATCACGACGGCGGCACCCAGGAGCTGCGCCGACGCCGCGGCGGCGAGACCCACGGGGCCGGCGCCGGCGATGTAGACCGTCGATCCCACGCCGACGCCCGCCGTGACGGCACCGTGATAGCCGGTGGGGAAGATGTCCGACAGCATCGTCAGATCGAGGATCTTCGCCATGGCCTGGTCCCGGTCCGGGAACTTCAGCAGGTTCCAGTCCGCGTAGGGCACCAGGACGTACTCGGCCTGCCCGCCGACCCAGCCGCCCATGTCCACGTAGCCGTAGGCGGCACCGGGGCGGGCCGGATTGACGTTCAGGCAGATGCCGGTCTTGCGTTCCTTGCAGTTCCTGCACCGCCCGCAGGCGATGTTGAAGGGGACGGAGCAGATGTCCCCCTTCTTGATGAATTCGACGTCGCGCCCCACTTCGACGACCTCGCCTGTGATCTCGTGGCCCAGCACGAGGTCCGCCGGCGCCGTCGTGCGCCCGCGCACCATGTGCTGGTCCGATCCGCAGATGTTGGTCGTGACGGTCTTGAGGATCACGCCGTGGTGGAGGGCCCGGCCCACGTTGGCCGGATTCACCCCCGGCCCGTCCTTCAGTTCGAATGTGGGGTACTCGGTGTCGATGACCTCCACTTTCCCTGGTCCCTTGTACGCAACAGCTCTGTTACCGCTCATGGAACTTCCTCTCGTGACACATCGGTCGCGCCGGCTGTGCCGGCGCTGGACTCGACGGACGGAACGCGCAGGTGTGCGTCGTCTGCCCGCCGGTAGCGCGAACGTACACCGCCGGGGGTCGCATCGACGTTGCATGGCCGGACGGCGGATCCGCGGGCCGTCCCTCGGGTCCGTCCCTTGTGTCGCCGACAGGTGTGGGGGAGGGTGGGGAAATGACCGAGACCGTCCTGATCACCGGAGCCACGTCGGGGATCGGCGCCGAATTCGCGCGCCAGTTCGCGGCCCGAGGATGCGATCTGGTGCTGGTCGCCAGGTCACCGGGCCCGCTCGGGGATGCAGCGTCGACGTATCGGGCGCAGGGTGTCGGGGTCGATACGATCGCCGCGGACCTGCTCGACGACGACGGCCTCGCGCGCGTGCTGGACCGGTTGCGGACCGCGGAGAACACTTCGGCGCCCGTCACGGTGCTCGTCAACAATGCGGGATACGGCCTGGTCGGGCCGTTCGCTGACAACGCTCTGGAGGACGAGATCCGCCACCTGAGGATCCACGTCGAGGTGCCCCTCGCCCTGGCGCATGCGGCCCTGCAGTCGATGCGGCCCCGGCGTGCCGGCACGATCATCACCGTGGCGAGCGTCGCCGGATTCACGCCGCGGGGCACCTACGGCGCCGCGAAGGCGGCCATGATCAGCTTCAGCCGCTGGGCGAACGTGGTGTACGGGCGTGAGGGGATCCGGGTGACGGCGGTCTGCCCCGGCTTCGTCCGCACGGAGTTCCACCAGCGCATGGGGATGGAGGCCTCGTCCATCCCTGCCGCCATGTGGCTCGATGTCGGTCTCGTGGTGCGGGACGCACTGCGCGACACCGCGGCCGGCAAGGCCGTCTCCGTTCCCAGCGTCCGCTACAAGGCCCTCGTGGCGCTCACGCGGGTGACGCCGTCGTCCCTCGTGGCCCGGCTCGCGGGGCTGGGCCGCTGAGCAGCGTCAGCGATCCGCGGCCCCGCCGTCCCACGTGTCGTGCTCGAGGGCGGCGTCCTCCGGGCGGCGCCGATGGTGCGCGTCGTCCTGCCCGCCTGCCGGGTCGTCGCCGTCGTACGCGGGCGGCACGGCGCCGGCCTCGTGGATCCCCTGCTCGTCCCTGATGCTCGCGGCATGGTGGCCCGCCCCGGGGGACGGTTCCAGGATCTCCTCGCGCCGATCAGGGGCGGGACGGCCGTCGGAGTGTCCGTCGTCGGGATGCCCGGGCGCCCGGGTTCCGCCGTCGGGATGTCCTGCGCTGCTCGGCTCGGTCATGGTGCTCCTTCTGTGTCCTGCGCAGGCGTCGGCCGGTGGATCGGGCGGGTGGTCGATTCCATCCGACGACCCCGTGTCAGAGGCGGTAAGTATGCTTATGCTAGAGGATCACAGGTTGCAGAAGTTGTCCCTTACAAGGAGGTAAGACGATGGCTGGGTACTTCAAACTGGTGGACGCTCACGACGACGGTTTCCGGGTGAAACTGACCGCTCCGGATGGAACGCTCGTGGCAGTGTCCGCTTATTACACATCGAAAGAGGAAGCGGTCGCGGGGATCGAACTCATCCGCGAGATCGCCGGGACCGGCCCGGTCGTGGACCACAGCCGGGTGGAGTCCCAGGAACACGCGGCGCTCATGGCCGGGCTGCAGTCCGGCGCGGAGCGCGAAGGCGCGGTCCGCCACAAGGCCTGAGCCCGTTCGCCCGGATCGTCCCGAGAGGTCGGGGACACGGTGTACGACTGTATACAGTGTCCCCGGTCGTGGAATAGGATGGTGCTATTCCACAACCTCTCTGAAGGGAGCCAACGTCATGTCGACCGCGGACTCATTCGGCGCAAAGGGCGTTCTCGACGTCGCAGGCGCCAGTTACGAAATTTTCCGGCTCAGCGCGGTCGAAGGCGCCGAGAACCTTCCGTTCAGCCTCAAGGTCCTGCTGGAGAACCTGCTGCGCACCGAAGACGGCGCGAACATCACGGCAGGCCACGTCCGCGCCCTCGCGCAGTGGGACGCCGCAGCGGAGCCCAGCACGGAGATCCAGTTCACCCCGGCGCGCGTGATCATGCAGGACTTCACGGGCGTCCCCTGCGTCGTCGACCTCGCAACGATGCGTGAGGCCGTCGCCGACCTGGGTGGAGACCCCAAGCGCGTCAACCCGCTCGCGCCCGCCGAGATGGTCATCGACCACTCCGTCCAGATCGACGTGTTCGGCAACGCCGGCGCCCTCGAGCGCAACATGGAGATCGAGTACCAGCGCAACGGGGAGCGCTACCAGTTCCTCCGCTGGGGCCAGACCGCGTTCGACGACTTCAAGGTCGTCCCGCCGGGCATGGGCATCGTGCACCAGGTGAACCTCGAGTACCTGGCCCGCACCGTCATGACCCGCGAGGTGGACGGCGTCCTCCGCGCCTACCCCGACACGTGCGTCGGTACCGACTCGCACACCACGATGGTCAACGGCCTCGGTGTGCTCGGCTGGGGCGTCGGCGGCATCGAGGCGGAGGCCGCCATGCTCGGCCAGCCCGTCTCCATGCTCATCCCGCGCGTGGTCGGCTTCAAGCTCACCGGTGAGATCCCCGCCGGCGCCACCGCCACCGACGTCGTCCTCACCATCACGCAGATCCTGCGCAAGCACGGCGTGGTCGGCAAGTTCGTCGAGTTCTACGGGGAGGGTGTCGCGTCCGTGCCCCTCGCCAACCGCGCGACCATCGGCAACATGAGCCCCGAGTTCGGCTCCACCGCCGCCATGTTCCCGATCGACGACGTCACGCTCGACTACCTGCGCCTCACGGGCCGCCCGGCCGAGAACGTGGCGCTGGTCGAGGCCTACGCCAAGGAGCAGGGACTCTGGCACGATCCGTCCCACGAGATCCGCTTCTCCGAGTACCTGGAACTGGACCTGTCCACGGTGGTCCCCTCCATCGCCGGTCCCAAGCGCCCCCAGGACCGCGTGGAGCTCAGCCGGTCCAAGGCCCAGTTCCGCGAGGACCTGCGCAACTACTCCAACGACCCCGAGCTGACGTTCGCGCCCGGTGGCACGGTGGACGAGTCCTCCCAGGAGAGCTTCCCCGCGTCCGACGCACCGAGCTTCACGCCCGGTACGACGTCGACGGTCACGGACGAGAACGCGGAGCCCCGCGAGACCGTCGCCGCCGGATCGAACGGCTCCACGCGCCCGTCGAAGAAGGTCGGCGTGACCATGAAGGACGGCCGCGAGTTCGAGCTCGACCACGGTGCCGTCAGCATCGCGTCGATCACGTCCTGCACCAACACGTCCAACCCGTCGGTCATGCTCGCCGCCGCGGTCCTGGCGCGCAACGCCGTCGAGAAGGGCCTCGTGTCCAAGCCGTGGGTCAAGACCTCCGTGGCCCCGGGCTCGAAGGTCGTCACCGACTACTACGAGAAGTCGGGCCTGATCCCGTACCTGGAGAAGCTCGGGTTCTTCACGGTCGGCTACGGCTGCGCCACCTGCATCGGCAACTCCGGCCCGCTGGAGGACGAGATCTCGCAGGCCATCCAGGACAACGACCTCGCCGTCACCGCCGTCCTGTCCGGCAACCGCAACTTCGAAGGCCGCATCAACCCGGACGTGAAGATGAACTACCTGGCCTCCCCGCCGCTGGTGGTCGCCTACGCACTCGCCGGCACCATGGACTTCGACTTCGACACCGAGCCCCTCGGCCAGGACGAGGCCGGCAACGACGTCTTCCTGAAGGACATCTGGCCCAACCCGGTCGAGGTCCAGCAGGTCATCGATTCCTCGATCGACGAGGAGATGTTCACCTCGAGCTACAGCACGATCTTCGAGGGCGACGACCGCTGGAAGTCCCTGCCCACGCCCGACGGCGACACCTTCGCCTGGGATCCCGAGTCCACCTACGTGCGGAAGCCTCCATACTTCGACGGCATGCAGCGCGAGACGAGCCCGGTCGAGGACATCGACGGCGCCCGGGTGCTGCTGAAGCTCGGAGACTCGGTCACCACCGACCACATCTCGCCCGCAGGGTCCTTCAAGTCGGACACCCCGGCCGGCCGGTACCTCACCGAGAAGGGCGTCCAGCGCAAGGACTTCAACTCCTACGGCTCGCGCCGTGGCAACCACGAGGTCATGATCCGCGGCACGTTCGCGAACATCCGCATCAAGAACCAGCTGCTCGACGGCGTCGAGGGCGGGTTCACGCGGGACTTCTCGCAGCCGGACGGGCCGCAGGCCGCCGTGTACGACGCCGCCGAGAACTACCGCGCGGCAGGTACGCCCCTCGTGGTCCTCGCCGGCAAGGAGTACGGCTCCGGGTCCTCGCGTGACTGGGCTGCCAAGGGCACCGCACTGCTCGGCGTCAAGGCCGTCGTCGCCGAGAGCTACGAGCGCATCCACCGCTCGAACCTCATCGGGATGGGCGTCCTGCCCCTGCAGTACCCCGAAGGCCAGAACGCGGAGAGCCTCGGCCTCACCGGCACGGAGACCTTCGCGGTCAGCGGTGTCACCGAGCTCAACGAGGGCCGCACCCCCCGGACGGTGAAGGTCAGCGCCACCCCGGCCGACGGCGGATCGCCGATCGAGTTCGATGCCGTCCTGCGCATCGACACGCCGGGTGAAGCGGACTACTACCGCAACGGCGGCATCCTGCAGTACGTGCTGCGCCAGCTCGCGAGCTAGCGTCCACCCACGGCCCGGGCCGGGAGGCCTGCCTCCCGGCCCGGGCCGCCAGCAGGGCCTGTGGCCCTGACCATCCGCACCACGAGACCTCCGAGGAGGGCGCCATGGCCGAGTCCGCGGAACTGTCGGCGCGGGTGGACGGCGACGCGATCTTCCGCGTCCTCCGCAGCGAGATCCTCGCCGGGGTGCACCCGCCCGGGACGGCGCTGCGGGAAGTGGTCATCTCGGAGCGGTTCGGCGTGTCGCGGACCCCGGTGCGCGAGGCGCTCAGTCGCCTGCAGCACGAACGGCTGCTCGAACGCGCCGCCCGCGGACTCCAGGTCCCGCAGATCGACCCCCAGGAAGTCATCCAGATCTACGACCTCCGGGTGATGCTCGAGGAGGAGGCCGCCGGGCAGGCCGCGCTCAATCGCGGAGCCGCGGACATCATGCGCCTCGAGGCGCTGCTGGAACGCGACCGCGCCGTCGTCGATCCCGACGACACCGCTCGAGTCACCAACAACCTCGAGTTCCACACCTCACTGTGGGCGGCCGCGCGCAACCCCATCCTCATGGACCTCCTGCAGCGGCTCTCGACCCACCTCATCCACACGCCGCGCTCCACGCTGTCCGTGGGGAACCGCTGGCAGGAGGTGCTCCTCGAGCACGAGGCGCTGATCAGCGCCATCACCGAGCGGCGCAGCGACGACGCCCGGGGTATCGCCCGCCGGCACATGGAGACGGCGCGCACCATCCGCCTGCAGCTGCTGCGCACCACGGCGGCGGACTGACGGTGGCCCCCGAGCGCGGCCGGCACCGTCTCCTGCTCGACGCCGACACCGGCATCGACGACGCCGTCGCCCTCCTGTACCTCCTCGGCTCGCCGGACGTGACGCTGGAGGCGATCACCTGCACCGCGGGCAACGTCGGCGCCCGCCAGGTCGCCGCCAACAACCTCGCCCTGCTCGAGCTGTGCGGCCGCACCGGCGTGGAGGTCGCCGTCGGCAGCGAGGTACCGCTGGAGATCCCGCTCGTCACCACGGAGGAGACGCACGGCGACCAGGGGATCGGCTACGCCGTGCTGCCCCCACCGCGCGGCGGCGTCTCGGAGCGCCACGCCGTGGACGTCTGGGTCGAGGCCGTCCGCAACCACCCCGGCCAGGTCACGGGGGTCGTCACGGGCCCCCTCACCAACCTCGCGCTCGCGCTCCGTGCCGAGCCGCAGCTCCCGATGCTCCTGAAGGGCCTCGTCATCATGGGCGGGGCGTTCAACTATCCGGGGAACACGACGCCGGTCGCCGAGTGGAACACGCACGTGGACCCGCACGCGGCGAAGGAGGTCTATGCCGCCTACGAGGGCCTGCCGTTCGGGAAGCTGCCCATCGTGTGCGCGCTCGAGACCACGGAGCGGATCGAGTGCACCCCCGCGCACGTCGATGCCCTCTCCCGTGCCGCCGGGGCCGGGCCGGAGGTCCTCGACCCTGACGAACCGGAGGGCACGCGCAGCAGGAGCGGCAACGCCGTCGTCGCCTGCGTGTCCGATGCCCTCCGGTTCTACATGGAGTTCCACCGCCTGTACGACCAGGGGTACGTCGCGCACCTCCACGACCTGTTCGCCGCGATGGTCGCGACGGGGGAGGCCGGCTTCGAGGAACGCCTGGCGACCGTGGACGTCGAGACCGGATCCTCGCTCACCTTCGGACAGACGGTCGCCGATTCTGCGGGGATGTGGAAGCGGGAGCCCAACGCCCGGATCGTCACGGGCAACGACCCCGCGAAGGTGTTCGACCTGATGGTGCGCAGGCTGTCCGACGTCGCGCGCCTGCACGGGTGAGGACGGTTCCCTCCGACCCCGTTCCTGTCACAGGGCCCCGTGCGGCGGTGCAGCCCCCGGTACACTGGTAGCTGCCACGCACTGCTGCGCGGCCGGCGCCGAGGTGACATGAGGTGCGTCCTCATCCCTCCACCGCGCCCAAGGAATACCGTGAGCTCATCCCTGACCCTGGCCTCCGAGCCCGCCGCCGAACGGCCGCGGCGCCTCCTGATCGTCCTCGGGGCTGCGCTCATCGCGGCCACCTACGCGTTCCTCGTCGTCGTCCAGCCGGCGGAGATCGCCGGCGGCATGGGCAGCACGGCATCGCTCGTCTCGCTCTTCGGCTTCCTCGGAGGCGGGGCGCTCCTGGTGGGCGGGATCCTGCCGATGCTCAGCACGAGTTCCCTGGTGATCATGCCGCTCGGCATCGCCCTGAACATCGCGATCGGACAGATCGCCGGATCCCTGGGCATGCAGATCTACCTCGACGCCATCGGCACCGTCCTCGTCGCCGTCCTGGCCGGCCCCGCGGCGGGTGCCGCGACGGGTGCGATCAGCAACGCCATCTGGGGTCTCTTCAATCCGTTCGCGCTGCCCTTCGCGGCGGGCGCCGCCCTGATCGGGCTGCTCGCGGGCCTGGCCGCACGCTATGGCGCGTTCCGCCGCGTGTACCTCGTGCCGGTGGCGGGGCTCGTCGTCGGAGCGGTCGGCGGACTCGTCGCGGCGCCGGTGGCCGTCTTCATGTTCGGTGCCGCCGGGACGTTCGGGACCAACGCGATCATCGCCGTGTTCCGCTCGATGGGGGACAAGCTGCTGGTCGCGGCGACGAAGCAGGGCCTGCTCTCCGACTCGCTGGACAAGATCGTGGTGTTCGTCATCGTCGCCCTGATCGTGTACGCGCTGCCGCAGCGTGCCATCCGCCAGTTCCCCTTCGCCCGTACGTACCGGGTGGTGGGCAACCGGGCCGGTACCCCCGCCGTCGCCGGCGCCACGTCCGGCACCGCCACCGCCACGTCCGCCACCGCCACGTCCGGCACCGCCACCGCGGGTACCGGCGCCGGAAGCACCACCCCCGCCCGCGGGAACGACTCCAGCGTCGGCTGAACCATGCCCCGCCGCAGGATCTACAACCCCCTGACCGAGCTGCTCGCCGCGGTCCTGCTGGTGGTGCTCGTCCTGGTGGTGAACCGTTGGGAGTTCTCCCTCGCGGTGCTGGTCCTCGGGGTGCTCCCTGCCGTGCTCCTGTCCGGCCGGCCCCGGCAGATCGGCCTCGCGATCATCCTGGTCGCGGGGCCCCTGCTCCTCTCCTCCCTGCTGCTCCACGGGCTCTTCTTCCCCGAGGGCACCACCGTCCTGCTCGATCTCGGCGTCGCCCGCGTGACCGCCGAGGGCCTGGCCTTCGCCACCCTCATGGGCCTGCGCATGACCGTGTTCACCGCGGTGCTGCTGACGGCCGCGATGACGCTGGACATCCCCGACCTCCTGGCCACCATGACGCACCGCGGCTGGAACCGGAAGCTCGTCTTCGTCGTCGGATCCGCCGTCGGGCTCATCCCGCACGTCGCGCAGCGCGCACGCCGGATCTCGCGGGCCCAGCAGGCCCGTGGCCTCGTCGTGGGGCGCGGCCCGTTCTCCCGTGTCCGGGCCCTGCTGACCGTGCTCACGCCCCTCGTGATCGGGTTGCTCGTGGATGCCTCCGAGCGCACCCGCATGCTCGAGGCCCGCGGCTTCTCCTCCACGGGCCCGCGCACGAGCTACCTGCCGGACTCGGACACGGCGCGCCAGCGCGCGGCACGCCGCGCGATGGTCGCCGTCGTCGGTGTGTTCTCCGCCGCCCGGCTCCTGACGGCGGCGGCATGATCGCCCTCGACAGCACGGGCTTCGCCTACGACGACGGCGCGCGGGCGCTCGCCGGTGTCGCCCTCACCGTGGAGGCGGGGGACCACCTGGTGGTCGTGGGGGCCTCCGGTTCCGGCAAGACGACCCTCGCCCGGCTGCTCGCGGGCATGACAGGGGCCGACGCGGGCTCCACGTTCACCGGGACCCTCACGCTCGACGACGAGACCGTGCGCTTCCGCGGGCTGCCGGGCGACCCGCGGATCGATCCCGCGCGGTGGAGCGCCAGGGTGGCGTACGTCGCCCAGGGCGCCTGGGGGCAGCTGTCCATGATGTCCTCCACCGTGGCGGAGGAGATCGCCTTCGGTCCAGCCAACCGGGGCATGCCCGCACGGGAGCTGCGGCAGGCCGTCGACGACGTCGCAGCCGCACTCAAGCTCACATCCCTCCTGGGCCGTGATCCCCGCAGACTCTCCGGCGGGCAGCTGCAGCGCACCATCATCGCCGCCGCCGTGGTCCAGCGGCCCGAGGTCATCGTCCTCGACGAGCCGTTCCAGGGGCTCGACGACGACGCGGCCCGGGACGTCGCCGGGGCCATGGAGGCGCTCCGCCGGAACGGCACCGGGGTGGTGGTCTGCGCACCCATGCTGCCGCGGCACGCCCCGCAGGGTGCGCGCGTCCTGGCGCTCGCCGACGGCCGCTCCGTGTTCGAGGGTCCACTGGCGGAGGCACGCCGGGCCGGGCTGCAGCGCTTCGGCATCGGCACGGAGGGCGAGCCCCTCCGGCTGGGCGACGACGCCGCCCCGCGTCCCGTCGGTCCCACGGTCCCCGAGCTCGTCGCGGTGCGTGGACTCGGCTTCCGCTACCCCCCGGAACCCGGCTCGGCGGCTCCGCCGGCGGGGCTGGCCGGCGTCGACCTGTCCGTCCGGGCGGGGGAGGTGGTCGCCGTCCGCGGCCCCAACGGGTCCGGCAAGTCGACCCTGTTGCAGCACCTGAACGGGCTGTCCCGGGCTGACACCGGCTCGGTCACCGCGGGCGGGGTGCGGATCGACCGGCAGCCGACGGGCACCCTCGCGGCCACCGTCGGATACCTCTTCCAGGACACCGACCAGCAGCTCTTCGAGCGCACGGTGCTGCGCGAGGTCTCCTACGGCCCGCGCGCCGTGGGGCTCCGGAAGGACGACGCCGCCCGGCGGGCCGTGCTCGCCTTCGACGCGCTGGGACTCGGAGCGCTGGCGGACGCGCACCCGTACGAACTGTGCTTCGTGCAGCGGCGCATGGTGGCGCTGGCCTCCCTCATCGCCACGGGCCCGGCCGTCTGGGCCCTCGACGAACCCACCGCAGGCCTCGACGAACCCGCGCGCCACCTCCTCGCCACCGTCCTCTCCCGCCATACCCGGGACGGCGGCTGTGTGCTCATGGCCACGCACGACGCCGCGTTCGCCGACGCCGTCGCGCACCGGAGCGTCTGGCTCGACGGCGGCAGGATCCGCCCGGACGGTCGGACGCCGCACGGAGATGCCTCCGCCGCACCGACGCAGCCCCTAGGGTGAACCCCATGGACCTATTGCGCGAGCGGCACCGGCGGATCGAGTCGGGGGGCGCCGATCTCGCCGTGTTCGAGTACGGCCTCGATCCGGACCCGTCCACGCCGACCCTCGTCCTCCTGCACGGCTACCCCGACGATCACCGTGTCTTCCACCCGGTGCTCCGGGAGCTCGCCGCGACGCACCACCTGGTCGCGTTCGACACCCGGAACGCCGGCCGGTCCCGTGCCCACGAGGGCGCCGGGTTCACGCTGACGGAGCTCGTGGAGGACATCTTCGCCGTCCTCCACGCCGTGGACACGCCGGGCGGTGTGCGGCTGGTGGGCCACGACTGGGGGTCGATCCAGGGCTGGGCCGCCCTGCAGGACGAGCGCGCGCAGGGGCTGATCCTCGACTACACCAGCATCTCCGGACCCGACCTCCGGCATTTCTCCCGGTGGCTGCGCGGGCGTTTCAGGAACCCCCGGCTGGTGCCGCAGGGCGTGGGGCAGGTGCTGCGCAGCTGGTACGTCGGTTTCTTCCAGCTGCCCGTCCTGCCGGAGGCGCTCTGGAGACACGCGCTGACGCGGCGCTACGAGCTCACGGCGCGGCGCACTGTGGGGCAGGACCCGGTGCGGGGACTCGCCCTCTACCGGACCACCATGTCCACCGCGGTGCGGCAGCCCCGGCGGCGACCGATCACCGTCCCCGTGCACGTGATCGTCCCGCTGAAGGACCCCTTCCTCTCGCCGCACCTCGTGGACGGGCTCGAGGACTGGGTGTCGGACCTCACCGTCACGAGCGTCCCCGGCGGGCACTGGTGGATCGCGGCGCAGCCCCGCGCCTTCGCCGAGCTGCTCGATCCCGCGCTGCGGAACCGGGACGATCCCGACTGACCCCGGCACACGGGGTTCGTTGCGCACGTGGGGAGGGTGCCGTCGTCGTGCACCCGCCACACGTGCGCACTGAGGAGAGGTGGGGGACTGTCCGGGTGGGGGACTGGCCGGGTGACGGGCGCGGGAGGGAACGCTCACGCCTACGCGTCGAGCAGACCCCGGATGTCGTCCGCGGTCAGCGCCGAGGAGAAGATGGCGTCGTCGTCCATGACGGACGTGAACAGCTTCGCCTTCTTCTCCTTGAGCTTCATGACCTTCTCCTCGATGGTCCCCTTGGACACCATGCGGTAGACCATCACGTTCTTGGTCTGCCCGATGCGGTGCGTGCGGTCCACGGCCTGGGCCTCGGAGGCCGGGTTCCACCACGGGTCCAGCAGGAAGCAGTAGTCCGCCTCCGTCAGGTTCAGGCCGAACCCGCCGGCCTTGAGGCTGATGAGGAACACGGGCGCCGTGCCGTCCTTGAAGGAGTCGATCACCTCGCCGCGGCTGCGGGTGGAGCCGTCCAGGTAGGCGTACTCGATGCCGCGGGCGTCCAGCTGCTCCGCGGCCTTCTTGAGGTAGGAGGTGAACTGGCTGAAGACGAGGGCCCGGTGCCCCTCCGCGAGGACGTCCTCGAGATTCTCGAACAGGACCTCGAGCTTCGCCGACGGGACGCCCGCGTGCGCAGGATCCACGAGCGAGGCGTCGAGGCTCAGCATGCGCAGCAGGGTCAGGGACCGGAACACGATCATGCGGTTGCGGTTCATGTCCTCGATCAGCCCGAGGAGCTTCTGCCGCTCGCGCTGCAGGTACGTCTCGTAGATGTGCCGGTGCTCGGGGTGGAGCTCCACCTCCAGGACCTGCTCCTGCTTCGGCGGGAGGTCGGAGGCGACGGCCTCCTTGGTGCGCCGCATCATCAGCGGCCGGATGCGCTTGCGGAGCCGCACGAGCGGACGGTTGTCACCGATCTTCTCGATCGGCGTGCGGTAGTCCTCGGTGAACTTGCGCGCCGAGGGGAAGAGCCCGGGCGCCACGATGTTGAACAGGGACCACAGCTCCATGAGGTTGTTCTCCATGGGCGTGCCGGTGATCGCGAGCTTGAACGGCGCATCGAAGTCCTTCGCCGCCTGATGCACCTTCGACGCGCGGTTCTTCACGAACTGCGCCTCGTCCAGGACGAGACCCGACCAGGCGAGATCCTGGTAGACCGGGAAATCGAGCCGGAAGAGCGTGTAGGAGGTGATGACGACGTCGGCGTCGCCCACCTGCTCGTCGATCGGGATGCCCGAGGCGCCCTGCGTGTCGGTGACGGCGACGACCTTCAGGCCCGGCGCGAAACGGCGTGCCTCGTTGGACCAGTTGGGGACCACCGAGGTGGGCGCGACGACGATGAACGGTGCGTCGAGCCCCGACGTCTCCTTCGCGTGGATCATCAGGGCCAGGGCCTGCAGGGTCTTGCCGAGCCCCATGTCGTCGGCGAGCACGCCGCCGAGGCGGTGCCGCCACAGGAACGCGAGCCAGCTGAAACCCTCCGCCTGGTAGGGGCGCATGTCGGCGACCAGGCCCGCCGGGGCCGGGGTGGCCGCGACGTCCTCGAGTTCGAGCAGTCCGCTCACGGCGTCACGCCAGGACTGCGCCTGCTCGGTCTCCTCGGCGAGCTCCTCGAGGTCCGCCCACAGCCCCGCCTGGTAGCGGCTGATCTGCAGCCCGGACTCCGGATCCCATTCGCTCAGCGCCCGGGCCTCCTCGATGAGCTCGCGGAGCTGGTCGAAGACGGGCTGGTCGAGCGAGAGATAGCTGTTGTCGACGAGCTTCAGCTTCTTCCGGCCCTGGGCGAGAGCACGGAAGATGGAGTCGAAGGGGATGGTGCGGCCGCTGACGGTCACCATCACGCCGAGGTCGAACCAGTCGCGGTCCTCCGTCTCCACGGTGCTGATCCGCAGCGTGGGGGTCTCGGTCAGCTCCTGGTAGTCGGGCTTCTCGCCGACCATCTCGACGCTCACGCCGTCGAGCTCCGCGAGCCGGGGCAGGACCTCCTCCACGAACTCGACGGCCTGCATGTCCTCGAGCCTGAGCGATTTGATCGGGAGCGGGCCGAGGGCCTGACGCGCGGAGGCCGCGAGGGCGTCCTCGACGTCGGGCTCACGGTAGCCGTCGTCGCTGCCGGGGCCCCCGCGGCGGAAGGGCCGGCGCTGCACGGCGTCGCCGAGGGTGTAGTCGAAATGCCAGTCCAGGGCCACCGAGCCGTCCTCGCCGTAGGCGGTGGTGAGGACGAGCGCCGGGGGCTGGATCTCGGGCAGCTCCACGCTGCCGTCACTGCTGTCCACGTGGATGGACTGCCGCAGCTTCGGATAGTAGTCCTGCAGGAAGAGGGACTTCTCCTCCTCGGGGACGACGACGGCGTGCCCGCGCTGGAGGAGTTCGATGTCCTTCGACGTCAGCCTGCGCGAGGTCGGGGCGAGGGTGATCGTGTCATCGGGGGCGACGGTGTAGATGCCGTGCGTGCTGATGACGTGCGCCGTCTCGGACGGGTGGGGCCGGCCGTCGACGTCGAGGGCCGGGCTCAGCCGCAGCGAGCCGTCCTCCGTCCCGGTCGCGTCGAGCTTCAGGGTGGCGCGGGCCGCGAGTTCGATCGTCACGGACTTCTTCGAGCCCACGAAGGCGATGCCCAGGCGCTGCGCCTCGTCCAGCAGCTGCCAGAGCAGCGGATTGCTGAAGTCGTCGAGGTACAGCCAGGAGTCGTTGTTGCCGAAGTAGTTGACGCCGGTGCCGCGGTGCAGCGCCGGGAACTGGGAGAACCACCGGTGCTGGTCCGGGTCCAGCGTCAGCCCGTACGTCTGGTAGCTGATGCTGCCCCAGGACAGGTTGTTCTTGATCCACTTGCCCTTGCCGTTCTGGCTGACCGGCCGCACCCCGAGGCGTGTGTTGAGGGTGCGCTGGCCCTGGCGTTCGGCGGCGGAGCCCCACCGCTGCACGGCGACCTCGGGGGTGCGCAGCTCGAACTGCAGACCCAGCGGCGTGCGCGGGGCGGGCGCGGCGTCGACGGCGGTATCGGCCGCCAGGAGATCCGTGAGGGACGCCTGCCAGCCCTCCGGGACCGACGGGCGCGGCGCGGACCGGGCGCCGAGCTCGCGTTCGTGCTGTGCCAGCAGGTTCTCGGTGTTGCTCTGCAGTGCTGTGGCCGCCACGTGCTTGCAGTCCGCGCCGATGGGGCAGCTGCAGAAGTTCTCGAGGGGGCGGAACCGGCCGTCGCCCTTGAGTCCGAGGCGCAGCTTGGTCCTGTAGTCGTTCGGCGCGGTGCCACGGACCTTCCCGGTCAGCAGCTTGGACTCGGCGTCCCAGGTGAGGGAGCTGACGGCGCCGTCCTTGGCGTAGGTCTGCCCACGCTGGAACGCAGCGCCGCCCACGATCCGGATGATGTCCGTGACATCGACCATGGGGTGGGTGGAAATGGGCATAATTCCATGCTCTCACGTGACGGTGGCGCTCTTCTCGCCCGGCGCCCCGTTTCGCGGAACAGCCCCGGTCGACGGCGGTGATCGCGCCGGAAGCGGCCAGACAGTCTACGCGCTGCCGACCGGGCCCCGTGACCGGGCATGCGGGCTCCGGCGGCACCCCGGCCTGCCCTACTCTTGGCTCGGGGCCTGAGCATCAGGTCGCAGCGAAACGGAAGAGGTTGCACGTGTTCGAGGCTCCAAGCATCATGTTCGCGGCTGCGGGACTGGCCGTGTTCGCGGCTGCCCTCCTGCCGCGCCTGCTCAGGCGCGCCCCGGTGTCCATGCCCATGGTCTTCCTCGCCGCCGGCATCCTCATCTTCACGTTCGCCAAGGACCTCCCGGACCCCGACCCCATGAAGTACAGCGATGTGACCATCCACCTCAGCGAGGTCTGCGTCATCATCTCGCTCATGGGCGCCGGACTGGCCCTGGACCGCAAGGTCGGCTGGCGTCGGTGGTCCACCACCTGGCGGCTCCTCGGCATCGCGATGCCCCTGTGCATCCTCGGACTGACGCTCATGGGGATGTGGGTCCTCGGGCTCGGCCTCGCATCGGCCCTCCTGGTCGCCGCCGCCCTGGCGCCGACCGATCCCGTCCTCGCCTCCGAGGTCCAGGTGGGCGAGCCGTCGGAGTCGGAAGAGGATCTGGACGCCGAGGACGAGGTTCGGTTCGGGCTGACCTCGGAAGCAGGACTGAACGACGGGCTCGCGTTCCCCTTCGTCTACCTCGCCATCCTGCTCAGCACCGTGGGGCTCGCTCCGTCGGCCTGGTTCCCGGAGTGGATCCTCCTCGACGTGCTGTGGCGCATCATCATCGGCTGCGCGTTCGGCGTCGGGATCGGCATGCTGCTCGGTCGCATCTTCTTCCGGTCACCCATCAAGAGCGTCCGCCTGGCCAACCACTCCGAGGGCTTCGTCGCACTGGCCGCCACCTTCCTGACCTACGGACTGACCGAGGCGGTCGAGGGGTACGGCTTCATCGCCGTGTTCGTGTGTGCCGTCACCATCCGCGCCGGGGAGCAGACCCACGGCTACCACGGGGTCCTGCACAGCTACATCGAGCAGCTCGAGCGCCTGCTGACGGTCGTCGTGCTCGTCCTGCTCGGTGGTGCCGTGGCACGTGGACTCTTCGAGGGCCTCCGCCCGCTCGAAGTCGTCGTCGCCGCCGTGTTCATCCTCCTCATCCGGCCCGTCACCGGGTGGATCAGCCTGGCCCGCGGGAAGACCGGCCCGCGGGAGCGCCGCACCCTCGCCTTCTTCGGCGTGCGCGGCATCGGGTCCATCTACTACCTCAGCTACGCGCTGTCGAAGGGCGAGTTCGCGGCCGACGAGTCCACCCTGTGGCGGATCGGCGCGCTGGTGATCGTGATGTCCATCGTGGTGCACGGCATCACCGCGGCGCCGGTCATCAACTCGCTGGACCGTGCCCGGCAGCGCAAGGCCCGCGCCGAGGGCAACGAGGCGCAGGCGCCGAACACGCCCGTCTAGCCGTTCCCGGTCAGGCCGGCCGTCCCCGCTCGATGGCGGCCCGCACCGCGAGCCCGCCGAGGAGCGCCCAGAAGGCCCCGCCGATCCCGAGGACCGACAGGCCGGACGCCGCGAGGAGGAACGTCACGGCGCCGCTCATGCGACCCGTCGCATCGCGGAAGGACGCCGTCACCGCCGTCGCCATGGTGCCGATGAGGGCGAGCCCGGCCACCGCCTCCACGAGCCCGGCGGGTGCGGCGCCCACGACGACGACGAGCGCGCCCGAGCAGCCGGCGAGCACCAGGTAGGACAGCCCCGCCGTGAGTGCCGCGATCCACCGGCGGTCGCGGTCCTCACCCGCCCCCTCGCCGGCGGACAGTGCGGCCGACAGGGCTGCGAGGTTGACCGCGTGTCCGCCGAAGGGCGCGACGACCGCGGTCCCCGCTCCCGTGACGGCCAGGGCGGACCGCCAGGGGGCCTCATAGCCGAAGGACGAGAGCACGGCCACGCCCGGGAGGTTCTGCGACGCCATGGTGACCATATAGAGCGGCAGGGCGATGCCGATGACGGCGGCCGGCTCGATGGCCGGGACGGTGAACGCCACGGACGGCACCAGGGACGAGGACTCGATCGCCGTGCCCGCGAGGCCGAGCTGGACGCCGATCACGGCGAGGGCCGCGACGAGCGCGAGGGGGACCGACCACTTCGGGGCGACGGCCGATGCTGCGAGCCAGACGAGGATCACGGGGAGCACCAGGTGCGGGATGGTGCCGATCGACTGGAACGGCGCCAGGCACAGGGGGAGCAGCACGCCCGCGAGCATCGCCTGCGCGAGGTGCGGCGGGATGCGGGCCACCAGCCGGCCCAGCCACGGCACCGCCGCGGTCAGCGCGATGAGGACGCCGGTGACCAGGAAGGCGCCGACTGCCGCGGGCCAGCCGCCGGACGGGATGCTGGCACCGGCGAGCAGCGCGGCCCCCGGGGTGGACCACGAGAGCGTGACGGGGATGCGGTAGCGCAGCGACAGCAGGACGATCCCGAGGCCCACGACGACGGTCAGCGCCAGCAGGCCCGAGGCGGCCTGGTCCTCGGACGCCCCCGTGGCCCGCAGGCCGGCGAGCACGACGGCGAACGACGACGTGAAGCCCACCAGGGCCGTGACGATGCCGGCGAGGACGGGTTCGTGCAGGCCGGGCCGGACGGAGGATCTGGTGTGCACCGGGGGACTCCTGTCGGATGGGCCGTCGCGCCGCCCACACTCGTTCTGTATACGGAACGGCCAGCGTAGGATGCAGGGATGCCCGAGGACAAACCGGACCGCAATGCGTCGCTCCGCTCCGCCGTCGCCCGCAGGATCACACGCCTGCGCCAGGACCGAGGGCTCTCCCTCAGTGCCCTCGCCCTGCAGGCCGGCATCGGGAAGGGCACGCTGTCCGAGCTGGAGGCGGGAACCCGGAATCCCACCCTCGAGACGCTCTACGCGCTCGCAGGCCCCCTGGGGGTGCCGCTCACCGGACTCGTGGGGGACGGGACGGGGCGCGGTGTCACCGACGGCGTCGTGGAGGCGCGGCTGCTCACGGTCCGCACGCACGGCGACGGCGGCACCACCGAGGTCTTCTGGCTCACCATCGCCTCGACGGGGACGCGCGTGTCACCGGCGCACGGGCCGGGAACGGTGGAGCACTTCCGCGTGGTGCGGGGCAGCGCACGCGTGGGTGTGCTCGGCGCCGAGCAGGACGCGGGAGCCGGCGACACGCTGTCCTGGCGCGGGGATGCAGTGCACTCCTACGCGTCGACGGACGGGGTCGCGGAAGGGGTCCTGACCATCGAGACGCCGGCGCCCCGAGGCTGATCAGGTGCCGGTCAGGCGTTGCGTCGCTGCTCGAGCCGGCGCTGGATGTCCTCGAGCTCGTCGCTGAGGACCTGCAGGCGGGCGGAGTTCTGCTCCACCGCGAGTTCGCGGACGAGGAGGTCCTGGCGCTCGCGGAGCGCGGCTTCGGAGGTCGGGAGGTCGCTGGGCATGGGCCCAGTCAAGCAGATCCGGCGCGGGCGTGGGGCCGAACGGCGTCACAGGGGCGTGACGTAGGCGCCGGCGATGCCGCCGTCGACCATGAACTGGCTCGCCGTGATGAAGGACGAGTCGTCCGAGGCCAGGAAGGCGACGGCGGCAGCCAGTTCGTCGGGTTCGGCGAAGCGCCCGAGCGGGACATGGACGAGCCGACGCCGGGCCTGTTCCGCGTCGCTCGCGAAGAGCTCCTGCAGCAGGGGCGTGTTCACGGGTCCCGGGCAGAGCGCGTTCACCCGGATCCCCTGCCGGGCGAACTGCACCCCCAGCTCACGGCTCATGGACAGCACGCCGCCCTTGGACGCGGAGTAGGAGATCTGGGACGTGGCGGCGCCGAGGACCGCCACGAAGGAGGCCGTGTTGATGATGGACCCGCGTCCCTGCGCCTGCATGTAAGGCAGGACGTGCTTGCAGCAGTAGTACACGCTCGTCAGGTTCACCTCCTGGACACGGCGCCAGGCATCGATCCCCGTGTCGAGGATGGAGGAGTCGTCGTCGGGCGAGATCCCTGCGTTGTTGAAGGCGATGTCGATGGAGCCGTAGGTCGCGACGGCGAACGCGTACATGGCCCGGACGTCGTCCTCGCTGGTGACGTCGGCGCGGATGAAGCTGCCGCCGAACTGCTCCGCCAGCCCCTCCCCGACGGCGTCCGGACAGATGTCCCCGATCACCACGTGCGCTCCCTCGTGGGCGAGGCGCCGGGCCGTGGCCAGGCCGATCCCCGAGGCGCCCCCCGTGATGACCGCCGTCCGCCCCTGGAGGCGGTTGGTCACGAGTCCGTTGTAGGGCAGGGCTGTCATGGCACTCCTCATGGTCGATGGACGCCTGTCAGGCGTCGGTGGAAAGGAAGACGTTCTTGGTCTCGCTGAACGCGTCGAGGGCCTGGGGGCCCAGTTCGCGGCCGAGGCCGGACTGCTTGAAGCCCCCGAAGGGGGTGGAGTACCGGACGGAGGAGTGCGAGTTCACGGAGAGGTTCCCGGCGTCGATGGCCCGTGAGACGCGGAGCGCACGGCCGACGTCACGGGTCCAGATGGACCCGGACAGGCCGTAGGCCGAGTCGTTGGCGATCCGCACGGCATCCGCTTCGTCCTCGAACGGCACCACGCAGACCACCGGGCCGAAGATCTCGTCGGTGAAGGCAGCGGATCGCGGATCCGACGGCGTGATGACGGTGGGCGGGAACCAGAAGCCGGGTCCGGCGGGGGCGGAGCCCTGGAAGGCCACGTCGGCCACGGCCTCCCCGTCCGCGGCGTACACGAATCGCGCCACGGAGTCGCGCTGGGCGGCCGAGATCAGCGGACCCATGTGCGTGTCCTCCCGGCTCGGATCACCCACCCGGACGGACTGCACCGCGGCTCCGAGCATGCCCAGGACGTCGTCGTAGACGGACCTCTGGACGAGCACCCGGGACCGGGCGCAGCAGTCCTGCCCGGCATTGTCGAAAGCGCCGTCCGGCACGGCGGCGGCGGCTTTGTCCAGGTCCGCATCGGCGAAGATGACGTTGGCGCTCTTCCCCCCGAGCTCGAGGGTCACGCGCTTGACCTGGTCCGCGCAGCCCGCCATGATCTGCTTGCCCACGCCGGTGGAACCCGTGAAGACGACCTTGCGCACCAGGGGGTGGGTGACGAAACGGGCTCCGACGACGGAACCCTTGCCCGGCAGGACCGTGAAGACGCCCTCCGGGATCCCGGCCTGCAGGGCGAGCTCACCGAGCCGTATCGCCGTCAGGGGAGTGAGCTCGGCCGGTTTCAGGACCACCGTGTTGCCGGCGGCGAGCGCCGGCGCGAACCCCCAGGCGGCGATGGGCATGGGGAAGTTCCACGGCACGATGATGCCGACGACGCCGAGCGGTTCGTGGAACGTGACGTTCACCCCACCCGCGACGGGGATCTGCTGCCCGCTATGGCGTTCGGGGGCTGCGGAGTAATACGTCAGGACGTCACGCACGTTGCCGGCCTCCCAGCGTGCGTTCCCGATCGTGTGGCCGGCGTTGGCGACCTCGAGTGCTGCGAGCGCCTCGATCTCCGCGTCGACGGCCGCCGCGAAGCGCCGCAGCAGCAGTGCGCGGTCCGCCGGGGACACCCGCCGCCAGGCGGGGAAGGCGTCGGCCGCCCGCAGGATCGCGGCATCGGTGTCCTCGAGTCCTGCCATGGCGACCGTGCCGATGGCTTCCTCCGTCGCAGGGTCGAGGATCTGGTGGGTGGAGCTCATGACGCTGTCCTTTCCGGGGCGCTGCGGTGGAGTGCGTAGGTGCGGGCAGCGTCGACGAAGCCGCCGAACAGGCGCCTGTCCTGCCCGTTCTCCTCGGGGTGGAACTGGACGCCGAGGGTCCAGCCGGCAGGGCCTCCGGCCGCCGCTTCGACGACCTCCACCGTCCCGTCGGCGGCCAGGGCCGTCACGCACAGCCCGTCGGCGATCCTGTCCAGGCCCTGGTGGTGGTAGCACGGGCTCGACGCCCGCTTGCCCAGCAGCTGCCGGGCGATGGAGCCGGGTTCGGTGGTGAAGTCGACGCTGCCGAAGACACCCGGCGCCGGCTGGTACAGCGCCGCATCCTTCCGCACCTCGGGCAGGTGCTGGTGCAGCGTACCGCCGAGGGCGACGTTGAGGATCTGCGCCCCCCGGCAGATCGCGAAGAGGGGCATGCCCGCGGCCAGCGCCGCCCGCGTCAGGGCGAGGTCGTGGTCGTCGCGCTCCGGCTGGGCCACCGTGGCCGGATGCGGGGCGGCGCCGTAGTGCACGGGGTCCACGTCCACCCCGCCGATGACGATCAGACCGTCGAGGACGCCGACGACGCCCGGGTCGGTGCCCACGGGCGGCAGCAGGAGGGGGGTTCCGCCGGCGTCCACCACGGCGCGCACGTAGGCGCCCGGGACGATGGCCGCGGTGCCGTCCCAGACGCCCCAGGCGGCGGACTGCCAGTAGGTGGTGAGGCCGACCCGGGGCCGGTAGGTACCCTGCGCGGGCTCGGTCGTCACCATGACGTCCTAGTGTCGTTCAAACCCGCGCCGCACTTCCCAGTCCGTCACGGCCGCGTTGAACTGTGCCAGCTCGACGTCGGCGTAGTGGGTGTAATGCTCCACCACCTCGTCGCCGAAGACCTCCCGCGCGATCGCGGAGCCGGCGAAGAGGTCGCGCGCCTCCTTCATCGTGGCGGGCACGTGCTCGGCGTCGGACAGGTAGGCGTTGCCGTCCATCCGTGGGGGCAGCTCCAGTTCGTTCTCGACGCCGTACAGGCCGCCGGCGAGCATCGCGGCCAGCGCCAGGTAGGGGTTCGCATCCGCGCCCGGGAGCCGGTTCTCCAGGCGGGCGGAGGAGCCGTGGCCCACGAGGCGGACGGAACAGGTCCGGTTGTCCAGTCCCCAGGCCACCGCGGTCGGCGCGAAGGAGCCTTCGGCGAAGCGCTTGTAGGAATTGATGTTGGGTGCGTAGAAGAGCGTGAACTCGCGCATGGTGGCGAGGACCCCCGCGATGAAGTGGTCGTAGAGCGGGGTGCGCTGGTTCCCGGCCTCGTCCCAGAACACGAGTCCGCCGTCCTCGCTCCGGAGGGACATGTGGATGTGGCAGGAGGAGCCCTCCCGCTGGTTCGGCTTGGCCATGAAGGTCACCGACTGCCCGCGCTGCGACGCCATCTCCTTCGCCGACAGTTTGTAGACACTGTGGTTGTCGGCCGTCACGACGACGTCGTCGTACTTGAACGCGATCTCGTGCTGGCCGAAGTTGCACTCGCCCTTGGCCGATTCGACGATCATGCCCGCCTGGTACATCGCGTTGCGGATGTCCCGCAGCAGCGGTTCGACGCGCAGGGACCCCAGGATCGAGTAGTCGACGTTGTACTGGTTGGCCGGGACGAGATCGCGGTAGTGCTTGAGGCCGGCATCCTCGAACGAGTCGTTGTAGATGATGAACTCGAGCTCCGTCCCCGAGAACGCCCGCAGGCCCCGGGCCGCGGCCCGCGCAGCTTGGGCCTTGAGAATGCTGCGCGGGGCCACCTCGACCGGCCCGCCGCTGGTGAAGGACAGGTCCGACTGGATCATGACCGTGCCCTCCCGATAGGGCAGGCGCCGGATGGTGTCGAGGTCCAGGTCGAACACCATGTCCCCGTACCCGGTCTCCCAGCTCGACATCGCATAGCCGTCCACGGTGTTCATGTCGGTGTCCACGGCCAGCAGATAGTTGCACCCCTCCGTGCCGTGACCGAGGACGGTGTCGAGGAAGAACCGGCCGTGGATCACCTTGCCCTGCAGTCTGCCCTGCATGTCGGTGAACGCGAGGACCACCGAGTCGATCTCACCCGCCTGGATGGCCGAGGTGAGCTGGTCGACGGTGAGCATGCGTTCGCTGCGGGGATGCGGGTCCATGAGCTTCCTTCTGTCGTTTCGGTGTCGTCACAGGTGGGGTGCGATCGGGTCAGGCCAGGTCCTGCTCCTCCTTCTCCAGCAGGGCGAATTCCTCCTCCGGGGCGCTCGCCACCAGGTGGTGGCGGCTGTAGAACCAGAAGTAGGCGATCGCACTGAGGAAGATGGCGGCGGTGATGGAGGCGGCGAGGATGTCGACGAAGAAGGTGGCCAGCAGGGCGACGACCGCGAGGACGAGGGCGATGCCCGTGGTGACCACGCCGCCCGGCGTGCGGTAGCCCCGCTCGAGCCCGGGTTCCCTGAACCTCAGGAAGATGTGCGAGAGGTTCAGCAGGACGTAGGACACGGTGGCGCCGAAGACGGCGATGTTGATGAGCAGCCCGCCGTTACCGGTCAGGGCGGCGAGCAGGAAGCCGATGGTGCCGGGGACGAGCAGCGCCACCCAGGGCGTATGGCGCTTCGAGGTGAGGGAGAGGACGCGCGGGAGGTAGCCGGCCCTCGAGAGAGCGAAGAGTTGCCGTGAGTAGGCGTAGACGATCGAGAAGAAGCTCGCGACGAGGCCGGCGAGTCCCGCGTAGTTGACGAAGTCGGCGAGGAAGGAGTCCCCGCCCGCCGCAGCCCGCAGCGCCTCCGGGAGTGGGGAGTCCGACTGGCCCATCGCCTGGGCGCCTGCTGCCCCCGGCACCAGGAACAGCATGAGTGCGCCGAAGACCAGGAGCAGCAGCATGGCGACGATGATGCCGCGGGGCATGTCCCGTTTCGGGTCGTTGGATTCCTCGGCGGCGAGGGGGACGCCCTCGACGGCCAGGAAGAACCAGATCCCGAACACCAGCGCGGCGAGGACGCCGGAGAACCCGTAGGGCAGGAAGGCCGACGCTCCGGCCGATCCGTCGGGGACGATGTCGAAGAGGTTGGCGGTCTCGAAATGCGGCAGGAGTCCGACGACGGTCACCACCAGGGCGATGACGGCGATCACGGTGATGCCGAACATCAGCTTGAGTGCCTCGCCGACGCCCCAGAGGTGGATCCCGATGAACACCACATAGGTGACCAGGTAGACCGGCCAGGAGTTGGTGATGCCGAAGAGTCCGAGCGCCTCGATGTAGCCACCGATGAACGTGGCGATCGCAGCCGGCGCGACCGCGTATTCGATGAGCACCGCCATGCCCGTGGCGAAGCCTCCGAGCGGACCGAGGGCGCGGCGGGCGAACCCGTAGCCGGCGCCTGCCGTCGGCAGCATCGATGACATCTCGGCGAGGCCGAAGACCATGCAGGTGTACATGATGCCCATCAGGATGAAGGCGATGAGCAGGCCGCCCCAACCGCCTTCGGCGAGACCGAGGTTCCAGCCGGAGAAGTCCCCGGAGATGACGTAGGCGACCCCGAGCCCCGCCAGCAGGACCCAGCCTGCGGCCCCGCTCTTGAGTTTCCGGTGCTTGTGGTACTGGTCGTCGACGGCGGTGTAATCGATGTTCCTGTGTGCCACGTGTACCCCTTGGTTGGACGGCCGGATGGAGGACGGGTAGGGCAGGCCTTGTCGGTGGAGCAGGTTCTCGCCGACAACATTGGACTGAAATCAGTCCAATGAGTGCCCCCATGCTCGTCCCCCCGGTCCGAATCGTCAAGAGGTCGGCCGGTCGGCCGGGAGGGGCGGCACCCGGCCGGTGCGTATGCTGTGGGCATGGACGATCCGGGGGACCCTGCTTTCCGGCTCATCCAGCCGGCACGCAGGGGAAACGCGTTCGAGGAGACGGTCGAACGGCTCCTGCATGCCATCAAGCTGGGGGTCTTCCCCGCCGGGTCACGGCTTCCGCCGGAGCGGTACCTCGCCGAGCACCTGGGCGTCTCGCGGTCCACCCTGCGCGACGGACTTGCCGACCTGCAGACCGCGGGCTACCTCACCGTCCAGCGCGGCCGCTACGGGGGCGCCACCGTGAGTGCATCGCTGCCGACCCGGGGCGGCAGTCCTGCCGTCCTGCGACGTGCCGAGGTGGAGGACGTCCTCGCCTTCCGTGCCGTCGTCGAGCCCGGCGCAGCCCGCCTCGCCGCTGAGCTGGTGTGCACGGAGGAGTCGCGCCGTAGCCTCCTCGGAGCACTGGAGGCGGTGGCTGGGGCGGACGCGGCCCGGTACCGCCCCCTCGACGCCCGGCTGCATCTTGCCATCGCCGAGGCGGCGGGGTCCCCGTCGCTGGCGCTCGCCGTGGCTCAGGCGCGGTCCCGCACCAACGACATGCTCGACCGCATCCCCTTCCTGGCCGTGAACATCAACCATTCCAACCGGCAGCACGCTGCCATCGTGAAGGCGGTACTGGGTGGCAATCCGGAGCGCGCGCAGGCCGAGATGACCGCCCACCTCGAGGGCACCGCCGCCCTCCTGCGGGGGTTCCTCCTCGACGAGGCGCAGGACGAGGCGCAGGACGAGGCCCAGGACGAGGCCCAGGACGGGGCCCAGGACGAGGCGGCGGGGGCGTAGCGCCGTCCGGGCAGGCCCGGCAGTCCCCGTAGTCCCGGCAGGCGCCGTGGGTTCCGCCGTGGCGCCCCTCGCCGCAGCGTGAGGAGAACCACGTCCACCGGCGCACGGCACCCGGACGATCGGGAAATAGATGTGTGCAGGCAACCGTTCCTTCAAGAGGTCCGCGACACACCCCGCCGTGGTTCCCGAATCGGAAGGTGCATCCATGACTGTCCCCCTGTCCATCCTGGATCTCGCGCAGGTCGCCGAAGGCTCCACGCCGGCGGAGACCTTCGCCTCGAGCGTCTCGCTCGCCCAGCAGGCCGAGCGGTGGGGATACCGCCGGATCTGGTACGCGGAGCACCACAACATGGGCACCATCGCGTCCTCGGCCACGAGCGTGCTCATCGCCCACGTCGCCGCGCACACGTCCACCATCCGTCTCGGCTCCGGCGGTGTGATGCTCCCCAACCACTCGCCGCTCACCATCGCCGAGCAGTTCGGCACCCTCGAGAGCCTGCACCCGGGCCGGATCGACCTCGGCCTCGGTCGTGCCCCCGGCAGCGACCAGGTGACGGCCCGCGCCCTGCGCCGCGATCCCATGGCCGCGGACAGCTTCCCCCAGGACGTCCAGGAACTGCAGGGCTACCTGAGCGGGGAGAGCCGTGTGCCCGGTGTGCAGGCGACCCCGGGCAAGGGCACCCATGTGCCGCTGTACATCCTCGGGTCCTCGCTGTTCGGTGCGCGGCTCGCTGCGGCCCTCGGCCTGCCCTTCGCCTTCGCCTCGCACTTCGCCCCGCAGGCACTTCAGGACGCCGCCGCCATCTACCGCCGGGAGTTCACGCCGTCCGCGCAGTCCTCGGAGCCGCACTTCATCGCCGGCGTGAACGTCATCGCCGCGGACAGCGCCAACGACGCCCACCACGAGTTCCACGAGGGCATGCTGCGCCGCGTGAGCCTGCTCCTGGGGCGCGGGCAGACCTTCACGCGGGAGGAGTCCGAGGCCATCCTCGCGTCGCCGAGCGGTCAGCAGATGGCCGGGATGGCGCGGTACAGCGCCGTCGGCACGCCCGACGTCGTCCGCGACTACCTGGAGCAGTTCGCCGAACGGTTCGGGGCCGACGAGCTCATCGTCGCGACCCAGGCGGAGAGCACCGAGGCATGGCTGCGCTCCTTCGAACTGCTGGCCGACGCGATGCTCCCGATCGCGGCGTAAGGATAGCCGATCAAAGAACTTTGGCTTCCTGCTTGCCATTACCCTCCAACGTTTGGTTAAGTGGGTGTCGGTTGTAGTGTTGCGCATTTGTATTTCACGCGGTCCGACCCTCACGGGACGGATCGTGTCTCTGAAAAAGCGGACAAGCACGCCGCGACTGGGGCGCTCCGAAAGTCGGAGTGCGTCTGAATTTCAGAAGGATAAACAAAAATGGCAACAGGTACCGTGAAGTGGTTCAACGCTGAAAAGGGCTTTGGATTCATTGCTCCCGACGACGGAAGCGCAGACGTGTTCGCACACTTCTCCGCCATCAATGCGAGCGGCTACCGCTCGCTTGACGAGAACCAGAAGGTCAGCTTCGACACCGAGCAGGGCCCCAAGGGTCCTCAGGCGTCGAACATCCAGCCCCTCTAAGGCTCGGATCTTCCACTAGATCTTTTCGCGAGTAGCAGGTCGGACCCCGGTCCGGCCTGCTTCTTCGTTAACCGGGCCCTGTCGGCGGACCGCCCGCGTGCCGGCGCCGCCTCGACCGTAGCGCCGGCTCGACCGCCGCGCCGCCCACGCGTCCGCGCCGGCTCGATCGCCGTGCCGGACCGCTCGCGCAGGCTCGACCGCCGTGCCCGGCCGGGACGCAGGGGCTTCCCTCAGCCCTCCCCGGCGCAGAGACCGATGAACGCACCGAGCTCTTCCAGCGCGGCCGGGGTGGACGGCATGTGCTCGGTCAGCCGCGGGGACCTGACGACGACGGCGCGCCACTGCCCCCGCGAGACCGCGACGTTCACGCGGTTGCGATCGAGCAGGAACCCGATGCCGCGGGGTGCTTCCGCGGCGGAGGACGCCGTCATGGTGACGACCACGATCACGGCCTGCTGACCCTGGAACTTATCCACCGTTCCCACCCGGACGTCCCCCAACCCGGCCGTCCGCAGGGCCTGCCGGGTGAGCTGCACCTGGGCGTTGTACGGGGCGACCACCAGGATGTCCTCCTGCGCGAGCGGGCGCGGGACGGCGCCCGGCTCCGGGGTCCAGGCCAGACCGAGGTGGCGCCGCACCTGGGTGACGACCTCCGCTGCCTCCTGGGCCGAGGCCGTCGCGTTGCCCTCGTGGTCGACGACGACGCATTCGATGCCCGGCCGTTCTCCCTCCAGGTGCCGCCCGCGTGCCGCCGTGGCCGTGGTCAGCCTGCCGTCGTAGGCGAAGACCGACACCGCGTGGCACAAGTCCGGATGCATGCGCCAGGTGTCCGCGAGGAAGTAGCCGAACTGCCCGGGCAGCGTCGCGTGTCCGGCGGACAGCCAGCCGAGGGCGGATGCGTCGACCGGCTCCGGGTGGGTGCCCTGGGTGACCTGGGGGAGTTGCTGCGGGTCGCCGAGGAGCAGGAGCCTGCGTGCGGCGCGGGCCACGGCCATCGTGTTCGCGAGCGAGAACTGTCCCGCCTCGTCGATGACCAGCAGGTCCAGGGACCGCGCCGGCACCCTGCTCCCGGTCATCGTCCAGGCCGTCCCCCCGACCAGGCAGCCGCCGGCTCCGCCGATCAGGCGCGCGACGTCGTCGTCGGACCGTTGCGTCCAGGGCGTGTCCGGAGTCTCGGTGCGCTTGGCCACCTGGTCGGCGGGGACGCCGGCCTCGACGGCACGGCGCAGCAGGTTCTCGACGACGGCGTGCGACTGCGCGACGACGCCCACCTTCCATCCGCTGCGCACCAGACGCGCGATGACGTCCGCGCCGACGTGGGTCTTGCCGGTGCCGGGCGGACCCTGCACGGCGAGATACGAGTCCTGGAGGAGATGGAGGGCGGCGGTGATGGCCTCGGCATACCCGTCATCGCGCGGCGGTGCCGTGGGCAGTTCGGCGCCGCCGGCGAGGCGTGGGGGGATGCGCCGCAGGAGGTCGAGCGCGGGATCCCCGGGCACGTCCGGGAGCGTCCGGCCCACCCGGTCCGCGAGGTCCACCAGGGCGTCCTGCATCGACCTCGTCATGAGTGGCTGGTCGGGGGCCAGCGCGAGGGGCAGTTCGGGACGCTCCGGTGCTCCTCGCCGCAGCTTCTCCCTGAGCACCACGGTCGCGACGCCGTCCGCGTCCTCGGACAGCTCCATCACCTCGACGCCGAACCAGCCACCGCGCCCCGTGCCGCCGGTGTCGATGCTGTCCGCATCGGACGGGACGGGCGCGTCGTAGATCGCGAAGTAGGTGGAGCCCTCACGGATGTCGGCGCCCGCCGTCAGGGTCCCGGTCGCCTTGAGCAGACGGACGGGGTTCGAGCGGGACGTCGGCTTCGCCCAGTCCTGCACCACCTCGAGCGTGCGGAACACCAGCACGTCACGCGCGTCGTCCCAGGTGTGGGCGGGGGAGGCGAGCCGGTCGAAATGGGACCACCAGAACTGCTTGCGCTCCCGGCGGTGATATCCGACGGCGGCCGCGACGAGCGCGATGGCCTGCTGCTCCGGGTCCTTCCCCGGAGCGCCCGGCAGGTCGGCGAGGTACGCCAGCAGCCGGGCCTCCTCGGGAGCGGGTCCGTAGGCGGGGTGCTCCCCGGCGTCGGGCGCGGCGGAGGTGGCCCCAGGTGAGGTGGGTCCCGCGGCGTCGTGCACGGAGGTCGGCGACGTCGAGGGCGCATCGTCGGGCGCAGGGAGGTGCGCGCCGTCGGGCGTGTCGGCGCGGGCCGCCGCCGGTCCACGGGGCTGCGGCCCCGCCCCGTGCCGCAGCCCGAGCGAGAGCAGCCAGTCCCGGAGCCCGAGCGTCGAGAGGCAGTCGTAACGGTTGTAGTCGGTGATGCCGGCGAGGATCTCCGCCGCGGCGGCGCTGTCGCCGGCGTCGCGCGCGGCGCAGTAGGCGGCATAGGCGACGACCGACGCCCCGGCATCGGTCACGTCCCCGGAGCGGAGGGTGCCCCCCATGTAGAGGGGCTCGAGCTTCTTCAGGCTGTAGGAGCGCTCGGAGATGCGGAGGCTGTGGCGCACGGTGTCGTAGAGGTCCACGAGGACGCCGTCGCGGAGCAGGGTGTCCACGGCGTCCTCGCCGATCACGTGGACGAGGGACAGCCGCCGCAGGGCGCTCTTCTCGTAGGCCGCGTAATGGTAGACGTGCAGGTCCGGGTACTGCACACGGCGCTGCCGGACGTACTCGAGGAAGCGGACGAACGCCGTGCGCTCCTCCGCACGGCTGTGGGCCCAGAAGGGACGGAACGGAGGCTCGCCGTCGCGGTCCGTGGGTTGCTCGACGACGCCGAACAGGTATTCGATGCCCCAGCTGCCGTCGCCGGGATCCTGCCACAGGGGGTCGCCCTCGAAGTCGAAGAAGATGTCGCCGGGGCTCGGCGCGGGCAGGGCCCGCAGCGTGTGCCGGGGGAGGACACGGTAGGACAGCGCGCGCTCGGCGCCTCCGGCATCGCGGTAGGTGACGCCCCCGTCCACCGCGATCCCGCCCACCTGCAGGCGTGCCTGCTCCTGCAGCCGCGTCAGCGCGGTGTCCTCCGGGCGGTCGGGCATCGCGGCGAGGTCGTCGATCGTGGAGATGCCCTCGCCGTGGAGCCGCGCCCGGCGGTCGGTGGTCATCCCGGCCACCAGCAGCAGGTCCCGTGATGCCAGCACCTGCTCGGCGCAGTAGTCGCACCGCCCGCACGCGGCGACTCCCGGCGCACCCCAGGCCACGGGGTCCGGCTGCCCCCGGTGGCCGTGCACGAGCTCGAGGAAGCGGGTGCGGCGCTCGCGGAACACGGGCAGCAGATCGGGCAGTCGATGGGTGCTGCGGCTGCGGTCACCGAGGACCAGCGTCACCTCGTCCGCCGTCGGGATGCCCGCCGCCTGCAGCTGGTCGCCGTACGCCGCGAGCTGCAGCAGGGCGCCGACCTTGGCGTGGCGGGCGAGCTTGGTGTCCCAGACGGCGTACGCGCCGTCGTCCTGCCGGACGAGGAAGTCCGAGCGCCCGTGGAACACGCCGTCGAAGAACGCCGCCTGGAACACGACGGCCGCGCCGGAGCGCAGGGCGCGGAGCGACTCCTCCTGCTTGGCCGCCAGGGTGGCGCGGTCCATGGATGCGGCCGGTTCGACGTCGTACACGCCCGACACGTTGCCCGGTGACCACAGCCCGTGCTCGGCGACCAGCTCGTCGAGGACCTTGTGCTCGTGCACGTCCCCGAGGGCGGCGGCGCGCTGCAACATCTCGTCCACGGGGAACTGTGCCCGTGGGGTCCGTCCCAGCTTCTCGTCGAGGATGCGCAGGAGCCGGTACCCGCACTCCGACGCCGTGACGAGGTCCGTCGCCGAGAACACGAGGTCGGGGGAGGTCGCGTCCGGGCCGCCATCGGCGTCGAGCAGGAACATGGGCCGCTGATCCTTTCGTCGTGGTGCCGGGGAGGGCAGCAGTCCATCACGGGCCGCCGACGATCCTGTGATCGTGGTCATGGGGCGTCCGGCCCGGCAGGCGGTGCCGGGAGCCAGCCGGCGGTGCAGCCGACAGTAGAGGATACCCGGCATGGCCGCATGGAGGACCTCTTCGAGGAACGCCGGCGCGCAGGGGCCGCCGCCGGGGCAGGGGGCCCCGGGCACGCGGGCCCGCCGAGGGTCTGGGAGAATTGGAGGCACCGACCACCGACCGACCACCGACCGACCAGGAGCCCCATGAACCCCCGCACGCTTTTCCGCACCGTCGCTGTCGCGGAGGCGGTGACCTGGGCCTTCCTGCTGCTGGGCATGTTCCTCAAGTACGTCACGCGGACCACGGAGGCGGTCGTTCCTCCGGCGGGTGCCGTGCACGGTTTCGTGTTCCTCTGCTTCGTGGCGACGACCGTCTTCATCTGGGTCAACCAGCGCTGGTCGGTGGTGACGGGGCTGCTGGGTCTCGCCTCGGCGGTCGTCCCGTTCGCGACCATCCCGTACGAGCGGTGGATCGAGCGCCGCGGACAGCTCGCCGGGTCCTGGCGCCTCGCCCCGGGAGCCGAGACGCCCCGCACCCCCGTGGAGCAGCTCCAGGCGTGGGTGCTGCGCAGTCCGCTCGTCGCGCTGCTGGTCGCCGTCGTCGGGATCTCCGTGGTCTTCAGCGTGCTGCTGATCGTCGGCCCTCCCGGATCCTCGAGCTGAGGCACGCATGAGCGACCTGCGGAACACCACGGACGACGAGCGGTTCTTCCTCCACAGCGGCCGCCGCTGGCGGAAGACCGACCCCTCGCTGCCGGACGATGTGAAGGCACGCCTGATGTCCCACCTGGGCCGCGGACGCTCGGGCGTGCGCAACAGTGCCAAGGGCGACGACGGCGCTGCCCTGCCCCGCGCGCGGCGCACCGTCCAGCTCGCGAAGGAAGGACTCGGCGAGCGGGGGACGCCCTGGTGGGAGCAGTCGGCGGCCGAACGCACCGCGCGGTGGACCGCAGCCCTGAAGGAGCTGGACCGCCTGCACCCGAAGAAGCCCGGCGGCTCCGCCGACCGCCCGGTGGAGGACGCGCCCGTCGATGACTGACGGGGTCACGGACCCCGAGCTGCGGGCCGAGATCCTGAGGATCGCCGCGCAGCGGGGTAGCGGGAAGACGCTGTGCCCGTCCGAGGCCGCGCGCGGCATCGGCGGGGACCGGTGGCGCGACCTGATGCCCGCCGCGCGGCGTATCGCCTTCGACCTGGCCGGTGAGGGGCTCGTCCATGTCACCCAGCACGGCGAGCCGGTGGCCCCGGACGCGCGCGGCCCGATCCGTATCCGCTGGATCGACGGCGGGGCTGCGACGACGGACGATATCGGGGCCGCGACGACGAACGACGGCGCCTCGGGGGAAGCGCCGTCGTCCGGGTGATGCTCGTGCCCCGCAGTCGGGGTGCTCAGCTGTCCGTCAGTGTCAGTCCGGTTCCCGTCCATTCGACCGGTTCCGCGTGCATCGACCGGTAGGTCACCGCTGCGTCCCAGCTGTGGAACAGGAGGTAGGCCTGACCGTCGGGAGCGATGGCCAGGTCCTGTCCGCCCGGGCCGATGTAGCGATCGCCGCCGAAGGAGTCCGACGTGAGGAAGGGCTCCGGCGCCTTCTCCCAGAGCCCCTCGAGTGCCGGGGCCGAGGCCTGGCCCACGTTGTAGGACCGTCCGCCGTAGTCGTTGCTGGAGTAGAGCAGCACGTACCCGCCGTCACGCGGCACGACGGTCGGGGCCTCGACGAGGTTGCCCTCCCACGGGAGGTCCTGCCTGATGAGCTTCTGCGTCGGTCCGGCGAGTGACAGACCGTCCGCCGTGAGCGGTGCCGTCTGGATCCAGGTGTCCTTGTCGCAGCAGTTGCCGTCGTTCTTCCAGACCAGGTTCAGGCCCTCGTCGGTCACGAAGGTGCTGGCGTCGATGGCCCCGCCCTCGTCCTCGGGGCAGACCAGCATCGCGTCCCCGGCGACCGTGAACGGCCCCGCAGGGTCCGTGGCGGTGGCGACGCCGATGCACTGCACCGTGGGTTCGAAGTTGGTACTGGTGAAATAGAGGACGAACTGTCCCTCCACCACCTCGGTCACCTCGGGCGCCCAGGTCTTGCCCGGGATGATCCACGAGGGGAGCTCCGGCAGCGCGTCGGCGTCGAGCTGCTCCCATTCGAGGAGGTCCGTGGACGTCGCCACCTGGACGTTCTTGCGGTTCCCCTCGGTCGCGTAGGCGTAGTAGGTGTCACCGACCTGGAGGATGTCCGGATCGGCGAACTCCTCGTCCAGCACCCTGGTGGGGTTCTGCTCCGCCGCCGTGGGCGCGGCCTCCGACGCCTCCGACGGCTCCGACGGAGCACAGCCGGCGGTCGCCGCGGCAAGCGCGGCGACCGCCAGCAGGGCGAGCAGGCGGCCCGGGAGCGGACGGGTCACCCCTTCACCCCGGACCGCGACACACCTTCGATGATGAAGCGCTGGAGGAAGACGAACAGGGCGAGCACCGGCACGCTGGCGATCACGGCACCGGCCATCAGGAGGTCGTAGCGGACGGCGTTGGCCGACTGCAGCGTGGACAGGCCCGGCGGCAGGGTCTGCACCTCGGGCGTGAACAGCACGTAGACCGGCCACAGGAAGTCGTTCCAGTTACCGAGGAACGCCAGCAGTGCCAGGGTGGCCATGGCCGGCTTCGCGAGCGGCAGGATGATGCGCGTGAACATCTGGAAGCGGTTCGCGCCGTCGATCCGCGCAGCCTCCTCGAGGTCGTCCGGCAGGGAGATGAAGAACTGCCGCATGAAGAACACACCGAACGCGGAGGCCGCCGTCGGCACGATGATCGCGACGAGCGAGTTCAGCCAGCCGAGGTCGCTGACGAGCAGGTAGTTCGGGATCACGAGGATCACCGGAGGGACCAGCAGCGTCGCGACGATGACCGCGAAGACGATCTTCTTGCCGCGGAAGTTCATCCGGGCCAGCGGGTATGCGGCCAGGGAGGCCGTCACGACCACGAGCGCCGAGTGGATGATCGCGGCCACCATGCTGTTCGCGAACCACCGCAGCACGGGGGTGTTGGTCCCCGGGGCGAGGATCGTCCTGTATGCCTCGAGGGAGAAGGGGTTGGGGATCCACGACGGCGGGATGGCCGTCGCGTCGGCGCGCGTCTTGAACGAGGTGACGATCATGAAGATCATCGGGCTGATGAAGATCAGCGCCACGAGCGCGAGGAGGACGATCTTGACGAGGGTGCGGGGCTGGATCCTGCGCGCCTGCTTCGCCGACGGGGCGTCCGTGGGGGTGGTGCGGGTATCGACGGCCGAGCTCATCGGGCATCCTTCCGTTCGCGGAACAGCCAGAAGACCACGAGGCTCAGGCCGATGAGGAAGACGGTCAGCACGTAGCTCATGGCGGCGGCGCTGCCCATCTGGAAGTTGCGGAGGCCCGTATCCGCGATCTGGTAGATCGCCGTGCGGGTCTCCCTGCCCGGTCCGCCCTGGGTGATCAGGTAGGACTGCCCGAACATGTTGACCGACGCGATCAGGGTGGTGAGGGTCACGAAGGACAGCACGGGGCGGAGGCCGGGGATCGTGACGTTCACGAACTGCTGCCAGGGGCTGGCGCCGTCCATCCGGGCCGCCTCGTAGAGCTCCGAGGGGATGTCCTGGAGGCCGGCCAGGTAGATGACGGCGTTGAATCCGAGGGTCCACCACACGGTCACGCCCACGAGGGCCACCCATGCGGCCGGGGTCGAGGTGGTCCAGGCGATGTCGTTCGGGAGGCCCAGCAGTCCGAGGTAGTAGTTGACCAGGCCGATGTTGTTGTCGAGCAGGTACCGCCACATCACGGCCACGACCGCGACGCCCAGGACGTAGGGCGCGAAGTAGACCGCCCGGAAGAAGTTCCGGCCCGGGAACTTCTTGGCCATGAGCAGTGCCACGGCGAGCGGGATGGTGAGCAGGAGCGGCACGCTGAACAGGGTGAAGATGCCGGTGGCCTGCATCGACCCCCAGAAGTTCGTGAACTGCCTGGAATCGGGCGTGAACAGCTCGACGTAGTTCTGGAGACCCACGAACGGCTTGAGCGGCCGCGTGTAGTCCCAGGTGTGCAGGCTGATCCAGGCGCCGAAGACGATGGGCACCAGGACGAACGCGATGAACAGGACGAGATACGGGGCCAGGAACAGCCACGGGGTGGCGGCGGCCTGCTTGCGGATCTCGCGGGACGACGACGTCCCCGACGGGCGGGGTGCCCCCTTCCGTGAGGAGGCACCCCCTTCTTGCTGCTTCAGCGTGGTCATGGTTCTTACTCTCCGAACGACGCTTTGTTCTCTTCCATGAGGGACGAGGCGTTGTCTGCTGCCTCGGTCATGGCGTCCTCGGGTGATTCCTCGCCGAGGACCGCCTTGTTGACGCCGACCTCGAGGGTCTCCGTCTGGACGGCACCGATACCGGGGACCGGCGGGAGGAAGCGCATGGAGTCGATCTCCTCGGCGATGGCCTCCTGCGGCATGCCCTCGAGGGCACCCTCCGCGCGGACGGATTCGCGGGCGGGGATCATGCCGGAACCGGCCCACTCGGCCGAGTTCTCGCTCATCCAGGCGATGAACACCTTGGCTGCGTTCTGCTTGTCGGGATCGGGCTGTGCCTGGCGGGGCAGGAAGAAGTTGTGCGAGCTGGCCCAGACGGCCTTCTCGTCGAAGATCGTGGGGATGGGCGCCGAGGCGTAGGACATGCCGGACGCCTCGAGGTCGTTGAGCTGCCAGATGCCGTCCCAGGTGATCGACGTCTCGCCGTTCTTGAACGCGACGTACTGCGAGTCGATCGCGACGTTGGAGGGGCTGTACCCGTCCTCGACGATGCCCCGCTGCCAGTCGATGGCCTCGAGGCCCTCGGGGGAGGCGAAGTTGGCCTTGGAGGCCTCGGCGTCGTACGGCTCGTTGCCGTTCTGCCACTGGAGGGAGAGGTTCATCAGGTGGCTCGGCCAGAGCGACGGCATCCAGAACGGGGTGTCGTAGCCCGCAGCCTGCAGCTTCGTGAGCGCGTCCTCGAAGGATGCCGCGTCGGTGGGGGCCTCGGTGATGCCGGCCTTCTCGAAGTGCTCCGTGTTGTAGTACATGGCCAGGGAGTGGACATCCAGGGGGACGCCGAACCGCTCGTCCTGGTAGACGCCGGCGTCCCAGACTTCCTGAGTGAAGTCGTCACCCGTCAGCTCCAGCGTGTCCGTGAGGTCGTCGACCGGCACGATCACGTTGCGTGCGGCCATCGAGGACAGCTGGTCCAGGTGCATGACGCCGACGTCGGGGCCTTCGCCTGCGGTGACAGCCGCCGGGAGGCGCTGGTAGAAGTCCGCCCACTGCATGGTGTTGGAGCTGACCTTGATGTTCTCGTGCTCGGCGTTGAACTCCTCGATCATGGTCTCCATGAACGGGCCGTCACCGCCGGTGAAGCCGTTCCAGAAGGAGAGTTCGACCGCGGGGCCGTCGTACTCGCCGGTGAATTCACTGGCGGCCGGCTCACTGCCGGAACCGCCGCATGCGGTCAGGCCGAGCAGTGCGACGGCGCCCAGGGCCGTGGCGGCCCGCAGGCGTCCGCGCAGGGATCGCTTCGGATGGTTCATGGTGTCCTCCTCGTTGAAAACGTTGCGCACTTCCAGGTGAGTGGCTCAGCGTGTGACCGAGCTTACAGCGCTGTAAAATTAGTGTCCAGCGATTTGTCGCACGGAGTTCCGGCCCGGGCCGGCGCCCCCGGGTCTCCGATTTAGACTGGGATCGACCCGAGGAGACCCAGATGAGGAAAGTCCGACTTGCGGATGTGGCCGAAGTGGCCGGCGTGTCGATGAAGACGGTGTCGAACGTCGTCCACAACTACCCGCACGTCACGCCCGAGATGCGCCGGAAGGTGCAGCAGGCCATCGACGAACTGGGGTACAAGCCCAATCTGACGGCGCGGCGGCTGGCGACGGGCAAGACCGGCATGATCGCCCTCGCGATCCCGGAGATCGACCACCCGTACTTCTCCGAACTCTCGCGGTACATCGCGGAGGAGGCCAGCCGCCTGGGCTACCGGGTCATCGTGGAGCAGACGCTGAGCAATCCGGAGGCGGAGCGGGCGGTCCTGAGCGACCGCGAGGCGGGCCTCGTGGACGGCGTCATCTTCCACCCCGTGCGGATGCAGTCCATCGAGGTCGCCCGGCTGCAGCGCGACGTCCCGGTGGTGCTCCTCGGGGAGTCGACCATGCCCGTCACGGCCGATCACGTCATGATCGACAACGTGGTGGCGGCGCAGGAGGGCGTGCGGCACCTCGTGGGTGAGGGGAGGCGCCGCATCGCGTTCCTCGGTGTGGTCTCTGGGGACACCACGGGATCAACGGACCAGCGGCTCCTCGGGTACCAGCAGGGCCTCGTCGACGCGAAGATGCCCCTCGACCCGGGCCTGGTGCTGTCGGTGTCCGACTTCACGCCGGAGGAGAGTGCCCGGGCGGTGGCCCACGCCCTCGCCTCCGGCCTCGCGTTCGACGGCCTCATCTGCCGCGACGACAGGTTCGCGACCGGCGCGTTGTTCGCACTGCGGCAGGCAGGCGTCCAGGTGCCCCGCGACGTCGCCGTCGTCGGGTGGGACGACACCGAGCTCGGTCGATGGGCCACCCCGCCGCTGACCTCGATCGCACCGGACAAGCGGGAACTCGCGGCCACGGCCCTGGAGCTGCTGCGCGAGCGGATCGACGGCTACCACGGCGTGGGGCGGCACCGCATCGTCTCCCACGCGCTGACGATCCGCGAGAGCGCACCCCTCGGAGCCCCCGCCCTCATGCCCCGATAAAAGGCTTTACAGCGCTGCAAAAATGGGACAAGATATCGGCATGCCGAATCCAGAAGCGTTGACAGCCAGTACCCAGGACGGGACCTACCCGCGGCCCCAGCTCCTCCGCCGCCGATGGATGGATCTCGGCGGCCAGTGGGACTTCAGCCATGACGACGACGACGCGGGCGAAGCGGATCGCTGGTTCTCCGCCGGTGCGCCGTTCCCCCTCACCATCACCGTCCCGTACCCGCCCGAGTCCGCGATGTCGGGTGTGCACGAGACCGGTTTCCACCCGGTGGTCTGGTACCGCCGGACGATCACGCAGGCGGACATCGACGAGAGCGGTCGCGCGGGTGAGGGTGACCGGCTGCTCCTCCACTTCGGCGCGGTGGACTACCGGGCGACGGTCTGGATCAACGGGCAGCTCGTCGGCTCCCACGAGGGTGGCCAGAGCCCCTTCTCGTTCGACGTGACCAGCCACGCCGTCACGGGCGAGGACCTGGTGCTCGTCGTCCGGGCCGAGGACGACCCGCACGACGTCGCCCAGCCCCGCGGCAAGCAGGACTGGCTCGAGGATCCGCACGTCATCTGGTACCACCGCACCACCGGCATCTGGCAGCCCGTCTGGCTGGAGTCCGTCCCGGCGTCGTTCATCGAGGCCGTGACCTGGGAGCCGGACGTCCCGAACGGCTCCGCCCGCCTCGAGCTCGCGATCTCGCCGCAGCGCGTCGGCGCCCTGACGGTGCGGGTGGACCTGAGCTTCGACGGCCAGCCACTGGGCACCTATTCGACGTCGGCCGCCCAGTCCCGCGTGGTGATGGACTGCGTGATCCCGCACCAGGCCAACGGCCAGGCCTACGAGTCGCTGCTGTGGTCCCCGGACCATCCCCGCCTGATCGACGCGACCGTCACCCTGCTCGACGCCGACGGTTCGCCGGTGGACGAGGTGTGGTCCTACTTCGGCCTGCGCAGCGTCGGGACGGCGGGACGCCACTTCCTCCTCAACGACCGCCCCTTCTACGTGCGGTCGGTGCTCGAGCAGGGCTACTGGCCGGATTCGCTCCTCGCCGCACCGGATGCCGCCGCGCTGCGCGAGGAGGTCCAGCTCATCAAGGACCTCGGCTTCAATGCCGCCCGCCTGCACGAGAAGGTGGAGGACCCCCGGTTCCTCTACTGGGCGGACCGCCTCGGCCTGCTGGTCTGGGGGGAGATGGGCAGCACCTTCGAGTTCTCGCCGACCGCGATGGAGCGCGTGGCCCGGGAATGGGCGAGCGTTGTGCAGCGTGACCGGTCCCACCCGTGCATCGTGACCTGGGTTCCCCTCAACGAGAGCTGGGGCGTCCAGCAGATCTCCCACAGTCCGGCACAGAAGCACTTCGCCCAGGCCATGTACCACCTCACGAAGGCCCTCGACGCGTCCCGCCCGGTCATCTCCAACGACGGCTGGGAGCACGTGGAGTCGGACATCTTCACCATCCACGACTACGCGACGACGTACGACGACCTCCACGCGAACTACCGGGACCTGCCGACCTTCCAGTCGCTCGTCGACGGCGTGGGGCCCGCCGGGCGCCGCCTGAGCGTCCTGCCGGGCCTGCCGCGGACCGAGCCGGTCATGGTGTCCGAGTTCGGGGGGATCCTCTACGCGCCGAACAGTCCCATCGAGACGTGGGGCTACTCCACCGCCGAGTCCGGCGAGGACTTCGCACGGCGTCTTGAGGCGCTGTTCACGGCCCTCCAGGACAGCCCCTTCCTGTCCGGGTTCTGCTACACCCAGCTGACCGACACCCTGCAGGAGGCGAACGGCCTCACGGACGAGAACCGGAAGCCCAAGCTGCCCGTGGCGGAGATCCGGAAGATCGTGATGGGCAAGGCCTGGAGGCCCGACCATGTCTGATCCCACCGGCATGCACGGGTCCGTCGCGTCCCGGATCCCCGACGGGGCGTCGCCCGAGGCCGCTGCGGCCGTCGAAGGCCTGTACACCCGCGGCGTGATCGCGCAGCAGGGTGCGTTCACGCGCGAGTGGGCGGCGGAGATGCGCGAGGACATCGACGCGGCTCTCGCCGAGGCGCTCGCACGCCCGAACGGGGCGGTCGGGCGTGGGCCGAAGCGGTACTACGTCGAGATCCACCCCGAACAGCTGCGGGGCTGGGTGGACCTCGTGGACCACCCGTGGGTGCGCATGGTGTGCGAGTCCGTCCTGGGTCCGGACTACGAGATCGTGGAGCTCGGGTTCGACGTCCCGGGCCCCGGCGCCGTCAACCAGCCGTGGCACCGCGACTTCCCGATGCCGGAGGAGACGCGGGAGACCGGGCGGCTGACGTCGCTGGCGTTCAACCTCACCGCCGTCGACACCGAGGAGGACATGGGCCCCTTCGAGGTCGCTCCCGGCACGCAGTGGGACCTGCCCGAGGGCTTCGACCACGAGATGTTCCCGCCGAAGTCGGCGTACGCGCGGTACGAGGCTCTCGCCGAGCGCAAGTACCCGAGGATGGGTGACATCTCCGCCCGCTCCGCGCTGACGATCCACCGCGGCACGAGGAACGAGTCGCAGAAGTCCCGGCCTGTCCTGGTGCTCGGGGTGGACGCCCCCGGCGCGGGCAACGCGGAACACCACGCCATGGCCGTGACGAAGCCCTTCTACGACGCCCTGCCCGAGCGGGTCCGCCGCCACGTGGTCTGCCCTGTGGTGGACGCCCTGGTGCCGATCACGCAGAAACACTCCATCGAGGGCCTCATGATGGGCGAGGCCTGAGCGTCCTCCCTGCAGGTTCCATGAACGACGACGGCGGCACCCGGATGGGTGCCGCCGTCGTCGTGCGTGCGGGGCACAGGGCCCGGATGAGCTACTTCCGCGCGAGCTCCGGGTGGTGCAGTTCGGTGACGTCCGGGTGCGCACGCGCCCGGCCCTTCAGCATGTTGGAGCCGTAGGAGGACAGCATCGGGTTCTCGGGGTCGTCCGAGATGCCGCGGGCCGTGGCCCGCAGGTCCTCGGTCAGGGGGACCGGCTCGATCACGGCGTCGAGGCGCGGGGACCAGAAGAACGGGACGGCGTAGCGGTCCACGCCCGGTGCGGGTGCGGTGACGCGGTGGATGGTGGCCGCGAGGTAGCCCTCGGTGGCCACCTCGAGCATCTCGCCGAGGTTGACCACGAGCGCCCCCGGGATCGGTGTGACCGGGACCCACTCGTCGGCGCCGTGGGGGAGGACCTCGAGGCCGCCCACCTGGTCCTGCAGGAGGAGGGTCACGAACCCGTAGTCGGCGTGGGCGCCCACGCCCTGCGAGCCGGCTCCCTCGACGACCCCGCCCACGTAGTGCACGAGCTTGGCCATCCAGGCCGGGGTGCCCTCGAAGGGTTCGGCGAAGTAGTCCTCGGGGAGGTGGAGGGCGACGGCGATCGCCGAGAGGAGCTCGGCGCCGACGCGCGACATCAGCGCCGCCCACGCCATGGCCTGCTCCTCGAGCTCGGGCAGCGCGGTGCGGGGCCAGAGGTTGGGGCCCTGCAGGAGCCAGTACGGCTCGTCGGCGGGGTAGTCCGCCAGGGGCTCGCGCTCGGGGGAGAAGTCGATCTGCTCGCGGGCGTCGGGGCGGCCGCGCGTGATCTCGGTGCCGAGGCCGGCGTAGCCGCGGAAGTGCGGCGAGGACCGGTTGTGGATCCGGAGGCGCTCCTCCAGCGGGAGGTCGAAGAAGCGGCGGGTGACGTCGAAGAGATCGTCCGCCTGCGTGGGGGTGGCGCCGTAGTTGATGATGTGGAAGAAGCCGACGGTGTGGGCGGCGTCGCGCAGTTCCTCGATGAAGCCGGGGGTGAAGGATCCGTCGGCGGAGCGGGCGGTGCTGAGGTCAAGGGTTGGGATCGATCCCGGGGACTGCTGCATGCGCAGCAGACTACGCCCGGTGGAAAACCGGCCCTGCCTTTGCGTTACGCCGTGTTGCGGCCGGCCCCGCCGGCCCCGTCGGTGCCGTCATCACTGCCTGTCCCGTCGGTCCCGTCCGCTCCGGGTTCCCTCACGCCCGCCAGCGCGCGGACGGCGCGCAGGCCGGCGTCGGATCCCTTCCAGTGCCGGGCCAGTGCCTCCGGACCTGCCGTCCGCACCACGGCCCGCAGGGTGACGGCGATCACGACGACGTCGTCCGCGTAGCCGATCACGGGCAGGAAGTCCGGCACGAGGTCGATCGGCACCACGAGGTAGACCGCGAGGAGGCCGAGCAGGACGCGCGTCCGCACCGGGACCGAACGGTCCGCGGCGAGGCGGCGGATGAGACCGACGAGGTCCGGGCCCAGGCGCAGCGCGTCCCGTAGCGAGATGACGTCCGGATGCCGCCGTGCATAGACGGCGAGGCAGGCGAGGAGGAACGCATAGGCGGCCAGGAGCCCGACGGCGATCTCGAGGACCGGTTCCCAGTCCATGGTCCCCCTTTCCCGTCGTCATGCCCTTGGGTGGGCAGGTTCCGACGGTAACGCCGCGGGGGCCGGGGCGGCCAGCCGTCAGGGGGCGAGGGCCGCGCGCAGTACTGCCGCGATGCTCTCGGTGACCTGCTCCTCGGTGATGGCCTCGGGATCGGCCGCGCACTCGACGGCCATGCCGTTCACCGTGGCCAGCAGGATGGTCGCGAAGACCGTGTAGTGCGCGGGGTCCGACGGTGCGCCGAACGCGGCGGCCCGCTCGGCGAGGGTGGAGGCGAGGAGGGTGCGCCGGGTGCGGCGGTGCTCGCGGAAGACCTCCCCGACCTCCGGATCGCGGCCGGCCTGCAGGGCGAACTCGACGACGAGCGCGTGCCAGCGCTGTTCACGCACGACGCCGCGGGCGAGGTAGCGGGCGGCGTGCAGGACCGTCTCGTCCAGCGAGTTCAGGTGGTCCACGCGGCTGAGGATGTCGGCGGCGGTATCGGCGAGCCGCTCGCTCAGGAGCGTGGCGAAGAGTTCCTGCTTCGAGCCGAAGTTGGAATAGACCGCGCCCTTCGTGTAGCCGGCACGCTGGGCGATCGTGTCCAGGCGGGCGGCCACGTAGCCGATCTCCTCGAAGACCTCCAGGGCTGCCGCGAGCAGTCCCGCGCGTACGTCTTCCCGGCGTGGGCGGCGTCGGGGCCGTCCTTCCGTTCCGCCGCCACTGGCATCCATGATCGTCATTCGTCCTCCTGCGATTACGATACCATTGGTATTGAATACTTTGGGTATTGAAATTGAAGGACACATGACCACCTCTCCGCCCGCACCGCAGCATCGTCCCGCCGATCCCGCGTCGGCCGTTCCCGTGTCGGCTGTTCCCGTGTCGGCCATCCCTGCGCCGGCCGTTCCCTCGTCGGCCGTTCCCGCGTCGGCCGCCTCCGGGTCGGCCGTCTCCGGGTCGGCCGTCCCCGCGGCCCTCTCCGTCGAGGGGCTCACCCTCCGTGCCGGGAAGCGCATGATCTTCGAGGGCGTCACCTTCGACGTCCCCGCCGGGTCGCTGGCCGTCCTCGCGGGAGCCTCGGGGACCGGCAAGACAGCCCTCGCCCTGGCGCTCGCCGGGCGGCTCGTCCCGACCGCCGGTCAGGCGTCCGTCCTCGGCCACGCGCTGCCGCGGCATGCCGGCACGGTGCGCCGCCGGGTCGGCTTCACGGGGAACGACACCGTGGTGCCGCTCGACGAGACGCTCACCGTCCGGCACCACGTGGCCGATGCGCTGAAGCTGGCCGGGCCGTGGTGGAAGCCCGCCGCCTCCCGGGATCAGGTGGACCGCGTCATCACCACCGCCAACACCCTGCTCGGCGCCCTCGAGGAGGCCTTCGGCGAGGACCCCGCGGCCGTGCCACTCAGGCATGCCCGGCTCCACCGCAGCGAGCTCGTCCGCGACGCCTCTCCGGTGGCGCGCTTCACGCTCGGCGTCGTCCTCGCCCTCGTCCCGGGCCCCGACGTCCTGGTGGTCGACGACGTCGACCGGCTCCGCACCGCCGACGAGCGTCGCGCCGCCTGGGCCGCGCTCCTCACCGTCGAGCGGACACGCCGCGAGGACTCCGTCCCGCTGACCGTCGTCGCCACCTGCCAGGACGCCCGTGAGCTCGAGGGCCTCGGCGGGGCCGGGCCCCGGATCAGCGCGCTCCCGCTGCGCCCCGCCGTCGTGCACGTGCTCGGCTCCGAGCCGGGTCCCGCAGCAGTGCCCGAACCTCCCGCACCGATCCCAGTCTCCGAAATCAGGTAACCCGTGTTCTCCCTGCTCCGCACGGAACTTTCCCGTTTCCGCATCACCCTGAAATCGAGGGCGGCGCTGCTGATCATCGCGATCATCCCCGCCCTGTACGGGGGTCTCTACCTCGCCGCCAACTGGGACCCGACCGGGAACCTCGACCACCTCACGGCCGCGGTCGTCAACGAGGACGAGCCCGCCACCGCCGCGGGTCCCGACGGCTCCGAGAGCACCATCTCCGCCGGCGCCGACCTCACCGACACCCTCACCTCCTCCGACGACGCCGGGTTCACCTGGGTGGAGGTCGGCCGGGAAGATGCGGAGAGGGGGCTCGACGACGGCACCTACGCCGCGTCGCTGGACATCCCAGCAGAGTTCTCCTCGACCCTCGCCTCCGTCGGCGGCGAGGAGCCCGCGCAGGCGATGCTCCACATCACCACCGACGACGCCGACAGCTACATCGTGGGCCAGGTCGGCAACACCGTGGCCGCGAACCTGCAGCGCCAGGTGCGTTCCGGTGCCACGGCGGACTACCTCGACAGCATCTACCTCGGCTTCTCCTCCCTCCACGGCAAGCTCGCCGAGGCCGGCGAGGGTGCCGGGACGATCGCCGACGGCGCCCGCAGCGCGGACGAGGGGAGTGCCTCGCTCGTCGTCGGTCTGGGCAGCCTCGTGGACGGCAGCACCCGACTGTCCTCCGGTAGCGCCCAGGTGGCCGCCGGCGCCGCCGACCTCTCGGCCGGGGCCGGGGATCTCGCCGCCGGGCTGGGACGGCTCGACACCGCCACGATGGACCTGGTCCCGCAGGCACAGCAGCTCGCCGACGGTGCCTCGTCGGCCGCCACGGGTGGAGTGGCCCTGCAGGACGGCGCCGCGCAGCTCGCCACCGGGACGCAGTCCGTCGCCGACGGCGCGGGCCGGCTCTCCGCCTCCGCCGCGACCCTGGCCGACGGCACGCGCCAGGTCGCCGACGGCGTCGGGCAGGTGGGGGACGGCGCGGACGCCCTCGCTGCGGGCGCCACCGATCTCCAGGCCGGGGCCGGACAGTCAGCGGGTGGATCACGCACCGTCGCCGACGGGCTCGCGCAGCTCACCGCGACCTACGCCGCCCTCTCCGACGCCGAGCGGCTCGCCGCACTGCAGCAACTCAGCACCGGCGCGGACGCTGCGGCCACCGGCAGCGAACAGGTCTCGGCCGGAGCAGGCACGCTGGCTTCGTCCGCCGCCGACCTCGCCGGCGGCGCCCGCACGGCCTCGACCGGTGCCGCCGGTGCGGCCGACGNTCCGTTCCGACGGCGATCGCCACAGGGCCGTCGGCCGTGAGCAGGGTCTCGTAGGGGGCGATGCTGGGGTGGGCATTTCCCATCCGCTGGGGCGCCTGGCCGGTCGCCAGGGTGCTCGATGCCTGGTTGACCAGTCCGGAGAGCAGGGACGACAGCAGGTTGACCTCCACGCGCTGGCCCCTCCCGGTGGCGTCCCTGGAGCGCAGTGCGGCGACGGTGTCGCAGGGTGCCGCCGATCTCTCCGGTGGTCTCGCCCGGCTCTCCGACGGGACCGCGGCTCTCGCCGCGAACACCCCGGGACTCCGCGACGGGATCGTGTCCGCCTCCGGCGGCGCAGCGCAGCTCGCCACCGGTGCGGATACCCTCAGCGCGGGTGCGACGGAGGTGTCCGGGGGAGCGGCGTCGCTCTCCGACGGCTCCAGCCAGGCCTACGACGGCGCCACCTCGCTCGAGGGCGGACTCGGCCGGCTCTCCAGCGGGTCACAGGACCTCGCGCAGCAGCTGGACCAGGGTGCTCAGCAGGTGCCGGAGTACACGGAGGGGCAACGCGCCGAGCTGGGTGACGTCGCGTCCTCGCCGGTCGCGATCGAGCGGACACACGACAATGCCGTGGACGCCTACGGCGAGGGTATGGCGCCCTACTTCATCCCGCTGGCCCTCTGGGTGGGCGGCATGGTGACGTACATCGTCCTGCGCGCCGTCTCGCCGCGGGCCCTGGCTTCCACGGCGGCGTCCTGGCGCGTGTCCGCCGCCGGCTACCTGCAGGGCGCCCTCCTGGCGGTCCTCCAGGCGCTGGTCCTGCTGGGTATCCTGATGGCCGGCGTCGGTCTGACCACGCCCCACCCCGTGGGACTGCTGGCCTTCACCATCCTCACCGCGCTGGTCTTCACGGCCATCCACCAGTCGCTCGTCGCGCTGCTCGGCGGTGTCGGCAGGCTCGTGGCGCTGGTGCTGCTCATGCTGCAGCTCACCACCGCGGGCGGGACCTACCCCGTGGCCACCGAGCCCGGGTTCTTCCAGTTCCTGAGCCCGCTCCTGCCGATGACCCATGCCGTGACCGGGCTGCGCCACCTGATCGCGGGTGGGGACCCCGGCGTCGTCTGGCTCGCGGCCGGGCAGCTCCTGGTCTTCTTCGTCCTGGCGGCGGCGCTGTCCGTCGTCGCATCCCACCGCGGCCGCTCGTGGTCGATGGAGAAGCTGCACCCGAGCCTCGCGATCTGACAACTCCTCCTGCACACGAGGCGGGCCGGCATGCGGCCTGCGGAAGGACCTTATAGGTTGGAGAGGTACCGAGCATCCACCAGGAAGGCACCATCCCATGATCTTCATCGTCGTCAAATTCACCGTGAAGCCCGAGTGGAGTGACCGCTGGATCGACCTGACGCGGGACTTCACGGAGGCCACGCGCCAGGAGCCGGGCAACCTCTGGTTCGACTGGTCCCGCAGCGTCGAGGACCCCCACCAGTTCGTGCTCGTCGAGGCGTTCCAGGACGACGCCGCGGAGGCGCACGTGAGCAGCGACCACTTCACCCAGGCGATGCAGGACATGCCGCAGGCACTCGTGAAGACCCCGGAGATCATCAGCGAACGGATCGGCGCCGAGGGCTGGGGCCAGATGGGCGAGCTCACCGTCGCCTAGCGTTTCGGCAAGGCGTTCATCGGGAGGACGCCCGGTGAACGTCACACCCGGCCGGGGCACCCATCAGGGGTTCCCGGTCCTCCGTCGGGCATTTGTCGGGCATGGCCCGATACCCGTCCCGTTCGCCCGGGCACCAGCCAGGGGCTCCCCGGTGCACCTGTCCGGCGTACGTCGGGCGCCCGTCAGGCGTTCCCCGGCGCGCCGGGAAGCGCCTGTTCCAGGATGAAATCGTCCTCGAAGCGGTCACCCAGCCGGAAGCGCTTGGTTCCGACGCGCCGGAAACCATGTTTCGTGTAGAACCGGAGGGCGCGCGCATTCTCCTGGTTCACGCCGAGCCATACCCCCGGCAACCCGGACCCCGCGGCGAGCTCGAGGGTCCGCCGCATCAGGGCCGCGGCGGCGCCGCGCCCGTGCTGGTCGGGGTGGACGTAGAACTTGCTGAGTTCCACGGTGGGCGAGATCGAGAGTGCGGCGAGCACGTCCGGATCCGTGGGCTGCTCCAGCACCACCATGCTCCAGCCGCGGATGCGGTCGCCCTCGCGCAGGCAGAGGAGGGTGTGCTGCGGGGCTTCGATGTACGCGGTGAAGCGTTCGGCGGAGAGCTGGGTCGCGATGTGCCGCGCGATGTCCTCGGGCAGCGAATCGGCCGGGCAGGCCAGGGGGAAGGTGACGGCCGCGACGGCGGCCAGCTGCGCGGCGTCGGCGACGGTCGCCGTCGTGATCGCGACGGGCATGCGGGTGGCGGGCTCGGGGCCCGGGCCCGTGCCGGCGTCGTCCGTCCTGCCCCGCGGCCTGTCGAGTGGCCTGTCCACGGTCTCGTCTGTGCTCATGAAACCAATGTATTCCGACCCGCACCCGGGCGCGGATCCTGAGGTCGTGGCGGGGCGGCGGCGCCGTGTCCGTGACGAGTGACACACTGGTGGCGGCGGTATTGCCCGAGGTGAACGGTGCCCGGCGGTCCCGCCGGAGCAGCGCCGGCGGTCGTCCGGCAGGAGCAGATCGACGAGGATCATGATGACAACCGATACAGAACAGCAGGACGCCTACCGCGAGGACATCCTGGGGGCGGACTACGAGGTGCGGACGCTGTCCCTGCGTCCCGACGAGGAGGGCGACGTCGTCGCGACGCTCGTGCGCCGCACCCTCCCCGCCGGCTCGCGCCGGGCCGTCCTCTACGTGCACGGCTTTGTGGACTACTTCTTCCAGACGCACCTCGCCGACGCCTGGCTGGCCGCCGGCTTCGACTTCTACGCGCTGGACCTCCGCAAGTACGGCCGGTCCGTCCGTGAGCACCAGACGCCGAACTACATCACGTCGCTGGACGCGTACGACGAAGAGCTCGACGAGGCGGCGCGCATCATCCGCGAGGACGAGGGCCACGACGTCCTCGCGGTCATCGGCCACTCCACGGGCGGCCTGGTCACGTCCCTGTGGGCGCACCGCCGTCGCGGACAGGGGATCGTCGATGCCCTCCTCCTCAACAGTCCCTGGTTCGACCTCAACGCGAGCCTGTTCCAGCGCACCCTCGGCACCGCGGCCGTGCATCGCCTCGGGACGCTCAGGCCGCGTGCCGTCGTCGGGAAGCTCGGCACCGCGTACGGCCGGTACCTGCACCGGGCATCGGGAGGTGAATGGGACTACGACCTGGCGTGGAAGCCCCACGGAGGCTTCCCCGTCGTCGCCGGCTGGCTGCGCGCCATCCGCCACGGGCACGCGGAACTGAACCGTGGCCTCGCGATCGACTGCCCCGTGCTGGTCGCGTGCTCGGACGCCACCTCGAATCCCGTGAAGGAGCCCGCGCGCATCTCCTCGACCGACGTCGTGCTCGACGTCGCGCATATCGCCGGGCGGGCGCCGAAGCTCGGCAGGCTCGTCACCCTCGTGCGCATCGCGGGCGGCATCCATGACCTCGCGCTCTCGCCGGAGCCGGCCCGGGTGCAGTTCTTCGAAGAAGTCGAGCGCTGGCAGGAGGCCTACATCCCGGATGCCGACCAGGGCTGACGAGGCCCTCCGGGTCCCCTGCGCGAGACATCATCCGAGCCACAAGTAAGCATGCTTAGTAGTAGGCTGGACTCTTCGGGCAGGGCTATCGCCCTGTTCCTCGACGAAAGGGATCCACCATGACGACAGGCGACACGCCCCAGCCGCATCACGGCACGACGGCGCCGGCAGGCAAGGGCGAGTCCCACACGCGGGCGGGCGCTATCTGGACGGCGGTCATCGCAGCCCTCGTGCTCCTCGTGCTCCTGATCGTGTTCTTCCTGCAGAACGATGCTCCGGTCCTCGTGACGTTCTTCGGCCTCGAGGGATCCATCGCGCTCGGCCTCGCACTGCTCATCGCGGCGGTCGGCGGCGGCGCCGTGGTGGCACTCATCGGCGCGGTCCGCATCATCCAGCTCCGGACGGCGGCACGGCGCAACCGCCGCTGAGGGGTTCGGCGGCCCCGCTGAACGAGGGCACCTGGCGGCTCCCGCCGCTGAGCGAAGGGGCGTAGCCCCCGCTGCACGAAGGGATCGAGCGGCTCCTGCCATTGAGCGACGGGGCGTGGCCGCCGCTGAACAAAAGCATCTGGCGGTTCATGCCGCTGAACGAATGTACGCAACGGCTCCAGCCGCTGAACGAAGGAGCCTAGCCGTCCCCCGCCGCGACGTCGTAGGTCAGGACGGCGAACTGCCCCTGCTGCTCGACGGACCGCAGCGTCAGCCGGTCCGATTCGACGCGCAGGGGCAGCAGCGGCGCTCCCGCCGTCAGCGCCACGGGCGCGACCGCGATCCGGATCTCGTCGAGCAGGCCCGCGGCGAGGAACTGCCCCGCGAGGTCGCCGCCACCGACGACCCAGATGTCCCGCGGCCCCGCGGCTTCGCGCAGGTGCCTGAACACCGGCCGGACGTCTCCGGAGACCAGCCGCACGTCCGCACCCTCCGGGACAGGCAGTTCCCTGCTCGTGAAGACGAAGGTGGGACGGTCGCCGTACAGTGCAGCCCACTTGGCCGGCTCCTTCAGGAGCCGCTCGAAGGCCAGCACCCATTCGTACGTCGTCGAACCCTCCACCAGCACGCCTACGCTGTCGAGGAACCGCTCGTACTCCTCCGGGGGAGGGGGTTCGACGGCGAAGAGCCACTCCAGCGAATTCTGTTCGTCCGCGATGAAGCCGTTGAGGGTGGTGGCGGTATAGAAGACGACGCGGGTCATGGGCCATTCCACCACGCAGTCCCCGCCCTCGTAAGGGGTCGAGCCCCCACCGCCGGGCCGTTCCTCCCACCGCCCGGGTCCGCAGAGTGGGAATGTTCGACCATGCCCACCGGGTAAGGGTTCCCGGTGGGCGGATCCAACGATCCCGTGAAGGGTGCCGGGCCGTGCTACCCCTGCGCCTCGACCCCGCCCACGAACTGTCGGACGAGGGCGTCGAACTCGTCCTCCCGCTCGATCTGGGGCATGTGCCCGCACTTCTCGAACAGGTGGACCTCGGCGTGCGGGAACATCGTCCGGGCGTGTTCGAGGTGCGACGCCGGCAGGATGCGGTCCTCGTCGCCCCACACCAGAAGGGTGGGCTTGTGCTGCGCTGCGACCGTGCGCAGGAGGTCGGTCCGCCAGCGGCGGCGCACGCCGCGGACGGTACCGAGGTGGCGGGCGACGGCGAGCAGGACGTCGTCGTACACCGGGTTCCGGCCCACCTCCTGGGCGTGGTCGAGCCGCTCCTCCGTGACGAAGCGCTTGTCGTAGAACAGGGCCCGCTCCGTCCGGTAGGCGGCCTTGCGTGACTTGTCCTTCATGAGGCGCCGGCCGAGCGGGCGGACGGCGAGCAGGCGCAACGCGATCGTCACCTCCTTGCCGAATCCGGCGCTGTTCACGAGCACGAGGCTCCGCACGCGCTGCGGCTCGAGGGTGCTGATCTTCATGGCGATGGCGCCGCCGAGCGAGTTGCCCACCACATGCAGCGGCCGGTGTTCCCCGAGGGTGTCGAGGGCGGCGATCACGAAGCGGGCGATCGACTCCATCGAGTACCGGCCCGCCGTGCGCTCGGACAGACCGAAGCCGGGCAGGTCCATGCTGATCACCCGGTGATCCGGGGCGAGGCGCCCGTACAGCCCTTCCCAGTCCTCGAGGCTGCGGCCTATCCCGTGCAGCAGCAGGACGGGCGGCTTGTCCCGGGCGCCGGCATCGCGGTAGCGGACGCGGACGCCGTCCACCAGGAGGTAGCCGTCGTCGCCCCCTGACATGGGGATCCCGGTCGACGGTTCGACGCCGGGACGGCCGCCGCTCATCGGCGCACCTTGCCCGCGAGGCGGGCGAGGCTCGTGGCGCGGCGCTCGAGGGTACCGAAGGACATCGGTGCCACGCGGGCGACGACGTCGGGCAGTTTCGCGCTGAGGCCGATCAGCAGGCGGGCTTTGCGGGCCTTGACCGCCTCGAGCATGAGCCCTGCGGCGCGGTCCGCGGGGAAGGTGAGGAGCCGGTCGAAGTCCTCCTTGGCGTGCTTCACGTCGCGGTCGCTGAGGTTCCCGCCGATCCGCGCATTGAGGGCGATGTTCGTCCGGATGCCGCCGGGGTGCACGGTGGTGGTGCCGATCCCGCGGGGGAGCAGCTCGTTGCGGAGCGCTTCGGTGAAGCCGCGCAGCGCGAACTTGCTGGCGGAATAGGCGGTCTGGCCCTTCGGTCCCACGAGGCCGAACAGGCTCGAGACGTTCAGGATGTGCCCGCCGGGCGCGATCCGCGGGAGCAGCCGGTGGGTGAGCAGCACGGGCGCGGTGAAGTTGATGGCCATGACCCAGTCGAAATCGTCCATGCTGATCTGGTCGAAGCGGCCGGCAAGGGCCACGCCGGCGTTGTTGACGAGCAGGTCCACGCGGTCGGTCGCGGCGAGCAGATCGGTCGCCAGGCGTTCGACGGCGTCACGGTCCGCGAGGTCGGCCGTGAACGTCGTGACGCTGCTGCCCGGGTGGGTGGCGCGGATGGACGCCGCGACGGCGTCGAGCCGGTCCGTGTCGCGGTCCACGAGCAGCAGGGTGCTGCCGCGCTCGGCGAGGCCGCGGGCCAGGTGCTCGCCCATGCCCCCGGCGGCGCCGGTGACGACGGCGGTGGACCCGGCGAACTGGAAGGGTTGGATGCTCACGCGTGGATCTCCTGGAGGTCGGGGGCCGGGGCAGCGGGCGGTGCGGGCGCGTCGAAGACCATGTTCTTCGCCAGGTTGCCGTGCAGTGCGGTGGGGGCGTCGAGCAGGTAGTTCTGCCGCATGGTCCACGGCTGCCGGTCGCCCTGCTTGGGGAACGCCGAGACGGCGCGCTGTACGTAGCCGGAGGTCAGGTCCAGGATGGGGCGGGCCTTCATCGGGCCGTCGACGGCGGGCGCCCCGGAGCGGTGGCCGTTGCGGTCCATGTACCGGATGAGGCGGCAGACGTACCGGGAGCTGAGGTCCGCCCGGAGCGTCCACGAGGCGTTCGTGTAGCCGACGCACAGCGCGAGGTTCGGTACGCCGCTGACCATCAGGCCCCGGTACACCCAGGAGTCGCCGAGGTTCACCGGGGCGCCGTCGACGGTGAACCTCGCGCCTCCCAGCGGCAGCATCGAGAGCCCCGTGGCGGTGACGACGACGTCGGCCTCGAGTTCCTGCCCGGATGCCAGGCGGATCCCGTGCGGGGTGAACGTGTCGATGGTGTCCGTGACCACGGACGCCGAGCCCTGCTTCATCGCCTTGAAGAGGTCCGCGCTGGGGGCGACGCACAGGCGCTGGTCCCACGGGTTGTAGGCGGGCGTGAAGTTCTCCGCGACCGTCTTCTCGTCACCGAGGATCCGCGCGGTCTGGGTGCGGATGAGCTTCTTGGCGATCTCCGGGCGGCGGCGGCACAGCTGGTAGAACGCCTGCGTGAACAGCACGTTCTTCGCACGGGCCACGTGGTGGGCGATCCCGGCGGGCAGGTGGCGGCGGGCGGCGTCGGAGAACTTGTCGCGGCTCGGCACGGCCGTGATGTAGGTGGGGGAGCGCTGCAGCATCGTCACGTGCGCGGCGTCCTTCGCCATGGACGGCACCAGGGTGACGGCGGTGGCTCCGCTGCCGATCACGACGACGCGCTTGCCCGTGTAGTCGAGGCCCTCAGGCCAGAACTGGGGACGCACCACCTCCCCTTCGAAGGCGTCGAGGCCGGGGAAGGTCGGCTCGTGCCCGCGGTCGTAGTCGTAGTAACCGCTGCAGAGGTAGAGGAATCCGCACGTGAGCCGGCGGCGCTCCACCGCGCCGGAACCGGAGTCCGTGACGTCCAGCTCGAGGGTCCACCGGGCGTCCTCCGAGGACCAGGCGGCGCTGACGAGCCTGGTGTGGAACCGGATGCTGTCCCGGATGCGGGGTTCCTCCGCGGTGTCGCGGATGTACTTCAGGATGGACGACCCGTCGGCGATCGCCTTGGCCTCGGTCCACGGGCGGAACGGGTAGCCGAGCGTGAACATGTCGCTGTCGGACCGCACGCCCGGGTAGCGGAAGAGGTCCCATGTGCCGCCGATGGCGGCGCGTGCTTCCAGGACGGCGAAGCTCTTGCCGCGCAGTTCCGTCGAGACCCGGTAGGCGGCGCCGATGCCGGACAGACCTGCGCCCACGATGACGACGTCGAGGTGTTCGATGCTGGAATCCATATCTCCCATTCTTCCGGCGAACCCTCCCGCGTACTTGACTTCACGCGACAGCTATTTACCCTTGGACGACATGGGCTCCGTCATCCGATCCGCCGGCATGCGCGGCTTCCGCGACGTCGTCGAGCAGTTCGGGGGCGACGCCGCGGCCCTCGCGGCGCAGTACCGCGTGCCGCTCGAGGCGATCGACAGCGACGATGTCCTCGTCTCCGACATCGCCATGGCGAAGCTCCTCGAGGGGGCCGCCCGTGCGCTGCCCTGCCCGGACCTGGGCCTGCGCATCTCGGAGTACCAGGACATCGGCATCCTCGGCCCGCTTGCGGTCGCCATCCAGAACTCACCCACCGTGGGCGCCGCCCTGGAGTGCGCCTCCCAGTTCCTGTTCCTCCACAGCCCGGTCCTGCGGTTCACCATCGTCGCCGACCCCGAGGGGCGGCCCGGCGACGTGGGCCTCTGCTACGGATCCTCCGAGGGGGCTCCGCCGCGGCAGGCGACCGACGCGATCCTCGCCTTCTCGCACCGCATGCTCCGCTTCCTGGTGGACGGTCCGTACGGCCTGCACTCGGTCCACCTCTCGCACCTGCCGAAGGCGCCCGCCGCCCGGTACACGGAATTCTTCGGGGCGGAGGTGCGGTTCGGCCAGGCCGCGTCCCTCCTGCGCGTGCCGAGGAGCCTGCTCGACCGACCGCTCGCCGGGGTGGACGGCACGCTGCGGGAGATCGCCCTCGACTACCTGCACAGCCACTTCCCCGAGCCGGGGCGCGTGGTGGCGCCGCAGGTCCGGAACACGATCGACCGCATGCTGGGCACCTCGCCGCCGCGCATCGACTCCGCAGCGAGGCTCCTCGGCATGCACACGCGGACCCTGCAGCGCCGGCTCGCCGCGGAGGGCACGTCCTTCGAATCCCTGCTCGACGACGCCCGCCGCGACGCGGCGCTGCGGCTGCTCACCCGGACGGACCTGCCGCTGCAGCAGGTGGCTGCCTTCGTGGGGCTGTCCGAACAGTCCGCCCTCACGCGCTGTGTCCGCCGGTGGTGCGGGACGACGCCGCGGGCGGTGCGATCCGGCAGCGGGGAGGAGCAGGGCCCCGCCTACACTGGCAGGCAGGAGTCGGGGGCTGGAAGGGGGAGCGGTGGCCGGGATCACCAGCGCTGACGTGGCCCGTGAGAGCGGGGTCTCGCGGACGACCGTCAGCTATGTCCTGACCGGCAGGGAGGGCGTCACCATCTCCGAGGAGACCCGGCGCCGCGTGCGGGAGACCGCGGCCCGGCTCGGGTATGCGCCGTCGGCTGCGGCCCGTGCCCTGCGTACCGGACGCAGCGACCTGGTGCTGTGCATCCTGCCCGACTGGCCCGTGGGACCGGTGATGGAGACCCTACTGGACGAGCTCGCCGACGAGTTGTCCGGCCGCGGGCTGACTGTCCTCGTGCATCACGGGCGGCGGACCCGCCCGCTCGCCGACCTGTGGCGCGCCGTGACGCCGCGTGCGGTGATCGGCTTCGCACCCTTCTCCGACGAGGACCTCCTCATGATGCGGCAGGCCGGCATCCAGGTGCTGGGGACCCTCGGCGAGGAGCATCAGCCGGGCCCCGCCCCTCCGTCGGAGACCCAGCTCGCCATCGGAGCCCTGCAGGCCCGGCGCCTCGCCGCGGGCGGAGCCCAACGTCTCGGGTACGCGTGGCCCACCGACCCCCGGCTCGATGACTTCGCGAGGGACCGTCTGCTCGGGGTGCAGCGTGCCTGTGCTGGGCTCGGCCTTCCGGAGCCGGTGGTTCATCCTGTCGCGCTCGACGCCGCGGCCGCGGCGACCGCCGTCCGTGCCTGGCGGGACCAGGAGGTCACCGCCGTGGCCGCCTACAACGACGACGTCGCGCTCGCGGTGCTCGCGGGCCTGCGGGTCGAGGGACTGTCCTGCCCGGGCGACATGAGGGTGGTGGGAGTCGACGACGTCCCCGCGGCAGCGCTCGCGGCGCCTCCGCTCACGACCGTCGCACAGTCCATCGAGGTGCAGGCCCGCTATCTCGCCGCACTCGTCCTCGCGGATCTCGACGCGTCTGCGGAGAAGCCCGAGCCTCCGGGTGACGGGCTGCGGCTCGTGGAGCGGGATTCGGGCTAGGTGCATCTCGCGCCTGGTTCGTCTGATGCCGCTATCGCATTCAGTGGCGCGGACGGATGTCGGTAACGTGCGAGCTTCATGACACCGCCACGCGGATGCCGTTCACGGGTAGATCCTGATCGGGGCGCCCAGGGGAGTTCGTTCGGCTAGGGTGGTCGGCAAGCGGAGCTTCCAAGCTCCTTCGTGGCTGATCGCATTCAAGCGGGAACCGCGCACTGGGCAGGATATGAGCTGACCGGGTGCGACAAGTCGAGGAATACGACATGTCCACCTGCCCGAAGATTCCCTATGCCAGCCGTGGAGCCGCTGAGCGGGCCATACGAGCCATAGCTCTAAAGTATGTGGGTTGCGGGCGCACAAGCCCGAGAGGTGCGTACTTCTGCACTGCCTGCCGGTGCTGGCACCTCACCTCCAAGGCGGGCCTACAGAGTCCGCCGTGGGTCAAGGCACAGGCCCGGCGCTGAACGCCGCGTAGATGTTGTTGCGTCCAGCAGGGGTAGGTGCACGGGTAGTCAGGGGTAAGCCCGCGCCTCTCAGATCGGCACCCCAGTGTAGGTGCACTGCCAAGCCAGGCATCGGTCGCCGGCCGTATTCAGTCTCATTCCCGGACGCAGGAAAGGCCGGAGCATCGCCCCGACCCTTCCCGTCACTGCTCGTCCACCGCCGGCCTACCGCTCGGCCCGACTTACGGAGCCGGGTACCGCACCACGTAGCTCGGCGTCCCGGTGTTCGCGTTGCTCACGGGTGCTCCGGTGTTGTTCACGACGTGATCGATCGTGCCCGCACCCAGGTTCACGGTCAGGAGGTGGTTGAGCACCACGCCGGGGGTCTCCGGCACCTCGAAACCGCGGGTGGCATGGATGCTCGGGTCCACGTTCGTGAACACGTACGAGCCGCCGCCCCACAGGGTGTGGTTCCTGACGTCGTCGGCCACCTTGTAGCCGGCCCAGCCGAGAACGCCGTCGTGCTGCCAGGCGGCTTGGTTGGGCGGGTCGTAGGGCAGCTCGTTCTGGAAGAAGACGGTACGGCCCCGCTCGCCGTTCCAGATGACGTTGTACTCCTGGTAGTGCTCCACGAAGAGGCCCGTCGCGGTGACGTCGTCACCGTTGACGATCACGCCGTTCCGCCCGGTGCTGACGTCCCAGCCGAACGCGCCCTCGTTGCCGTGGTCCGCCCGCCATACCCAGGTGTGGTCGATCAGCACGTGGTCGCTGTTGATCTCGAGGCTCACATCGGCCTTGCCCACGTGCGGGCCGCCGATCCGGAAATAGACGTCGCTCAGCGTCGTCGGGTTCGCCGGATCGCTGCGCTTGGCGCCGTTGGTGCCGTTCTTCGTCCCGACCTGCAGCAGGACGGGCGAGTTCACGGTGCCGCCGTCGATCGTGACGCCGGCGATGACGACGCCGGGCACGTCCGCGACACGCATCGGCGTGGACCCGTCGACGGCGGTGAGGGTCGCATGACCGAGGCCGAGGACCACCGTGCCGGCGCGCTTCACGGCGATGGTCCGGTCGATGTCGTAGACGCCCGGGGTGAGCAGGAGGTGCTTGCCGCGGGCGAGTGCGTTGTTGATCGCCTGGACGGAATCACCCGGCCGTGCGACGAAGAACTCGGACAGCGGGATGGTGCGCCCGGCCGTCAGTCCGTCGCCCCACGAGGTGCCGCGGGACTCGGTCTGTGCGGCGGGTACGCGCACGCCGTAGGCCCCGGAAGCGTCCGCGAAGAGGTAGGGCTTCTCGCGGCTGACCGGGGTCCGGTCGAGTGTCGTGTACGGGGGCGTGGGGAAGGACTCGTCGGTGGGGGCACCCTCCGCCCCCGAGAAGACCGCGTTCCAGACGCCGTTGGACCAGGTGCCGATCTCCGCGTTGCGCGTGAACCACTGCTGCTGGGACCCGTTGACGATGTCGCCGGCCTTCGAGTCGGCGAGGTAGCCGCCGCTCGCGAACTGCGGGCCCGCGGTGCAGTAGTCCATCAACGAGAGCGTGCCGCCGGTGATGTTCACGCGCCGGAGCGAGACGGCCTGGGACACGGCCCAGAAGTTCGCGCTCGCGCGGCAGCCGTCCTGGCCTGCGCCGTTGACCTCCAGCGTGAGGTTCGAGAGCGTGCGCCAGAAGTTGTTCAGCGCGATGCAGTTGCTGGTGCCGTTGTCCTCGAGGCAGCGGTTGTAGACCTCGATCTTGCCGTTGATGGTCACGTCCGAGGGGGAGGCGCCGAGGCCGGCGACCTCCGTGTAGTAGCCCACCTTGAACTGCAGGGGTTCGGCATCGGTGCCGTAAGTGCCCGGCAGGAAGAGGAGGGCTTCACGCTCCGTGCCCATCTCGTTGTCGATCTGCCGGGTGTTGACGGCGTCGACCGCCGCCTGGATCTCGCTGACGGGCATGCTCGGATCGAAGATCGTCACATTGGGTCCGAAGTCCGGGGCGGATGCCGGGGGAGCCTTCTTGGTCGCTGCCGGCGTCGTGCCTGCCGGCGCTGCGACTGCTGCGACTCCCGTGCTGGTGGCCAGGAGCGCGGCGGCTCCGAGGGCCGCGGCCAGGCGCGTACGCCCGGTCCTCGTGGGGTGGGGGATGGTCATGCGGGGCGGTTCCTCTCCGTCGAGGTGGTCCTGATCGGGGCGAGTGGTGAATCGTGTCACCAGTCGTTCGTGAATTACATCCCCGGACCCGGGCGAAGTCAAGGAAAGCGGGCGGCCGAGGTGTCGGCGTTGAACGCGAGCGGTACCGGTGGTACAGCTTGATAGGCGCAGCAGAGCGCTGCCGATTGCGGTCGGCCGTTACACCCGCCCCGACCCGAGGAGACACCATGGCAACGCCCCACGACGCAGAGCGCACCCTGAACGACTGGAGCCGCACGCTCGGCCAGGCCCTCCAGGTCCTCGACCTCGAGCTCGACCACGCCAGGATCGTGGAACTTGCCGCACGTACCTCCCACCTGCTGACGGCGGACGCCGGCGTGATCAGCGCCTTCATGGTCGGCTATGCCGCAGGGACGGTCACCACCAATGGGCGGGCCGAGACGGACGCCGCCATCGAGAAGGCCGTGAAGACGGTGCTGACCGTCATCGAGAAGGACGAGCAGACGGACGAGCAGAGCGGCTGGACCGGCTCGGCCCAGTAGTACCTCACGCCGCTACGGGGACCCCACGCCGCATCGATGCGAGGCGTGCGAGCGTCCAGGCCACGACGACGGCGACGATCACCGCGGCGGCCAGGCCGAGTCCCGCGTAGCCGAGCAGCACGAGGGCGGGGCCCGCGAGGGCTCCGCCCAGCGCACCCGCGAGATTCATCACGAGGTCGGAGGACCCCTGGACGGGGGCCCGCTCCGCCGGGCCCACCGCGCCGGTGAGGAGCGCCGACGCCGACACGACACAGGCCGACCATCCCAGGCCCAGCAGCACGAGGCTCGTGGTCACCCACGCCTCGGACTCCGATCCCCGCCATGCCGTGACCAGGGCCAGGAGCAGGAGGACCTGCCCGCACAGGATGCCCTGGGTCTTCCCGAAGCGGTCGGCGACCCAGCCGAACACGGGCGACAGCGCATACATCCCGGCCACATGCAGGCTGATCGTCAGCCCGACGATGGACAGCCCCGCGCCGTGGTCGTGGAGGTGCACCGGGGTCATGGACATGAGCGAGACCATGGCGGCGTGGCTCACCCCGATCGTCACGACGGCGAAGCGGGCCATGGGATTGTCGGCCAGGATACGCAGGCCCCGACGGCGCTCCGGCGGGGCGCTGCCGGCAGGTCGGGCCTCAGCCTGCCGGGCCAGCGCTGTCAGGAGCGGATCGGGCCGGAGGCCCAGCGCATAGACGGCCGCGGCGCCGGCCTGTGCCGCAGCGGAGAAGACGAAGCCGCCGCTGAGTGGCGGGATCCCGAGCAGCAGCGCGACCGCCGCGCCCGGTTCGAACAGATTCGGTCCCAGCACCGCCCCGATGGTGGTCGACCACACGACGATGGCCAGGCTCCGGCCGCGCGTCGCCTCGGTGGCGAGGTCCGTGGCCGCGAAGCGGGCCTGCAGCCCCGTGGCGGACCCCACGCCCAGGAGCACGAGCGCGAGGAGCAGCAGCGGGAACGCGGAGAGCGATGCCGCGGCGATTGCCAGCATCGCGCCGATACCGGAGACGACGGCGCCCGTCGCCAGGGACACCCGACGTCCACGGCGCTGCGCGAGCGATGCGAGGGGGACGGCTGCCGCGGCGGCGCCCAGGGTGGCCATGGTGGCAGCCATCCCGGACCACGCGCTCGACCCGGAGGTCTCCGCCGCGAGCAGCGCACCGAGGGAGAGTGTGGCCCCTGCCCCGAGCCCGCCCAGAACCTGGGCGGACACGAGGACACGGATGACGCGGCGCTGCTGGGCCTGCTGCCCGGTCGCATCCCGGTTCAGATGCTCTGTCCGCTGCGTGTCCGGCTGCTTCTCCACCACGTCCGCCCCTCCCGGTCGTCACGACCGGAGCAGTCTATCCGTGCAGGTGCAGGCTTGAGGACCTGATGCACTGCCACCAGGCGAACGGTGGAGATCGATCCTCGCGGATCGGTGGCGACCGCAGGTGCAGAGTGTTCGTCGGGACGGTTCGACGTCGAAAGTCCCCTCTCCGGGCGGATCGTCGCAGCGTATCCTTTGGCCATGACTGAGGCAGAACCGATCGGACGAGACCGGGCTATGGACGCGGGATTCGTGTCCGAGGAGGCCATCTACGCACTGATCCTCGTTGCCGGGATCATCGTCACCGCCGGCGGGCATGGCGAGAGCAGTTGGGCGGCCTTCTGGATCGTGGTGGGAACGGTGGTGGTGTTCTTCGTTGCCCATATCTATGCCGGGACGCTCGCACACCTGAACGTGGGTCCACATGAGCGCATGGAACTGGGCACGGCGTTCCGGGCGTCGGTGAGGCGGTCCTCGGGTCTGGTCGTCGGGGCGGCGATCCCGGCCAGCATCCTCCTGCTGGGGGCGACCCGCGTCATCGACGACGAGAACGCGATGTGGTTCGCGCTCTGGGCGGAGGTTGTGGCCCTCGCGGCGCTCGGGTATCTCGCGTTCGCGAAGCGCCGAGCTTCGGTCCCGGTCCGCATCCTCGGTGCTGTGACGACGGCGTTGTTCGGTCTGGCGATGATCGGGCTCAAGGTGGTCATCCACTGAGATTCGCGGACGGAGCGCGAGGACTGAGCGCAGGGACAGGGCGCGGACAAGCATCATCCGAGGAGCAGCGCAGCGCACACGAGCCTGCCGAACGAGGGTGGGCCGGAGGTGGAGAGCATGCCACGGCCGTCGATCGGGCAAACCGGCGACGGTCAGCCCGATGGGTCGCCAGGAGGCGCTGGGTCACCAGACCCGTCAGCCTCGCAGACCCGCCAGGAGGCGCTGGGTCACCAGACCCGTCAGCCTCGCAGACCCGCCAGGAGGCGCTGGGTCGCCAGCCTCGCAGACCCGCCGGCCATTCAGGCGAGGAGTTTGGCCTTCTGTGCCGCGAACTCGTCCTCGGTGAGGATCCCGTCCTCCTTCAGGGCGGCGAGTTCCCTGAGCTGGGTGATCATGTCCTTGGGTGGCTCCTGCGCGGCGGCAGGTGCTTCGGCAGCGTCCCTGGGCTCCGGTTCCTCCGCGGCCATGTCCTGTTCGTAGGCCCGGCTACGGTTGGCCGCAGTCTGCGCGTCACGGTCGGCGAACTTGGCGGCCTGCCGGCGCTGCACCCTGCCGCTCACGGCGGTGGCGGTGCCGGCGACGACGGCGGTGCGGGCAACCCCGCGCAGTAGACCTGGCATGTCGTGATCTCCTCAGTTGGTCTCATCGAGTGCGTCGAGCGCCTCGATGATGTCGGTGGCGGGAATCCGTGCGCTGGCGATCAGCTCGCCGCCGCTCGCGCGGACTGCTGCCACGAAGCGCGCAGCCCATGTGTTCTCGTAGACGATGAGTGCGGCCACCGTGCCAGGGGCCATGGCACTGGTCGCCTGAACGATGTCCTCGACTCCGAGGATCCCGGAGGATGCCCCGGTGAAGGAGGAGAACCCGCCGCTCTCGGAGATGGGATCGGTGAGCTCGATGACGTCGACGCTCCCGTCCTCTCCCTTACGGACGATCTGGAGGTCGAAGAGACGGATCACTCCTCGCTCCACGAGGTCCATGAGTGCGGGGGCGGCCTCGCCGGTCAGTCGCTCGGGTGAGAACTCGAGCAGGACGAAGTCGATCGGGGCGACGAGCGCCTCACTGTTGTCGACCTCGCCGGCGCCGACCGCTTGGGTTTCTGTCGTGGTCACTGCAGTTCCTCCTGGGAATCGGTGTGGAGCGGGGCGCCGCTCGCGCGGCGCATCGGACGGAGTGCGGCTAGTGGAGGGCCTTCTCCTTCAGCGACTCGTATTCCTCCGCCGTGATCGCCCCGCTCTGGTACAGCGACGCCGCTTTGCTGATCTCGTCGGCGGAGCTGGCGCCCGCGATCGACCGGATGCGCTGGGTCTCGTACTCCTGCTGACGTTGCATCATCTTGATCTGCCGCTCGCTCATGCCCTGCCCGCGGGCGATCACGTAGACGAGTGCCGTGATGAAGGGGAGGAACAGGAGGAAGAGCAGCCAGACCGCCTTCGCGAATCCGCCCAGCTCGTGGTCGCGGAACAGGTCGCCGATGATCGAGAACAGGACCATCAGATACGCGATGAAGGCGAAGGTCCAGAAAAAGAACCAGACAAAATCCCAGATACCTTCCAGAACATCCATGACCGATCTCCTTGCATAGCTCGATGGGTGCCGAGTGCGGGAGCGCCCGCCACACCCAGGGATCAGGCTAGGGGGCCCGGGAGGGGGTCGAACAGAGTCGATGGTCCCGCTACTGTTCCCGGTCACGGCCCTCGACGGAGCCGCACAGGAAACGAAGAAGCCCCCGGTCCGCGGACCGGGGGCTTCCTTGGTGCAGCTGCTGTCAGGCGTTCGCCGCTTCTGCCTTCTTCGCAGGCGTCGTCGTGCCGTTGGTCGGGAAGCCGTCCGGTTCGACATCGGGTGCCTGCACGGTCGCGACGTGATCGTGTGACGCCGGTGCCGTGTGGGTGCTCTTCTCGAAACGGACGATGATCTGCTTCGACCTCGGGGTGTTGCTGCCCTCGGCGACCTCGTCGAGGGGGACCAGGACGTTCGCCTCCGGGTAGTACGCGGCGGCGCAGCCGCGCGCCGTCGGGTACGAGACCACGCGGAAGGCGCGGAGCACGCGCTGCACGCCGTCGTCGTACACGCCGTGGATGTCCACGCTCTGGCCGTCCTCCAGGCCCAGGTCGGTGATGTCCTGGGGGTTGATGAACACCACGTGGCGGCCCTTCTTGATGCCGCGATACCTGTCGTTGTGACCATAGATGGTGGTGTTCCACTGGTCGTGGGAGCGCAGCGACTGGAGGATCAGCGTGCCCTCGGGGCGCTCGAGGTATTCGAGGTCGTTGACGGTGAGGACGGCCTTGCCGGTGGGCGTGTTGAACGTCCGTGAGTCGCGCGGTCCGTTGGCCATGATGAAGCCGCCGTCGAGGCGGATCTTCCGGTTGTAGTCCTCGCAGCCCTCGACCACGTTGGCGATGTGCTCGCGGATGAGGTCGTAGTCCTTCTCGAAGCCCTCCCAGTCGGCGTTGATCTTGCCGTCGATCGTGGCCCGGGCGAGCCGGCTGATGATCGCGGGTTCGGACAGCAGGTTGTCGGAGACGGGCTCGACGCTGCCCCAGGAGGGGTGGACGGCACACACCGTGTCCTCGACGGAGACGAACTGCTCGCCCGTGGCCTGGCGGTCGACCTCCGTGCGGCCCTTGCAGGGGAGGATGAGCGCCTCCTTGCCCGTGATGAGGTGGGAGCGGTTGAGCTTGATGGAGATCTGCACCGTCATGTCGGTGTTCTCGAAGGCCTTCTCGGCCACCTGCGTGTCGGAGATCGCGGAGACGAGGTTCCCGCCGAGGGCCACGAGGACCTTGACCTGTCCGTCACGCATGCGCCGGATGGACTCCACGGCGTCGACGCCGTGCTCATGGGGCGGTTCGAAGTCGAACTCCTTACCGAGGGCGTCCATGAAGGTCTGGGGCATCTGCTCCCAGATGCCCATGGTGCGGTCACCCTGGACGTTGCTGTGGCCGCGGATGGGGGAGGCGCCGGCGCCCGGCTTGCCGATGTTGCCGCGGAGCAGCAGGAGATTGATGATCTCCTTGATCGTGGCGACGCCCTTCTTCTGCTGGGTGATGCCCATGGCCCAGGTGATGATCACCTTGTCGGCGGCGAGGTATCGGGCGGCGAGCTCGTCGATCTGCTCGATCTGCAGGCCCGTGGCTTCGAGGACCGTGGCGTCGTCGAGCTTCAGCAGGTACTCGCGCAGCTCGTCGAGGCCTTCGCAGTGCTCCTCGAGGAAGGCGTGGTCCAGCACCGTTCCGGGGTTCTTCGCCTCGGCCTCGAACACGCGCTTGGACACGGCCTGCAGGAGGGCCATGTCGCCGCCGAGCCGGATCTGGAGGAACTGGTCGGCGATCTCGGTGCCCTTGCCTGCGACGCCACTGACCTTCTGGGGGTTCTTGTAGCGCTTCAGGCCTGCCTCGGGCAGCGGGTTCACGGAGACGATCTGGCCGCCGGTCTCCTTGCATGCCTCCAGCTCGGTGAGCATGCGCGGGTGGTTCGTTCCCGGGTTCTGGCCCATCACGATGATGAGGTCGGCGTTGGCGTAGTCGTCGAACGTGACCGTCGCCTTGCCGATGCCGATGGTCTGGCCCATGGCCCAGCCGGAGGACTCGTGGCACATGTTGGAGCAGTCGGGCAGGTTGTTGGTGCCGAAGCCGCGCACGAAGAGCTGGTACAGGAACGCGGCTTCGTTCGAGGTGCGGCCGCTCGTGTAGAAGGCGGCGTCATCCGGGGCGTCGAGGCTCTTGAGCTTGTTGCCGACGATCTCGAAGGCCTCGTCCCAGCTCACGGGCCGGTAGTGGTCCTCGCCCGCGGGCTTGTAGACGGGTTCCACGAGGCGTCCCTGCATGCCCAGCCAGTACTCGGAGCGCTCACGGAGGTCGCTGATCGAGTTCTCGGCCCAGAAGTCCGAGGAGATCACGACGGGCGCCGCTTCCCAGGTGACAGCCTTGGCGCCGTTCTCGCAGAACTCGAAGGTCTTGCGCTTGGCGGGATCGGGCCAGGCGCAGCTCGGGCAGTCGAAGCCGTCCTTGTGGTTCATCTTGAGGACGGTCTGAAGAGTGCGCTTCACGCCCATGTGCTCGATCGCCGGCTTCATGGAGTTGTAGACGCCGGGGATGCCCGCGGCCCACTCCTTGGGTCGGTTCGAGACCTCGATGTCCTTCTCGTCGACTTCGTTCACACGGGGTTCACTGCGCGTCATGGCGGACGTCCTCCTTCGCGGCCCAGGGATGGGCACTCCTCGACAGGTGGTCTACCCGCCCTGATACCTCAGGCCTAACAGGCTACCGGGTGCGTCCGCAAGCGCCCCACGCCCCTTCGGCGAGGTTTGACTCGGGAGGGCGCCTTTGTGCGCTGAACGACGGCGGATCCCGGTTTAGTTAGTTGACCTAACGAAACGACAGGAGTAACGTTACTTAGAGCAACGAAGTATATGAGCCGGGAGCCTTCATGTCCGTAGGGCAGTCCACCGCTGCAGAACTGGTGCACAACATCTTCGATCTGCAGCGTGCGCTGCGTGCGGTCACTGCGGCGAGCATGAAGTACTCGGAGCTGGGGCCGGCCCACACGGGCGTCCTCTTCTTCATCGGTGAGGGCGGGCCGCTCCGCGCGTCGGCGCTGGCGGCCCGGCTCGGTATCGGCCCGTCCGCCCTGAGCCGGCAGCTCGCCGACCTCGAGCAGTACGGGTTCGTGGTCCGCACGCCGGATCCGATGGACGGGCGGGCGTGCCTGCTCTCGCTCTCACCGCAGGGCCGGGCATGTCTCGCCGAGACCTACGAACGCAGGGCCGAGACCCTGCGCGGGATCCTGGCCGACTGGACGGAGGGCGAGGCCGAAGCGGCGTCGCTCTCCGTGCAGCAGCTCACGGTCGCGTTGCGAGCCGCGGGACCGCACCCCGACGGGGTGCCTCCTGCAGCGGGCTCCGGCGCAGCACCCACGACACTCGACACCACGGGCAACGACGGCCGTCACCACCCGGACCCCGCGTCCGAGACCACGAAGGAAGAACGCTGATGGCCACCCATCCCACCAGGAAGAAAGCAGCGGGAGTCTCCGCGCGGCAACCGGCTCCGACGCCGCACCACGGGGCCGGCGAGCCCATGAGCCACAGGCAGATCCTCCAGGCCCTCACGGGCCTGCTCGCAGGCCTGTTCACGGCGATCCTCAGCAGCACGATCGTGGCGAACGCCCTGCCCACCATCATGAGCGACCTCAACGGCTCGCAGACGGACTTCGCGTGGGTCATCACGGCTGCGCTGCTGGCCAATGCGGCGACCACCCCCATCTGGGGCAAGTTCGCCGACCTGTTCGACAAGAAGGTCCTGGTGCAGCTCAGCATCGTGATCTTCGTGGCCGGCTCCGTCCTGGCGGGATTCGCCCAGACGATCCCGCTGCTCCTCACGGCCCGTGTCATCCAGGGTGTCGCCATGGGTGGCCTGACCGCCCTGGCCCAGGCGATCATCGGGACCATCATCGCGCCGCGTGAGCGCGGCAGGTACTCCGGCTACATGGGTGGCGTCATGGCCGTAGCGACGGCTGGAGGGCCCCTGCTCGGCGGCTTCATCGTGGACTCGCCCCTCGGCTGGCGGTGGACGTTCTTCGTCTGCGTGCCGCTCGCGATCATCGCACTGGTGCTGCTCCAGGTGACCCTGAAGCTCCCCGATACGCGCCGCAAGGCCAGCATCGACTGGCTCGGGTCCGTCCTGCTGGCGGCGGGCGTCAGCCTGCTCCTCATCTGGGTCTCCTTCGCCGGCAAGGAGGGCTACTACGAGTGGTTCTCCCGCGAGTCCGCGCTCATGGTCGGCGGCAGCGTCATCCTCCTGGCCCTCCTCCTCGTGGTGGAGTCGAAGGTGACCGAGCCGATCATCCCGCTGAAGATCATCTCCCAGCGCACCACCGCCCTGGCCATCATCGCCTCGATCACGGTCGGCGTCGCGATGTTCGCGAGCTCGAGCTACCTCGGCCAGTACTACCAGGTGGCCCGTGGCGCGACACCCACCGAAGCCGGACTGCTCACCATGCCGATGATCGCCGGCAACCTCATCGGTTCCATCGGCGCCGGCCTGCTGGTGACCCGGTTCGGCAAGTGGAAGCGGTTCCTGACGGCCGGCTCCCTCTTCCTCATCGCAGGGCTCGGCCTTGCCGGGACCATCGACCACCTGACCGAACTGTGGGTGGTGGGTATCTACACGTTCGTCTTCGGCCTGGGCCTCGGCCTCCTGCTGCAGAACCTTGTCCTCGCGGTCCAGAACACCGTGGCGGTCAAGGACATCGGTACGGCCAGTGCGTCGGTCGCCTTCTTCCGTTCCATGGGCGGTGCGGCCGGCGTCGCCGTCCTGGGTGCCGTCCTCGGTACGCAGGTGGAGAACAGGACCACCGAGGGGCTCGCCGCCGCAGGCATACCCGCCAGCGGGGGAGCGGCCGGTGGTTCGCTCGACCTCGTCGACCTGCCCGCGCCGATCGCGGACATCGTGCGGGCCGCGTACGGCGACAGCACGGCGCTGATCTTCCTGATCACCGCGGTCATCGCGGTCGTCGGACTCGTCTGCGTCCTGTTCATCAGGGAGACCCCGTTGCGCCGGACGGTCGATTTCGCCCCGGCGGCCCCGGCCGGTCCTGCGGCCTCCATGTCGCCTGCGGCGACCGGTACCACCGGCGCGACGCCGTCGGTTGCCGGTGCGCCGTCGGACTCCCGGATCAAGGCGGCGTCGAGCAGTGCTGATGCACAGCCCGCGGCCGACATCGCCCGGCACGGTGGCGCCGTGTCGAGCCGGAACGACGACGACGGCGGGTATCGGACGTCCGACGTCGTCGCCATCCAGCCGTCGCACGGCCGGCACAGTGCCGGACCGGTGGAGATCCGCAGGGCCGACGTGGACCGTGCGGCCAGGGAGCTGACCGAACTCTCGGCCAGGGAGCTGACCGAGCTGTCGGAGCTGGACGAGCTGGACCAACTGACGGAGCTGGACGAGCTGACCGCATCATCCGGGCTCTCCACGTTGGACGCCGGTCTCGAGGATCGAGCGGGGGCCGACCGCTAGTCCGGACGAGCAGGACGAGCAGGAGGACAAGCAGCAGGACGAGCAACAGGCCAGGCCGCCGGGTTTCCCGGTGGCCTGGCCTCGTCGTGGGTGCCCGGTGTTCGTTCGACGGACCCTGCACAGGCGGCATGGGGTGATCCGGGTGCCGGCCCGGCTGGACCGGACCGCCTCGACCGGTCCCAGCGCTCTGCCTCACCTGCCCGACCGGCGGGAACCGGCGGAACCCGACCGCCGGGTCGATACAGCCGGGTGCCTACGCGATGCCGGTGGTGCCCAGCAGCGATCCGACCAGATAGGTGAAGGCCATGGCCAGGGCGCCGCCGATCACGAGGCGGATCGTCGCGCGTCGTCGTGAGCTCCCGCCCACGTGGGCGCTGATCGCCCCCGTGATCGCCAGGGCCACGAGGACCGCCACGAAGGTGATGGGGATCCGGAGTTCGGCCGGAGGGAGGAGGATCGCGAGGAGGGGGAGGACCGCGCCGGCCGCGAACGATGCCGCCGACGCGAAGGCCGCATGCCAGGGATTGACGACCTCGAGCTCGTTGATGTTCAGCTCCGCCGACAGGTGGGCCGCGAGGGCGTCGTGTTCCGTCAGCTCGGCAGCGACCTGGCGGGCCGTCCCGGGAGTCAGCCCCTTCTGCTCGTACAGACCCGCGAGCTCGTCGAGTTCGCCGTCGGGATCCTCCGCGAGCTCCTGGCGTTCCTTCTCGATCAGGGCTTCCTGGCTGTCCTTCTGACTGCTGACGGACACATACTCGCCCAGCGCCATGGACACGGATCCGCCCACCACGGCGGCTGTTCCCGCCACCAGGATGGGCGTAACCGCATTCGTCACGCCGGCGACGCCGACGACGGTCGCTGCGGTGGACACGATGCCGTCATTGGCTCCGAGGACCGCGGCGCGCAGCCAGTTCAGGCGCCCCGCCACGCCGCTGTCGTGAGGTTCGCTGCGCTGTACCGGCATGTCCGTCATGGAAGCAGTAAAGCACCGGGCCCCCTGCTCGGCTACCGAGGATCGGCTTGCCTTGCCACCCCCAGTAGCATCGAGGAGTGAAACCGTTCCTGCTCCTGGCCACCCGTGTCGACGACTACGCTGCCGATGCCGAATACCGGAGCTTCCTGAGCTTCGGTGGCCTCGCCGAAGGCCAGCTGCGGCGCGTCCGGCTCGAGGCCGGCCCACTGCCCGAGCTCGATCTCGCGGACTACTCCGGGATCTTCCTCGGGGGCAGCCCCTTCAATTCCTCGGACCCGGAGGAGTCGAAGGGGGCCGTGCAGGTGCGTGTGGAGGGCGAACTCGCCCGGCTGCTCGACACGGTGGTCGCCGAGGACTTCCCGTTCTTCGGAGCCTGCTACGGCGTCGGCACCCTCGGCCGGCACCAGGGCGCCGTCATCGACGGCACGTACGCGGAGCCGATCGGAGCCATCGACATCACCCTCACCGACGCCGGCCTCGCCGACCCGCTGCTCACCGGGCTGCCGTCGTCGTTCTCCGCCTATGTGGGACACAAGGAGGCGTGCGCCGCGCTGCCGTCGTCGGCGGTCCTGCTGGCGTCCTCGGCAACCTGTCCCGTACAGATGTTCCGCGTGCGTGAGAACGTGTACGCCACCCAGTTCCACCCCGAGCTCGACGTCGAGGCGCTGGTCGGCCGGATCAGGACCTACCGCCACGCGGGGTACTTCCCGCCCGAGGAGGCCGAGGACTACATCGAGCGGGCCCGTGCCTCCGCCGTGGACCATCCTGCGGCAATCCTCGGCGCGTTCGTGCGGCGCTACGCGCGGCACTGAGTGGCGTCGTCGTCGAGCGTGAGAGCGGCGGAAATGCGTCCTGACGTGCGTCGGTACCGGGAGGTACTGTCGGAAGACACGCTGCGCAGGGCGACACAGAAGAGGTAGCTGCCATCCGTTTCCGCACGAGAACGAGACCGAGCACGAGTACCGCACGGGCCGGACGCACCGTCCCCGTCCGGCCGGCCGCCGGCGAGAAGCGCCATCACGAGGTGCTGATCATCGGCGGCGGCAACGCCGGTGTCTCCCTGGCCGGACGGCTGCGCAGGTACCGGTTCAAGGACGTCGCCGTGATCGAGCCGCGGAGCAGGCACCTCTACCAGCCGCTCTTCTCGCACATCGCCGGCGGCACGGCGGATGCCTTCGAGGCCGTGCGCCTGCAGTCCGAGGTCATGCCACCGGGGGTCACCTGGATCCAGGACAAGGCCACGGACGTCAGCACCGGGTCCGGCACGGTGCTGCTCGAGTCCGGCAGTGCCATCACCTACGACCACCTCGTCGTCTGTCCCGGGATCCAGAACGACTGGACCGCCATCCCCGGTCTCAAGGAGGCCATGGAGGGGCCGCACGGCGCGTCCAACTACGAGTACGAGCTGGCCCCCAAGGCGTGGAAGCTGTTCAGGGACCTGACCCGCGGCACCGTCGTCTTCACCCAGCCGCCCGGACCGGCCTCGTGCGACGGTGCGGCGCAGAAGCCCATGTACCTCGCGTGCGACCACTGGCAGCGCGAGGGGGTGCTCGAGGACATCCGCGTCGTCCTCGCCGTGTCCACGCCCACCATCTTCGGCATGGACATCATCGACGAGGAACTCAACCGCAAGATCGAGGAGTACGGCATCGAGGTCCGGTACAGCACCGAACTCGCCTCCGTGGACCCGGAGGGCCGCACCGTCGAACTGGTCAACAGCGTCACCGGCACCCCGGAGACCCTGGGCTACGACGTCCTCCACGCCGTACCACCCCAGTCCGCCCCCGAGTGGCTGAAGTCCACGGACCTGCCGGCGCATGGAAGCCGGGCGGGCTTCGTCGAGGTGGATCCCGTGATCCTCCGGCATCCACGCTTCCCGAACATCTGGTCTCTGGGCGATGCCGCGTCGACGCTGAATTCGAAGTCCGGGGCGGCACTGCGCATGCAGACGACGGTCCTCGCGAAGAACCTCCGGGCCGTGCTCAAGGGGAAGAAACCTACCGCGGAGTACAACCACTATTCGGCCTGCCCGTTCGTGGTCAGCCACAACACCGTGGTGTTCTCGGAGTTCGACGACAAGTACGCTCCGATGCCCACCGTGCCGGGGTGGGACGACCTCGCCCGGGAACGGCGGCTCACGTACGTGATGGAGCGGTTCGTGCTGCCGAAGGTCTATTGGAATCTCATCCTGAAAGGCCGCGCCTGAGGGTCGGGCAGCCCGGTCCTCCTTCCCTTGTCCGTGCCGGAGCCTCCCCGTAGCATCCGGTCATGGAGATCATCGAGTACCGCCCCCTGCGTGATCAGCTCGTCTACACCTTCGGTGGCAGTGCTCCCGTCCTGACGGTCCGGCCCGGGACCGCGCTCCGGCTCTGGTCGGAGGATGCGTTCAACAATGCGCTCACGTCGGTGGACGACGTGTCGGGCGAGAAGGTGGACCTGAACTTCGTCAATCCGCAGACCGGGCCGTTCTATGTGGAGGGTGCGGAGCCCGGGGACACGCTCGCCCTGCACATCGTCGATCTCACGCCGGCGCGCTCCTACGGGGCGTCCGCCACGATCCCGTTCTTCGGAGGACTCACCAGCACCGACCGCACCGCATCCCTGCAGGAGCCCCTGCCCGACATCACCTGGATCTACCACGTCGACACCGAGCGCCGGACGGTCGGATTCCAGTCGAGGCACGGCGACTTCGAGGTCGCCCTGCCGCTCGAGCCGATGCTCGGGACAGTCGGCGTCGCGCCGCCCGGCGGGGAGGTCCGGTCGGCGCTGGTGCCGGAGCGGTTCGGCGGCAACATGGACGCACCGGACGTCAAGGCGGGCACCACGGTCTACCTCGGGGTCAATGTCGAGGGTGCGCTGTTCTCCATCGGCGACGGCCACTATCGCCAGGGGGAGGGGGAGGCCTGCGGCACCGCCGTCGAGGGAGCGATGCACTCGACCATCATCGTGGAGCTCGTCAAGGGCGGGGCCCCGGCGTGGCCGCGGTTCGAGACGGACTACCACTGGATGGCGGTGGGGTCCTCGCGCCCCATGGAGGATTCATGGCGCATCGGCCAGCTGGAGATGATCCGTTGGTTCCAGGACCTCTTCGGGCTGCACCAGCTCGATGCCTACCAGCTCCTGACCCAGACCGCGCTGGCCCCGATCGCGAACGCCGTCGACGCGAACTACAGCGTGGTGGTCAAGGCGCCCAAGGCACTCTTCCCTTCGGTCGATGCATACGGTGGGCTCCACGCGCACCTGCGGCGGCAGGCCGCCGACCTCCGCTGATCCGCGACGGGGCGGCCTGTCCGCCGTAGCGGTGGCCGACGCCGTCGTGCTCCTTGCGAGTCCGCGCCCGGCCCGGGCCACGGGCGTCGACCTCCTGGTCGACGCACCCACACGTGGCATCCAGTTCCAGCGCGGACGGCGTCCGGGTCACGCCCTCTTGCGCGGACGGCTTCTCGCACGGACGACGACGGCACGCACGACGACAGCGCCCGCGACGACGGGACGCCGGATCCGCCGGCGTCCCGTCGTCGTGCCGTGAACTCCTTCGATGGCCTGCTTCGACGGCCTACTTCGACAGGAAGCGGAGCAGGATCTCGTTGATCTCGGTGGCGTGCGTCCACAGCATGCCGTGCGGGGCGTCCTCGATCTCCACGTATTCGGCGGAGGGGAGGCGCTTGGTGAATTCGCGGCCGGTGGAGTCGATCGGGAGGATCCGGTCGTCGGTGCCGTGCACGATCAGGGCGGGGACGGTGATCTTCCCGACGTCGCCGCGGAAATCGGTCAGCCAGGAATCGACGACGGCGAACGACGCATACCAGGACGCCCCCGAGGCGACGTTCCAGGCGTTGCGCAGTGCTCCCTCGCTGAGACGGTTGCCGAGGAAGTTGTCCGTGTTGAAGAAGTCGTTGTAGAAGTTCGTGAACCAGGCGTAGCGGTCCTCGATCGCCGCGCTCCGGATGCCGTCGAACACCGCGGCGGGGGCGCCGGAGGGGTTGTCCTCTGTCTGGAGCAGGAACGGCTCGAGCGAGGCGAGGAACACGGCCTTCGCCACGCGGGCCTCGCCGTAGGTGCCGATGTAGCGTCCCACTTCGCCCGTACCCATCGAGAAGCCGACGAGGACGGCCTCAGTGAGGTCGAGCGTCTCGAGGACCGTGTTCAGGTCCGCGGCGAAGGTGTCGTAGTCGTAGCCCGTCGTCGGCTTGCTGGATCGGCCGAAGCCGCGGCGGTCGTAGGTGATGACGCGGTACCCGGCGGTGAGGAGAGCAGCGGTCTGCTTCTCCCATGAGCCGCCGTCGAGGGGATATCCGTGGATCAGGACGACGGGCCGGCCTGCGCCGTGGTCCTCGTAGTAGAGCTCGATGTCCGTGCTGTTCTCGGTGCCGACCTTGATGAAGCCCATGTGGGTGGTCCTTGTCTCGAGCGGAGAGAACGTTCGTTCTCTCTCGGTGGCCAATATAGAGAACGTTCGTTCTCAATTCAAGTAGAATGGCTGAATGACGAGCTCCGAGATCCGCAGCCGCATCGTGGAGACCGCCGACGGGCTCTACAACGCGAAGGGCATCCAGGCTGTCGGCATGGACGAATTGCGCTCGGCAGCGCACGTCTCGCTCAAGAGGCTCTACCAGGAGTTCCCGTCCAAGAGCAGCATCGTCATGGCCGTCCTCGAACGCCGACACCGGTCCTGGACGGAGGGGCTCGATGCGCAGGTCCGCGGTGGAGACTGTCCGCGGGCCCGGCTTCTCGCGATCTTCGACTACCTCGCGCAGTGGTTCGGCGAGGATTCCTTCCGCGGCTGCGGCTTCATCAACAGTTTCGCCGAACTCGGCGCAATGAGCCCTGACGTCGCCGAGTATGCGAGGAAGCACAAGGAGTCGTTCCAGGAGTACGTCGGGGACCTGGCGGAGGCGGCGGGAGCGCCGCCGTACCTGGCGCCACAGCTGTCGATCCTCGCCGAAGGCGCGCAGACGACGGCGGCGATCGCCGGTTCCTCGGAAGCTGCGGGTCAGGCGCGCCGTGCCGCCGAAGTGCTCATCGACGCGGCCCTGCGCGAGGGGATCAGGGGAGCGGCCTAAGCCGTCAGGTCCTGGTAGTCGGGGTTCTCCTCGATGAAGGCCGCCACGAATTCGCACTGGGGAACGACCGTGAGGTGCTGCCGGCGGGCGTCGTCGAGCGCATACCCGATGAGGGTGCTTCCGATCCCGCGACCCTCGACGTCCCGGTCGACGACCGTGTGCGTGAAGGTGATCGAATCGCCGGACCGCTCATAGGCGGCGGTACCGACAGGGCTGCCGTCGAGGGTGGCCACGTAGCGGCTCTCTGCCTCGTTGTTGCTGACCTGGACGTCCGGGGTGTCGGTGCTCATCCAGCCACCCTCGCATCCGTACCGACCGGGGTCAACGTGCCATGTCCGGTGGTCACTTCTCCTGCCGGGGCCCGGCCTCTCCGCTGCGGTGCCGCACGCGAGGTACGGTCTGAACCATGACATCGAAGATTCTGGTGACCGGTGCAAGCAGGGGCATCGGTGCAGCCATCGCCCATGATCTCGCAGGGCGTGGGCATCGTGTCGCCGTCCATGCCGGCCGTGATGGGCGCGCCGCCACGGCGGTGCGCGATGCGCTTCCGGGCGACGGACACGTGGTGGTCGTCGGCGACGTCGGTGATTCCGAGGCCTGCAGTCGCATCGTCGACGAGGCCGTGGGTGGGCTGGGCACTCTCGACGTGCTGGTCAACAACGCCGGCATGTTCGAGGCGCATCCGATCGACACCGTGTCCTTCGCGGACTGGCAGGAAGCGTGGCGCCGCACGCTGGACGTGAATCTGCTGGGGCCGGCGAACCTGGCCTGGCTGGTCGCGCGGCATCTCCTCGACCGGCCGGCGGGGCCGGAGGGCGGACGGCTGATCAGCGTCGGATCACGCGGAGCCTACCGGGGCGAGCCCGTCACACCGGCCTACGGTGCGAGCAAGGCGGCGTTGCACTCCATGACACAGTCCCTCGCGGTGGCGCTCGCACCGCACGGGATCCTTGCTGCCGCCGTCGCGCCGGGATTCGTCGAGACCGACATGGGCAGGACAGTGCTCGACGGCCCGGGTGGCGACGCGGTGCGCGCACAGAGTCCGTTCAATCGCGTCGCGACGCCGGAGGAGGTGGCGCAGACGGTCACGTGGCTCGCTACCGATGCTCCGCTCTGGGTCAGCGGCACCGTGGTGGACGTCAATGGGGCGTCCTACCTGCGGTAGCTACAGGGCGGCTAGAGGAGATGGATGCCGCTGTGGGCGGCGGCCCGCAGATCCGTCCTGCGCTCGAGGTGGCGGTGGAAGAGCTCCACGTCGGTGCCCTTTGCTGAGGCGAGAGAGGATCCTGCTGCGATGAACGCGGTGCCCAGGCGGATGAGCGTCCGGGATGTGAGTCCTCCGCGGGATGATCCGGCGAGCGCCGGGTAGCCGGCGTGAAGGGTTGTGCTGGTCATGTCGTCTCCTGGGGATCGATGAGGGGGAAGGCGTTGAAGTGGATCTGGACGGGCCGGGTTCCCGGGGTGCCCGGTTCGGAGCGGTAGGCGTCGAGCTTCTCGCGGAAGATCTCGCTCATGTCCCGGGTGAGGGCTGCGAGCTGGTCCACCGTCAGGTGGGCGTTCATCGTCGCGATCACGGCTGCGTCCGCCCACTCGGGCGGGATGGACTCGGAACCACTGGCCATGAAGGTGGCGAGAGCTTCGGAGCGGCCGCGTTCGAACTGGCGGTTCACCTGCCGCGTGGCTTCCCGTGTGGTGGGGTCCTGCTCGAGTTCGGGGGTGCTGAGCGTCAGGGATCCGCGGGGGCGTTCCCACCACCGCTCCCGTGCGGAGCCCCGTTCCACCTCGCGGACGAGGCCGTGGCGCGCGAGCTGCCGCAGGTGGTAGCTCGTTGCCCCACTCGATTCGCCGACCCTCTTGCCGATGCTGCTCGCGGTCTGCGGCCCGTAGCTAGACAGGACCTCGAGTAACTGGACCCTGAGAGGGTGGGCGAGGGCCTTGAGTGCCGCTCCGTCCAGGATGCGGTTGCCGTCCTCCGACGGGTGTCCTGTGTTGCCTGTGCTCTCCTTCATGCCTCCAGTGTGCACGCGCAAAGATATGTTTGCAATGCTTTCTTTGCACTTTTTGGTCCCTTTCGTGCGAATGCCGACCGCCGTCGTCGGACCTTCTCCGGGCGGCGGGGGAGGTTCGAGGCGTGACGCCCCGTGACGACGGCGGGTGGACGACGGCGTGCCGGCCCACCTACGCTCGAGACCAGAATCAAGAGCTCCAACGCAAAACCCTGGTTTGTTGGACGGCAACCCCCTCGCTGTAGCGGGGTGCCCCAGGTGAGGATTCGGCCCGGCACAGGCAGTGCGGGCAAGTATGGCGCTTCCGCCACGGCAGTGCCCCGACGTGAGGACTCTTCATGCCCGCATCACCACGCCGTATCCGGTTCAACGCCTTCGACATGAACTGTGTGGGCCATCAGTCGCCGGGTCTGTGGCGTCACCCCGAGGATCAGTCCTGGCGCTACAAGGAACTGGGCTACTGGGCCGACCTGGCGAAGACCCTGGAGAAGGGACTGTTCGACGGCGTCTTCATCGCCGACGTCCTCGGCACCTACGACGTCTTCGGCGGCTCCAACGAGGCCACCCTGAGGCAGGGGACGCAGACCCCGGTCAACGATCCGTTCCTGCTCGTCTCGGCCATGGCGCTCGTCACCGAGCACCTCGGGTTCGGCGTCACCGCCGGCACCGCCTACGAGCACCCGTACCCCTTCGCGCGCAGACTCTCCACGCTGGACCACCTCACCAAGGGGCGGGTCGGCTGGAACGTGGTGACCGGCTACCTGCCGTCCGCTGCACGCAACATGGGCCAGGAGGACCAGCTCGAACACGACGCGCGCTACGACCACGCGGACGAGTACCTCGAGGTCCTCTACAAGCTGCTCGAGGGGTCGTGGGAGGACGACGCCGTGGTCCGCGACCGCGAGACGGGCGTCTTCACGGATCCGGCCAAGGTCCACGAGATCGGCCACGACGGCACGTACTTCAAGGTCCCGGGCATCCACCTCAGTGAGCCCTCACCACAGCGGACGCCGGTCATCTTCCAGGCCGGAGCGTCCTCCCGGGGCATCGCCTTCGCGGCAGGTAACGCCGAGGCGGTGTTCGTCGCTGCACCCACGAAGGAGAAGCTGAAGGACGTGGTCAGGAAGATCAGGGATGCGGTCGAGGCCGAGGGTCGTGACCGCTACTCGGTGCGGATCTATACCCTGCTCACCGTGATCACGGACGAGACCGAGGAGAAGGCCCAGGCCAAGCACGCCGATTACCAGCAGTACGTCAGCTATGAGGGTGCCCTCGTGCTCGTCTCGGGATGGCTCGGTGTGGACCTTTCCGTCTACGATCCGGACGAACCGCTCGGCAACGTGAAGTCCAACGCCATCCAGTCCGCCGTCGCGAACTTCCAGAAGGTGAACGACGACGGGTCGCCGTGGACCGTGCGGGACATCGCCGAGTCGGCGGGGATCGGTGGGCTCGGGCCGCGCATCGTCGGTTCGGGTGTGCAGGTCGCCGACGAGCTCCAGGCGTGGGTCGAGGAGACCGACGTCGACGGCTTCAACCTCGCCTATGCGATCACCCCGGGGACCTTCGAGGACATCATCGAGTTCGTCGTGCCGGAACTGCAGAAGCGTGGTGCCTATCCCACCGAATACACGGAGGGAACACTGCGTCAGAAGCTGTTCGGGAAGGGCGACCGCCTGCCCGAGGAGCACCGCGGTGCGCAGTATCGGCTAGCGCCGGTCCGCCCCTGACGCGTCGCCGGGTTGGTCATCGTCGACCCGGCGGGCGTGGTTCGGGCGCCACGGGTAGTCTCCGCCTTACGTGTCGGTGGGGTCGGTCATTGGCACCAGGCGGGTATGGCGGGAGCGTCGTGGTTCGTCCGCCCTGGCGCGTCATTTGCCTCAGTAAGCGTGGGGCATTGGTGGCTTCAGCTGGGAATAGACCTGCGCTCGCGGCGGAACAGTCGCGGGAAGGTGGCCAGCCCGAGGTGCGGGGGACTAGCGTCGAAGACAAGGTATCCGACGACCAGTCATCCGACAGAAGGAGTTCCCATGTCACGCGTAGCCATCATCGGTGGGCACGGAAAAGTAGCCCTGCATCTCACGAAGATCCTCACGAGCCAGGGCCACCAGGTCAGCTCGGTCTTCCGTAACCAGGACCACGCCGGCGACGTCGAGCAGGCCGGGGCAACCCCCGTTGTCGCGGACGTCTCCGAGCTGTCGGTGGAGCAGATGGCCGATGTCTTCCGTGGCCATGACGCCGTCGTCTGGTCTGCAGGCGCAGGTGGCGCGAGCCCCGAGGCGACGTATGCCGTGGATCGGGATGCTGCGATCCGCTCGATGGACGCCGCCCAGGAGGCGTCCGTGGGGCGCTATGTCATGGTGTCCTACCTCGGGGCACGTAAGGACCACGGTGTCCCCGAGGACAACGGCTTCTTCCATTACGCCGAGGCGAAGGCCGCGGCTGATGAGCACCTGCGCAACTCGGAGCTCGCCTGGACCATCCTCCAGCCGGGAGCACTCACCACGGACCCGGGAACCGGGATGATCGAGGTGTCCGCCGAGCCGCAGCAGGACTCGGTGGCACGCGAGGATGTCGCACTCGTGGCCGCCGTCGTCCTCGGTAACCTCGGCACGGTCGACAAGACCATCCAGTTCAACACCGGTGAGACGCCGGTCGCGGAGGCCATCGAGGCTGCACTGTAGTCCGACCAGCACGATGAAGGCGGCGTTCACTGTGTGGGCGCCGCCTTCTGTGTGCCAGCTGGCCCTCGTCTTCAGTGTGGTGCGGGCTGTCCTGATTCACGAGGGTGTGCACGAGAAACGCCAGGCGCTCCGTAGCTCCCGGGATCTACGCACCGTTCCGTACGCCGGATGCGCCCGGCGGACCGGATGCACCCGACGCCCCGGGAGCACCGCTGGGTATGCCAAACGCACCCGACGGGCCGGATGTACCCGACGCTCCGGATACGCTGCCCCGCGCTCCGGATGCACCGCTCCCCATGCCGGAGGCGGCCCTACCTGACGGACCGGGCCGCACCCGACGCTCCGGGCGCACCGCTCGGTATGCCAGACGCACCCGACGGGCCGGATGTACCCGATGGTCCGGGCGCACCGCTCCCCATGCCGGAGGCGGCCCCACCGGACGGACCGGGCCGCCCCCGACGGTCCGGGCGCACCGATCATCCGGTGCTGTGCTCCAGAACGCTTGTGCTGCGCTCCGAGACGTCCACGCTCGGCCCCGAGGCGTCGTCGAGCAGTGCTTCATGGACGGCTTGTCCTGCCTGCCAGTACCTGTTCCGACGAGCCGTTCCCGGAGGACCGAGGGTTCGGGGGGCGGTGAACCACGGAATGCCGTTCCGGGATGCCACGGTCCAGGCACCTTGATGAATGACATGGTGGTGGCGCGAACACAGCAGGACTCCGTTGTCGATGCTCGTCGCGCCGCCTGCTGACCACGGATCGATGTGGTGGGCTTCGCACCAGCTGGCCGGGATGGAGCAGTCAGGGAAGGCGCAGCCCTTGTCCCTGGCCACGAGCGCTCGCCGAAGATGGGGCGGAAAAAGCCGCTGTGCCCGTCCCACATCGAGGATCTGACCGCTGCTTCCGAGGACCAGGGGGATGATGTCGGCATCGCACGCCAGCTTCCTGATGCTCCCTGCACTCATCTGCCCGGAGAAGACCGAATACCCCGCCTGATGTGTGGCGCCGATGAGGTCCTTGTAGTCGATGGTCACCATGACCTGTGGTCGGTGGCCGCCCGTCGAGGGAAGCGCAGCCGTGCTCAATGTGACCTTGCAGGCGGCGATCAGGCCGTCGAGGAGGGTCTGGGCCCTCGTCGCCGCCGGCTGATCAACGAGAGCGGGTGAATTCTCGGCTGTGGCCGGGCCGTGTGGTGCGTGCGGTGTACTCGAGGTGTCCGGTGCTCCGGGAGCTCCCGGTGTCCCCGGCGCCCCGGGTTCCCCGGGTGGATTCTCGGCTGCGGTGGCATCGATCCGCCCCGCTGCGCCGCGCGGGTTCGCCGTTGAGTTCATGACGGTTGCGAGCAACTCGAACTGCTCATCCGTCGCCCCGATTTCGAGGAAATGCAGTCCATGGCGTCGGCCACGGAAGAAGACGCCCTGCCTCGCGCGCAGCACCTTCTCTGTCGGCTCCTGCCCGTCCTGATCGAGGACGCCCTCCCAGCGCCGCGCCAGCACCCGGAGGATATCCTCGTCGGACTCCATCGCCTGCCGTGTCAGGTGATGCTCCATCGACGCGAGTTGCCGCGGCGTCGCGAACGAGTCCACCCGCTGCAACGCGTGCGCGACTACGGTGGCGGCCCGTCCGCTGATGCGGCCAGTGGTCACCGCGCCGCCCAGTGCTGCAAACCGGGGAGGTACACGCGCGCCGGTCGGCGAGATCCGGGGGAGTACCATCTCCGCAAGACTCAGCCGGCGCTTCGCCTCTGTCCGACTGATGCCCAGCGTGGCACGGAGAAAGTCTGCGCAGTTCCTGTATCCATTGCCGCTCGGCTCGGTCGGCTCGGTCGGCTCGGTCGGCTCGGATGACGTGTACGCGGCAGGGCCGGTGCGGACATCCCCGCGGACGGATTGCTCTGCCCTCGCCAGAAGCGAACCGCCCGCAGTTCGCTCCTCGTCATCGGCAAGATGATGTTCCTGGGCGACGCGGGCGGCGAGGATCTGGAGATGGTCGATGGTCCGTGAGGCGTCTTCGACCTCCAGCAGGAACCGCATGGCGTCCTGTCGGGACCGGAGGCCCTGGCTCTGATCGATGTCCCTCGCGCATTCGGCAAGCGCTGTGCATACCGAGTCCATGGAACTCGGAGGTGCGGTCAAGCGCTCGACCGGTGCGGTAGTCATACCTGAATTTTATCGAACATGCGTACTAATGGCGCGGTGGGGAAGCGAATGTGGAGGAAGAGTCGTCCTCAGTTATCCACATAGGCAGCGCCTGTGGACCTGCACCGGCATTCCGAGTGGAACCTCCTGTTTCGGGACATCCGGCCCTCACGGACTCCTGGTCTACTGCGGCGGTGCGCAGGCGGCTGCCCGCGACCCGATGCCCGCCGTCGTCTGCTTCTATCGAGCACCGCCAATCCTGCTCACGACCCCTGTAGACCAACCCGGCCACTCGGGACGGGGACGCACGGTGCCTCGCCCTGGTTCCTAGAGGCCGGCAGCGGCGTGAAAGGTCCGTAGCGCCTCGACGACGAGCCGGTGGTCCTCGAGTTGCGGAAGGCCGGAGACCGTTACCGTGGCGACCGGACCGACGCCCTGGATGTACAGCGGGAAGGAGCCGCCGTGCGCTGCGAACATCGTCGTGTCGAACAGCGGATCGTCCTCCACCCGCCCGCCGTTGCGGCGCCCCCGGAGGCCGACGAGCAGGGAGGGGACGAGGTAGCGTTCGGCTGTGCGGCTCTTCGCGTCGAGCCAGTAGTCGTTGTCGGGTGTTGTTCCGTCGAGTGCGGCCCGGAACAGGATGTGGTCGGGCCTTCGGATGCAGACCGCGATCGGCAGGTTGCGTCCCGCGCCCAGCTGGACGATCAACTGCCCCAGGGCGACTGCGTCGTCGTTCGTGAAGCGGGTGAACTGGAGCTCGGCGACCTCCCTCTCGACCGTGCTGATCAGCGCCTCGAGCGCCTCGGCAGGCTGTTCGCTGCTGCCGTCCGGATCGAACGGGAGGACGGCTGTAGGGAGGGCGTCATTGCTCATCTCCTTAATTTACGTCGTCGACGGGACGTGGCGGGCTTTTGCTCAGTTGTTTAGTAATTTCCTCGGGGCGGCAGTGTGTGCGTCGCCTGCGTTTCTCGCGGACATGATCCCGAAGCGGAAGGCTCCGGCGGATGTCAGAGTCCGGGTGCGCAGGGCCCGGCGCCGAGGAGCGCGAGGCCTGCGAGGTCGCCCTCCCCGAACGAGACCCGGCCGACGTTCTCCGAGTAAATCAGTTCGCCAGCGTCATCCACATGGTCGAGTCCGACGACGTGCGCGAGCTCATGCATGATCGTCGCCTTCAGGTACGCGCGCCCGTCCGGGTAGCCGAGCGATGTGGCGGCGTCGGGCGCATCGAGCTGTACCTGGCCACCCACGTAGACCAGCGGCTGCCCGGACGCCTGGGCGTAGTCGCTGCCGCCGAGACCCGCGATGTCCCCGGCCAGTCCGGGAATCTCCTCAGGGGTGGTCCAGATGATCAGCACCGGCACCCAGGCCTTCCCGTACAGCTCCGGCTGGTACAGGTCACGCTCTTCGCTGGGCGCCTCGGTGGTCGCGCCGTCGTGGACGAACTGCAGACCCGTGGCGGCGGACACCTCAGCGACGGCTTCCTGCACCAGTCCCTCCGAGCCGGCCGGGGCACTGTCCGGCCGGACGACGTAGTGCACGGGGCGGCAGGGATCGTAGGCCACCCACTCCTGCTCCTCGACGGGCGAGTCCATCAGCTTGAACGCCGTCGACGACGGAGCGGGCGGCGGCGTCCCGAGCGGCACGCCGTTGGCCTCGACCCCGCGGGGCGGCACATCGGCGCCGGGCAGAGGCGGCAAGGGGGCCGGCAGGTCGGGCAGCGTGACCGGCAGGTCGGGCGAGGGGACGTCCAGATCCGGCAGCGTGACCGGCAGGTCGGGCGAGGGGACGTCCAGGTCGGGCAGTGCGACCGGCAGATCGGGCAGTGGGGCGGGCAGGACGAAGCGGTCGAACACCGACGGCGTCGCGTACAGGGCGGCGACCAGGACCAAGCCCGCTATCGTGCCGGATCGTCGTCGTCGCCGACGGCCTGGCGCGTTGTGCTCCCGGGGCGGTGTCTGCTCGTAGGACGGCGCTTCCTCGGAAGCCGGTGCGGTTCGCCAGGGCGGGGGGGGGGGGGGGGG
>NZ_JWSU01000005.1:0-300475 GCF_000816565.1 Arthrobacter sp. L77 | reverse complement strand
GGGGGGGGGGGGGGGGGGTGGGGGCGTGCCGGAGGCGTCGTCGAGCGCCCACTGCGGAACCCGGCCCGACGGCGACTGCTGGGCGGCCTTCATCCGAGCGTCGCGGCCCTCGAGGTACCACTCGCGATCCATTGCCCCCATGAGCCCCGCACTTCCCCGGCCGATTGATCCCCGCACCATCCTGCTGCACGGCCGACTCCGGATCGGGGCGTAGGCCGGGTCCTTGGAGAAACCTGAGCGAAGGCTGCCCCTCCGAGGCTCATCGGCCACGCCGTCGTTCCTCCCCTTCGCTGCGGGAAGGCGCTGCACCCGGCGTGCCTCGGGCCGCCACGCACTCGCCCGGCGAAAACCCGTGCGCGACGGCGGCGGACGCGCAGCAACAGGCGAACGACGGCGGTCATCACCGTCGGTGAGCAGGGGGCCGGCGAACGGCACGGGCCACCCGGACAAGCAACAAGCCCGGGACGACGACGGCCCCGCCCGCTACCCGGAGGCAGCGGACGGGGCCGTGGAGAACTCCGGGTCTAGGAGGTCTGGATGTCCTTCGTGTCGTAATCGAACCGGAATGTCACCGTGGTGTCGGAGATCAGGTGCAGCTCGTGGTTGGCGCCGTCGCGCGTACCGAACCGTCCGTAGTTCTCCTCCCACGATCCGTTGACGAGGATCTTGAACTGGTAGGTCCCGGCGGGCAGCTGCAGGGTGTGCAGCCAGAGGTTCTCCGTCGGCTCCCAGGCGAACTGCAGCTCACGGAGCTCCGTGCTCCAGTGGCCGGCGTCGCCGAAGAGCGGGGCGAAGTCGCCTGACAGGGCCACGGACTGGGGCTGGTCCTGCCACGCGAGATCGGCGGTCGAACCCAAGGGCGCATCGGTGGGCGATGCGGCGAGTGCCTCGGCGGCGGCAGCGACGAGCTCGGGCGGAGCCTCCTCCGTCACGGCGTCGGACGAGACCTCGGGGGTCGGGGCGACGTCCGGCGTCGTCGGTTCCCCGGTCGAGGATGCCTGCGCCTCCTCGTCCAGCTGCTCGGGCGCCTGGGGGGCGTGGACGACGGTCTCGGCCTGCTCCGGCACGGGAGCACCGCTGATCATCGCGTTGACGAACTGCTCCGGGTCGGCGAAAGCCGCAACGGCGCGGACGCCCTCGTCGGTGGCGGTCCAGCCGCTGCGGCCCTTGACGAGCCAGCCGGCCTTTACGAGCTTCGACGTCGCCGTCGTCAGCGCCTTGAACCCGCGGGGGACGCCGCCGGAGAGGAGCTCCGCTTCCTTGTCATCGAAGGGTACTTCCGCGACGGCCTTGGCCATCAGCTCGCTGGGTGCGACGACGGAGCCGGATGCCTGGTGGTCGGCTAGCAGGGCGAGAGTGGTGCGCAGACGGGCATTGGTGCTGTTGCGGGGGGCGATGACGATCTCCTTCGTGGTGTTCCTGCGGCTGACTGCCGGTCATCACGACCGGTCGCCCGCGCTCATGGCGGATCGGATCCGGGCGGGATTCTTACAAGAGGCAGGGTACGTGGTTCGAGGTCCGATGACGACAGCACCCTGATTTTATCGTCAGGACTGCGCTTGTTCCTGCAGGCAGGCGCCGTCATCTTCCCCCATCTGACCGGTGCGCTCGAGACCGGCGATGCCGGTTCGGTCCCAGAGTAGGAGAAGCGGTCGGCGGAGAAGAACCGTGCAACTACCCGTTTCTCTCCGCCGACTACTCGCCACAGGCGGGAGGGCGACGGAAACGCAGCTGCTATCGTGCGCAGCATGGCGTCCCTCGCAGCTTCGAAGCGCACGTCCGCCGCGAGGACGACGGCGCGCATCGTCCTCGGCGCATTCCTCCTGTTCGCCGGCACGGCCCACCTGACGGTCGCCCGGACCGAGTTCGCCGCCCAGGTCCCGGCCTGGCTGCCCCTCGATACGGACGTGGTGGTCGTGGCGTCGGGCGTCGTCGAACTGGTGCTCGGCGCCGCGCTCGTGGGCCTCGGCCGCCACCGGGTGATCGTCGGCTGGGTGGTCGCCGCCTTCTTCGTCGCGATCTTCCCCGGCAACATCGCCCAGTACGTCGACGGCGTCAGCGCGTTCGGGCTCGATACCGACGGCGCCCGACTCACCCGCCTGTTCTTCCAGCCCGTGCTCGTGGTGTGGGCCCTGTGGTCCACCGGCGCGTGGCGTGACCGAAGGACGCTTCGGAGCGAGGGGCGACCCCGGTAGGCCGCACCGGATTCGACTGCGCAGCCCGGCATTCCTCAGTATGCTTCGGAAATCAGGCGATAGCTCCGCTGCTGCCCACCCGCACCTCGAGGAGACACCATGAAGACCCTCCGCCCCCTGCAATCCGTCGAGAAGCTCGAGAACGCCACCGGCCTCGACCCGATCGTCACCACGATGCGCGACCTCGTGCAGGCCGTGATCAAGCCCGGCGCGCTCCGAGACATCCTCCACGGTGTGCCGATCGGCCACCCGCTGCATCCGCTGATGATCCTCGTGCCGACGGGCACCTGGTTCTCGGCGGCCATCCTCGATGCGATCCCCGGCTCGACGAAGGCATCGGCGATCCTGATCGGCACCGGAGTGGTCACCGCCGGCCCCACGGCCCTGGCCGGGTGGACCGACTGGTCGGAGGGTCACGAACAGCAGCAGCGCGTCGGCATCGTGCACGCCGCGGCGAACATCGTCGCCGTCGGGCTGTACACGCTCTCCCTCGTCCAGCGCCTGCGCGGGAGGTCCGGCAAGGTGCTCTCCTACACGGGCCTCGCCGTCGTCTCCGCCGGAGGATTCCTCGGCGGGCATATGTCCTACCGGCAGTCGCTGGGCGCCAATCACGCCGAGGATGTCCCGCACCGCGTGGAGCCCGGCTGGCATGCGATCGGTGCGCTCGCCGACCTCCCCGAGGGGAAGCTCGAGCGGAAGATGCTCGGCGAGGTCCCGCTCGTCGTCCTCCGCCAGGGCAGCGACGTCTCCGTCCTGTCCGACACCTGCAGCCACCTCTCCGGCCCGCTCAACGAAGGCACGCTGACGTACGACGGCGGCAACGCCTGCGTGGTCTGCCCCTGGCACAACAGCACGTTCTCGCTGAAGACCGGCGAGGTGACGCAGGGCCCTGCGACGTCACCGCAGCCGTCGTTCAGGACCCGCGTGGTGGCAGGGCGGGTCGAGGTGTCGCTGCCGCACGCGGGCTGACGCCCCGGGCGTGGCGGCTTCGGTGCAGCACCGGGCCCGTACCGGTTCCGGGCCCGTCCCAGCGCTGGGCCGTACCAGCCCCGGATCCGTACGTGTTCCGGGCCGTACCAGCCCCGGATCCGTACCAGCCCCGGGGGTTTCGAGGACTGCAATAGCGTGTCCGGGCGCAACACGCCGTCGTTACGGACATATTCGGCTCCGAAGTCCCCGGGAAGGGACTTCGACGACGCGGACGCTGCGGTCCATAGGATCTTGGCGCGCCCGGCGGCTGGCTGGAACTGACCTGAGCGTCGTGCAGGTCAGCCTTGCCCGCCGCGGGAGTCGATGCCGACCTGGACCCAGAATGCGAGGTCGGCCTCGTCGCTGATCCTCGCGCTCGGCACCGTGAGCCACCCACGACCCATGGGCCGGTCGCCTCCCATCTGCGCCGGTAGCGCACCACGCCGCAGCAGATCGTCGTGGTCGGCAGGATCGGTGCGGACCAGCAGGCCCCCGTCACGATCGGCAGCGACCGCGAGGCGGCCATCCACCATGAAGGACTGGACGCCGAACATGCGTACCTCACGCACGTTCGGGCGTGACGCGAGGACGTCCCGGATCCGGTGCGACAGCGCGTCGCGCAGGTCGGCCGGGCCGGTCACCGACCGCTCCCGGTGTTCAAATCCTGCCGAACCTCATCCGGGTGAAGCCCGTGGACGGTGTACTGCCGAACGGGGTACAGGGTTCCCACAGTCGCTCCTTTGCTCGGCGTACACGCAGCCTACGGAGTCGGCGCCCGCCGCTGTCAAGGGAGCCCACGGCGGCGGGACGGGTCGACGGGTCGCTGCCGCACGCGGGCTGACACTGCGCCTCGGGCTCGGTAGATGGGTGCACCCTCCGGGCCCGTACTGGTTCCGGGGACTTCGAGCCCGGCAGCCGCGTGTCATGCCGAGACACGCCGTCAGGTGGACGAATCCGGCGTCGAAGCCCCCGTATGGGGCCTTCGACGTATCGAAGACCGACCCCGACGGATCCGGCCCAGGCCCGGGCTCTCAGCTCCGCCTGGCCGTGACCAGCAGGTACTCCCAGTCCATCGACCGACCGCCCGCCCCGGAACCGAACCGCTCCGCGAGTGCAATCAGTTCTGCGTCGAGGGCGGCAGCACGGTCGGGCGACCCGGCCAGTGACTTGTACACGCCGATCGTCGGCCCGTAGTTCGTCTTGAAGTAGTCCAGGAAATCACGCGACGACTCGAAGTGGTCCACCTGGAGCCGCCGTCGTTCGGCCTGCAGATCCATCACCCGATCACCGAACAGCGACGTCACATGCTGTTCCCGCCCCCACAGGGGAGGAGGCTGGGCGCCGGGAGGCGGCGGCGGGGCGTACGGCTTCATGGTCGCGAACATCTGGCCGATGAAGCCCTCGGGCGTCCAGTTGATCAGTCCGACGGTCCCGCCTGGCGCACACACCCGGAGCAGCTCGTCGGCGGTCTCCCGGTGGTGGGGTGCGAACATCACCCCGACGCAGGACACGACGACGTCGAACGCGCCAGTGGCGTAGGGGAGGTGCTCGGCGTCGGCGACGTCCCAATCGAGGGACACGCCGCGGTCCCGCGCGAGCTGCCGCCCGATCTCGAGGAGCTCGGGCGTGAGATCCGACGCCGTGACGGTGGCGCCCCGCTCCGCTGCCGGGATGGCGGCATTGCCGGTGCCGGCGGCGACGTCGAGGAGCTTTTGCCCGGCGGTGATGTCCGTGGCATCGACCAGGACGCGCCCGAGGGCGGGGATGATCTGGGCAGCGACGGCGGCGTAGTTGCCCTGGGCCCACAGGGCGCGGTGGCGCGCCTTCAGTTCCCTGTCGGCGTCGGGGTTGGTTCGTACTTCGGTCATGATGATGACCTTCCTCTGTCGTGGCGGCGTTTCCGCCGCGTGCTGTTCCTTACCGCATCAGTGTCACGGCGCACCGTGTGACGCGCCGTGTGACGGGCCCCGGTCTCAGAGCTGGTGGCGGCGGGCCAGATGCTCGGTCAGCGCAGGGTTCTCGATACCCTGCGCCAGGACCCGGATCGTGGCGGCAGCGCCGTCGTCGCCCAGGAGCGCCCGGCTGGAGTAGGAGCGGACCGTCAGTTCCCGGTGCCCGTAGCGGCTGGAGCGCTCACCGAGTTCCTGCGCGAACCGCAGAGCCTGGGGCGGGTTGTCGGACATCGCGGCCGTCGTCGCGAGGTCGAGGTTCCGGCCGCGGAACCACCGGTACCAGGGATGGGGCTGCACTCCGCGGTCGATCCACGTGGCTGCCCCCGCGACGTCGCCGCGGGCCAGCAGCACGGAGGCCTTGGCATGCGCGGCAGCATCCATGAAGCAGCGGTCACCGAAGGACCCGGCGAGCGCCGTCGCGTGGTCGGCCAGGTCCTCCGCCGCCCGGTCCTCGCCCCGCGCGAGGCATGCCTCGCTGCGCAGTGCCTCGACGAAGGGGGAGAAGGCGGTCCAGTGCTCCCGTGTGACGAGGGCCAGGGCAGCGTCCAGTTCGACGGCCGCCCGGCGGGCCCGGCCGGTCAGGAGATGCACCCGTCCGAGCATCGTCGTCGCGAAGGCTTCCTGCCGGACGGCCGCCAGGCCGACGCTGAGGCGGACCGATTCGGTGAGGACGACGACGGCGCCGGGGTAGTCGGCCGTGTCCGTCGCGAGCATCCCCATCACGCCGAGCGCCTTGGCCCGTTGATCGGGGAGGGCCCGCGCGGCCGCGACGGCCTTCGCCAGCCATCGGGCTCCGCTGGCAGGGAAGCCCCGCTGCACGGCGAGGAAACCCAGTTCCCGGTACGCGGCTGATCGGACCGCGGGGTCGCCGTTCCGGGAGAGGGACAGCACGCGGTGGAGGAGGTCTGCGACCTCCGCGCCGCGCCCGCCCGCGCCGTGGGTGAGCGCTTCCGCGAGGGCGAGGAGCGTTTCCGCCTGGAGGGCGCGGTCGCCCATGCGTTGTGCCAGGCCGGTGGCGACGCGCAGGTGCGAGAGTGCCGTCCCCGGGGCTCCCGCGGACAGGCACGCCTTCGCCGCCTCGAGGTAGGAGGTGACGGTGAGGGTGGTCGCGGGCAGGGTGCTCGAGGGCACGACCGGCGCGGCCAGGGCACGCTGGACCTCCGCGGGCAGGCCCTCGCCCAGTTCCTCGGCGAAGAGGTCTCGGCAGCGGTCGGCGCACCGGCGGGCCTCGGGTTCATCGCCCGCCTCCATGAGCGAACGGACGAGCAGGGCATGGAAGTCGGCGTTGAGGGGGTCGAGCTGGACGGCGCGCGTGGCAAGGGCGATGGCGCCCTCGGTGTCGCCGTTCGCCAGCGCGGACAGACCGCCGTCGTAGACCGCGGTCTCGACGGCGTGCCGGAAGCGGTGCCGTTCCATGGTCAGCCAGCCGTCGAAGGCGGGACAGTCCGTGAAGTCGTACCCCTCGAGCAGTTCGGCGCTGAGGATCGATCCGGGGGTCGGCACCAACCTCCTCAGGACGTCGACCCGCGACGACGGGATCCGCAGCATGAGCGGGTCGCCGCCGAGTGAAGCCCTGGTGCCGAGGACTCTCCGCAGGTCGGACAGCTGCCAGCGGAGGGCTCCGAGGGGATCGTCCGCGTCGGGGAACAGCAGCGCCGCCAGCTGGTTCCGCGGGGTGGGCGTGTCGTGCAGCAGGAGGTAGGCGAGCAGTCCCCACGCCTTCCGGCCGCGGGGCTGCGGACCCTCGCCGTCGGGTCGGGTGATGGAAGGGACCCCGAGGAGCTGGACGTCGATCCAGGCCATGCTCCACTGTAGATCCGCAGGCCGACCGACGGAACGGCCGGGGCCAATGCCTCACCGTCGACGGATGGCGTCGGCCAGGTTCGGCGTTCCGGATGCTCCGACGTGCCGGCGGGGGCAGGAAACTCCTGACACGACGATGCCCGGCACACACGGTGCCGGGCATCGTCGCAGGTCTTTCGATCAGTTGCCGGCGACCAGACGACGGCGGACGACGTACGCCCCGCCCACTGCGGCCAGCACCAGGCCGCCGCCGAGCGCGAGGGCGCCGGAGTCGTCGCCCTTCGGGGTCTGGGCCACACCGGTCTCGGCTCCGCCGATCGGCATCTGGGCAACCTGCCCGGGGACCGGCTGGGCCACGGGCGGCGTCACGGGTGGTGCCACCGGCGGGGTGTTCTCGGCGACGATGCCCGCGACGATGCCGGCATCGTAGGCCGGCGTTCCTGCGGCATCGCAGCCGAAGCCGTCCTTGTCGGCGTCGAGCCCTGGCTGATAGCCCGGGGTTCCGGCAGGAATGTTGTAGACGCCGACGTTCGCGGCTTCCGTGCAGTTGTTGAACGGGAGGCCGACGGCGAGGGCGGGTGAGGCGGACAGCAGGGAGGCGCCGGCGACAGCCGAGATGGCGACGACGGTGGATAGCTTCTTCATGGAGTTACTCCTGAGACCTGGTGGGGATGATGAGCCGACTGTAGGTTCTCTGGGAACACACCAGATAGCAGCACCCGGGCACGACCGCCCTTGTTGCGCTATGCAACTAATGGCTGTACTGACCCCGGGGGCTTCGCACTTCTCAACAGTGTGTCGCAGCGCGACACGCCGCCACAAAGGAGGTCTCGGCTTCCGAGGTCCCCGGGTCCGGCACGCCGCGCCCGCGGTAGGTGTCAGTCGCCTGACAGTTATCGCGCCTGCGCCACCGGGTACAGGTCCGTGGCCTCGAGCATGACCGAGTCGATTCTCGCCGCCAACGCGCCGTCCGTCTCCGACGCCGCCTTCGCCTCGGTCCACCGCGGGTCGGCGCCGAACGCCGCCCAGTTGGCCTTCGGGTCGCCGTCGTGCTCGAGCAGATAGACGAGGACGTCGTCGGTCCCCACCGGCGTCCAGTAGCCGAGGCTCTTCATGTTGTGTTCGGTGAAGAGGCCGATGGTCGAGGAGCGGAAACGCTCCACGAGGGCGTCCATCTTGCCGGGGTTGGCGGTGTAGGTGCGCAGTTCGTAGGTCATGAGGGCCAGCTTAGGCGCGGCAGCACCCGGTAGTGCTAGGCGAAGAGCTCCGGACGCCGGCACGTCAGGTAGGTGTTGAGCTCCCGTGCACGGCGCACCTCCGCCTGGTCCACACCCGCGAAGAGCAGCTCCTCGCCGTGCCCGGCCAGGCCGAGGAACGTCCCGTAGGGGCTCGCGATGCAGCTCAGCCCCGTGAAGCCGGGCGCCGTGTGGTTCGCGTACGCGATGTACACGCCGTTCTCGAGGGCCCGCGCGGGCACCAGCAGCCTGGAGATGCGCTCCGCGTTGTAGGTGTGCGCCGGCGGCCGGTTCCCGACGTTGCCCGTGGCCGGCACCGCCGTGGGGACGAGGAGCAGATCGGCGCCGCGCTGGGCGGCGCTGCGCACGTATTCCGGGAACTCGACGTCGTAGCAGATGCCGAGTGCCACGCCCATGCCCAGCAGCGGGACCACCTCGGGGAGGTCGTCGCCGGGGGTGAAGGCGGCGCGTTCCTCGGCGCCGAACAGGTGCGCCTTCCGGTAGCGGGTCAGCTCCGCGCCCTGGTGGTCGAACAGGGAGGCGGTGATGTGCCGCGCGTCGGGCGTGGCCTCGACGGAGGATCCGACCAGCGCGATCCTGTACCGCCGCGCCATGCACGCGAGCGCGTCCCGGACGGCCTGCCCGTCGGACTCCGCGACGAGCGCAGGGGCATAGCCGGTGGCGAAGAGTTCCGGGGTCACGAGGATCTCCGCGCCCTGGGCGGCCGCCCGGGCGGCATACCCGTCGAGGCGGCGGAGGTTCTCCTCCACGGCGTCGACCGTGCCGGCGGCCTGGAGCACAGCGAGAGCGGGCACCGCTACTCCTTCCGGGAGGCCGGCCGTGCGAAGGAATTTTCGCGCAGATCATGACGGCCGATCCATTGACAGCCCTCATGATAGGCACAACGATGTACCCAAACCGAATGATATTCGATTATTGGAGACCACCATGGATTCAGCTGACGCAACGACGCCGAGCGATCTGCAGTCCAGGCTCGGCGAGATCGCCGCCCACGAGCACGACGACGCCTCCCGCGCCGCCCTCTCGGGGCGGCACCTCGGCCTGTACACCCTCATGACCCTCGGGCTCACCCTGCTGGGCTTCCTGGTGCTGGCGCTGTGAGCACGGCAAGCACCAGGAGCGCCACGAACGACGGCGGCTCGCTCGGCTCGCTGCCCCTGCTCCGCAGCGAGCGGATCTGGAACGGCGCCGACTTCACCGGCGTCAACATCAGCCTCGCCATCGCCACGTGGGCGTTCCTCGTCGGCGGCTCGACGGCGCTGCTCGTCGGCTTCCAGCAGGGCGTCGCCGCCATGGTCATCGGCAACGCGATCGGCCTCGGGTTCATGATCCTGGCCAGCGTCGTCGCCAGCCAGCGCTACGGCGTGGAGCAGTACACCCTCCTCCGGCCCGTCTTCGGGCTCGTGGGCGTGGGCATCCTCGTCTTCACCGTCATCCTCATCACCGAGATGGGCTGGTCCTCGCTGCTGGCCATCATGGTGGGCCGGGCCGTCACCCAGGTCTCCAACTCCACGTTCGGCACCGACTTCGGGCCCGAGAGCCTCATGGTCACGTTCTTCGCCCTCGCGGCGATCGCCGTCTCCTGGTGGATCCTCTCCCGCGGACCCGTGACCATCGGCCGGTTCAACAAGTTCATCGCGCCGGGCCTGATCGTCGTGACCGTCTTCCTCATGGTCTTCCTCGTCCTCAACACCTCGTGGGACACGCTGACCGGCGCCGTGCCGCTCGCCCCGTTCGAGGACGAGCGCCTCAACTTCGCCCTCGCCGTCGAGTTCAACGTGGGCGTCGGCGTGTCCTGGTACCCGGTCATGGGATCCCTCGCCCGGCTGACCAAGACCCCCAAGGCCGCCCTCTGGCCGTCCTACCTCGGGCTGTTCGGCGCCACCCTGATCGCGCAGGTCGTCGGCATGGCCGCGGCCCTGACGCTCGGCGATTCCGACCCGACGGTCTGGATGCTGCCCTTCGGCGGCCCGGTGCTCGGCGCGTTCATCCTGCTGTTCATCGCCTTTGCGAACATCACCAGCACGTCCTCGATCGTCTACTCGACGGTGCTCGCCATCCGGCAGGCGAGCGGCACCCTGCTCTCGGGGGTCCGGTGGGCGTGGCTGTGCGCGGCGTTCTTCGTCCTGCCGGCCGTCCTCGCGTTCTTCCCGGGCTTCATGTACGAGCGGTTCATCGTGTTCGTGACCCTCAGCGGCGCGTTCCTGGCGCCCATGTGCGGGGCGATCATCGCCGACTACTTCCTGCTGCGCCGCCAGCGCGTCGTCCTCGAGGACCTCTACCGCCACCGCCGGGAGAGCGCGTACCACTTCCACGGAGGCGTCAACTGGGCCGGGATGGCCGCCGTCGTCGTCGGAGCGGCCTTCTACCTCGTGATCTACAACCCGGTCACACTGACCGCACTGCCCGTCTTCGGCTACATCACGGCGTCGTTCCCGGCCGCGATCGTCGGCGGCATCGTCTACTACGTCCTCGCCCGCGTCCTCTATGTCCGCCGCGGCGTCGGCGGCTATGCGACCACTCCCGAGCAGGACGTCGAGGGTCGCGCATGAGCCGCACCTCCCACGCTGCCGTCCACCGCACCGGGTCGCAGGACCTCGATCTCACCACCGTCACCGTCGCCGACCCCGTCCCGGGCACCGTCCTGGTCCGCATGGGCGCGTCCGGCGTGTGCGGATCGGACCGCCACGTGCTCGACGGCGACTGGACGCTGCCCTCGCCCACGGTGATGGGCCACGAGGGCGCCGGGACCGTCGAGGCGATCGGCGACGGCGTCACGGACGTCGCGGTGGGCGACCACGTGATCCTCTCCTGGTTCTACCCCTGCCGGCGCTGCACCGCGTGCCTGTCGGGCAAGTCCTACGTGTGCACGGGCAGCCGGTCCGAGGAGTGCCTCCTGCCCGACGGCAGCAGCCCGCTCACCCTCGACGGCGAGCGCGTCTTCCCGTACCTGACCGTCGGGTCCATGAGCGAGTACGCCGTCGTGCCCGAAGCCGGCGCCATCCGCATCCCCGACGAGGTCCCGTTCGACGTCGCCAGTCTCATCGGCTGCTCCGTCGCCACGGGCTTCGGGGCCGTGGTGAACGACGCCGGCGTCGAGGCCGGGACGTCGGCCGTCGTCGTCGGGACCGGCGGCGTGGGGCTCTCGATCATCATGGCGCTGCGGCTCGTCGGCGCGAACCCGATCATCGCCGTCGACCTCAGCGAGGACAAGCTCACGGCGGCGCGGGAGTTCGGCGCCACCCACACGCTGGTGCCGTCGGACGGGCTCGCCGAGGAGATCGCCGCCATCACCGGGGGAGGTGCCGCCTACGCGTTCGAGGCGATCGGGCGGGTGCAGACCATCGAGTCCCTTCCCTCGCTCATCGCCCCGGGCGGCAAGGCCGTGATCGTGGGCCTGCCGCCGGAGGACAGTCCGGTGTCCATCGACGCGCTGCTGCTCGCGGAGAGCGGTAAGTCGCTCATCGGTTCCAACTACGGCTCCACAGTGCCGGGGCGGGACTTCCCCCGCCTGGCCGCGCTGTACCTCGCGGGGCGGCTGCCCGTCGACCGGCTCATCTCGCACCGGATCAGCCTGGACGAGGTCAACGAGGCCTTTGACGCGATGCGCCGGGGCGAGCGGGCACGTAGCGTGATCGTGTTCTGAGAACGACGACGACGACGACGACGCGCGCGGCGCGGGACCGGAACAGCGGAGGGCGGCGCAGCCGCCGGTACAGAGGGGGAACATGGGGCGGCCACGCCAGGCGATTCTGTCGCCGGAGAAGATCTATCGGGCAGCGCTGGAGCTGGTGGACGAGTTCGGCGACTTCACGCTGCCGGGGCTGGCGAAGAAACTGTCGGTCAGCCCGTCCTCCATCTACCACCACGTGCACGGACGCCCGGACATCATCAACGGGATCCGGTCGGTCATCGGCTCGGACGCCCTGGCGGCGGGGGACTTCTTCACAGCTGGTCCGGACTGGCGGGACCGGGCGGCCGCGTGGGCGAGGAGCTACCGCAGCGCCCTCGGCCTGCATGCGAAGGCCATCCCGCTGCTCGTGGGGGAGGCCGTGACGGACACCGCGACGCTCGACATCTACGAGCACCTCGCCGCGGTCTTCGTGGAGCAGGGCTTCGCGGCGAACGACGTCGTCGTCGCCGTGACCGTCCTCGACAGCTTCATGCTCGGATCCGCGCTGGACATGGCGTCACCGGAGCTGTCCTGGCTCGCCGATGCCGAGCGCCAGCCCGCACTGCACGGTGCGTTCGCCGGTGCTTCCCTGGACGGGAAGCGCTCGGAGCTCGGCTTCGAGGCGGGCGTGGCCGCGATCATCGCGTACCTCGGGACGATGCTGCCGGGCCCGGACAAGCGACCGGCGGACGACCCCGAGGGGCCGCCCGCCGATCGCGGAGCAGGATCGCCGGAGGACCGGCTCACCCCTTCGACGCCGTGAAGTAGGCATTGAACGGGTCGGAGTCGATCGCCTTCTCCTCGACCTCCGAGAACCCCGCCTCGCCGAGCATCGCCTGCGCGAGCTGCGTCCCCCAGACGGTGCCGAGGCCGGCGCCGTCGAGCCCGAGCGAGACGCTCATGCAGTGGACGGTCGAGAGCGCGTACAGGAACGAGGCCCACGGCAGCCCGATGTTGTCCTCCACGTTGCTCGAGGCCTTGATGTCCACCATGAGCAGGCTGCCGCCGCTACGCAGCGCGGTGAACATGGCGCGCAGCACACCCGCAGGATCGGCCTGGTCATGGATCGCATCGAAGACCGTGATGGCGTCGAAGGCGTCGGTCTCGTCCAGCCGGGCGACGTCCTGAAGGACGAAGCGGGCGTTGTCCAGGCCCAGCTTCGCGGCTTCCGCCCGGGCTGCGGTGATGGCCTCCTCGGAGAAGTCGTAGCCGGTGAACGTGCTCGCCGGGTACGCCTTCGCCATCAGGTTGACGGCGTGGCCGCTGCCGCAGCCGATGTCCGCCACCCGGATGCCCGCCTGCAGCCGCGCAGGAAGATCGGGGATCAGCGGGAGGATCGTGTCGATGAGCGCGGCGTCGTTCACCCCGGCGCTCTCCTCGGCCATGATCGCGTGGAAGCGCGGGTAGTCCGTGTAGGAGAGGCCGCCGCCGTTCCGGAAGCAGTCCACGATCCGCTGCTCCATCTCGCCCATCATGCTGACGTACTGCATGATGCGGGCCAGGTTGTCGGGCCCCGCGGCGGTGGTGAGCAGGGCGGAGTGCGTCGCGGGCAGGGCGAAGGTCCTGTCGGTCGGTTCGTAGGCGAGGACTCCGGCGGACGCCATGCCGCCGAGCCACTCCCGCACATACCGCTCATTGAGGCCGGCGGTCCGGGCGATCTCCGCGCTCGTGGCGGCGGGCAGCGTGGCGAGGGTGTCGAACAGGCCCGTCTGGTGTCCGATGCTCATGAGGACGGCGATGCTGCCGCCGTTGAGCAGGCCGATGCACCGCTCACCGAACGCCTCGACGGCCGCGAGGTCGGCGTCGGCCGTTCCGAGTTCCGTACTGACTGACATGATGTGCTCCCTGGGTTCGTGCGGGCTTGTCCCGCTGCATCGAGCCTAGGAATCAGGGCCCCGGCGCTGCTTCGGGCAAACCCTGCATTTCGGCGAACCGCACTGGTGCGAATCATGCACGACGGCGCCGCGAGGGTCGGGCGGCGGGTGATCAGCCGCTAGGAGCGACGCCGTTCTCCCGCGCCCAGGCCGCCGCGGCGGTGCGGGAGGAGACGTCGATCTTCCCGAAGATGTTCGCGAGGTGACGTCCCACGGTCTTCTCGCTGATGAACAGCTGCCGTGCCGCCTCCCGGTTCGACGCGCCGGAGGTGATCGCGGCGAGCACCTCGAGTTCCCGCGCCGTCAGTCCGCCCGGTGCGCTGCGCGCCACCATGGGCCGCAGCTCGGCGACAGCGCCGAGCTCCTCGAAGATGGTCCGCGCGGCCGCGGTGTTCCAGGCCGCGGCCTGCGGCTGGCCCAGCGCCTCGTACGCCAGGGCCTCCCAGCGGTGGATGACGGCGCTCGGGTAGCGGGCCCGGGCATCCTCGAAGAACCGTCGGGCGCCCTGCAGGGACGCGAGGGCGTCGGCGGGGTGGGAGTCGGCGAGCAGCAGGATACCCCGTGCCTTCTGCGCCCACGCGCGGAAACCGGCGCTCCCGTAGCGCTCGGCCGTGTGCTCGAGCTCGCTGCACAGCTCCTCCGCCTCGTGTCGCAGCCCGAGCCGCAGCGCCGCCTCGACGGCCGTACCGAGGAGCCGCGCCCGCGCGAGCCGGTCCCGCCCCTGCAGTGCGGCGAGGAGCCCGGCGTAGGCGGCTTCGTCGTCGCCGTCCGCCGCCTCCAGCAGTGCGAGCCCCGGCTGCGGCTCGATGCCGCAGCTCTTCGCCAGCGCGTACGCGGCCCGCGCGCCCTCCGGATCCCCGCGCATCCGCCGGATCTCCCCGAGCTGGTAGTAGCCCTCGCCGGCGGCCCAGATGTCCTTGTCCACGAGATCGGCGCTGGCGCGTTCGATCTGCGGTTCGACGTCGTGCCAGCCGCCCTCGATGCTCAGCAGTTCCAGGCGGTGCACCCGGCAGACCCCGGTGTACATGACCTCGCTGCCGAAGCGGGCGCACCACCGTTCGGTGGCCCCGGTCCAGGACCGCATGCGGCGGTAGTCGGCTAGTTCGTGGCACACGTGGATCACCGTGCAGTAGATATCGCCCACCCACTCCAGGGCTATCCGGTTGGCGAGCACCGGCAGCATCGCCTCGTCCAGTTCGGCGAAGCCGCGCGCCGTCTCGCCGCTGCGCACATCCGCGAGTCCGGACAGCACGAGCCCGAGGGACATCAGGGCGGGGTCGGCGAAACGCTCGCTCATCTTGCGGAGCCGCGAGATGTACGACGGCGGCGGGGCGGTCCCCGAGAAGTCCAGCTCCAGGACGGCCTCCAGGTACAGGAGATACCCGTGGGCGGGGCTCTCGGGCAGGTCGCCGAGGATGCGCCGGGCCCGGCTGATCCACCCGGAGCCGACGGCGAGGTCTCCCCGGTTCACCCAGAGGAGGGCGAGCTCGAGCGCCTTCATCGCGGCCCGCGGCAGGGCATGGTTCTCGCAGTGGTGCTGGAAGACGCGCTCCGAGACCTCGCAGTTCTCCTTCACGTTGCCGCTCCACCATGCGGCGCTGCCGAGCAGTTCGAGGTCGTCGACGTTTAGGGGAGTGGAGGCGTCGGCTGCGCTCAGGGCGTCGAATGCGGCACGCCAGTCGCCCCGGGCGTGGGCCGCCCGCCCGGCGCTCAGGAGTTCGGTCAGCTCCTCGGTGTCCATCAGGCCATTAACGGTAGTCCTGCGGGCGCCGTCGCACCACGGCAGGACGGCCGGGGTTCTCGCCCGGCCGTCCGCTCGTCAGGTGGCGCGTCGACCGGCCGCCGCGCGTCCGCGCGTCAGGTGGCGCGTCGACCGGCGGCCGTCGCGGCGTCGGCGCCGGTGGGGGTTCCGGGTGCGCTTGCGACGTCGACGCCGGTGCCGCCGGCCTCCTGCGGTGTCCGCGAGAACCGCAGGTACCAGACGAGCATGAGCGCCGATGCCACACCGTAGAACGCGTGGAGCATCCAGATGGGCCCCGGCGGCAGGCTGAACACGTACACCGAGTGGACGACGTTGGCGACGTTGCTGAGGGCCATGTGCCCCAGGCTGTAGGACTCCATGTTGCGGGTGCGCACGGCCTTGAGGAGCATCGGCAGCGTCGACAGGGCGAACAGCACGGTCGAGATGGTTCCGGCGATCACGGGAAGGTTCATGCGGACGAGGCTATGGAGCCGGGTGCCCTCCCCGCGTCGGGTGAATCGTGTATTTGTGGTGGAGCCTGTCCTGCACACTGCTGCAGCATCCTCCGCTGACCCGAGGACTTCCGGCCGCGGGTCCGGTCAGGACGGCGGTGTCCGGACGAGCACCGTGTCGCGCAGATAGCCCACGAACTCGTCGGGCTGCTCGAACAGCGGACGGTGGCCGGAGGTCGAGAGCTCGGTGGTCTCCTTGACCGGGGCCTCGAGCATTTCGAACCATTCGGCGAACGGCTCGGCGCGGCCGCGGGCCTCGTGGGCGCCCTGCACGAAGTACACGGGGACATCGAGGGTGGTGGCGTCGGTGCGGAAGTCGGTGTCCTGGAGCTGGGGGTAGATGACCGAGAAGGTGTCCATGAACGCGCCGAGCAGGTGGACCTGGTCGGTGAGGGTGTACTCGGGGACGATGAAGTTCTCCGAGAACCCGCCCTCGCCCTCCGAATTGCCGGTGTGGTCGTAGGGGTACACCTGGTCCTCGTAGGACAGCGCGGTCTCGTAGTCGAGCATGTCCGCATAGGGCGGCGGACCGATCCGTTCCAGCTCCGCCACCAGCGCCGTATCGCCGGATTGCTCGGCCCAGGCGAGGGTGTCCTCGTAGAAGATGGTGTCCGTCTCGAGCGGGCTCACCATCTGCCCGGTGCCGATGAACGCGTGGTAGAGCTCCGGCTCCTGCGCGGCGGCGAGGATGCCGTAGATCGTCCCGCCAGACTGGCCCATCAGGTAGATCCGGTCCTCGCCGAAGCGCTCCCGCAGCACGTTCGTGACCGTGATCGCGTCCTCGACAGAACTCCCGAGGGTGAGGGTGGACGCCGGATCCAGCGCCGGGTACGACGTCCCGGTGCCCCGCTGGTCCAGCGTGGCGACGACGAAGTGGTCCTCCAGCTCCTGCAGATGATTGCGCATCGCGCCCAGCTCGGATCCGCCCGGGCCGCCCGCGAGGAACAGCAGGACGGGCTTCCCGACGTCGGCGCCGCGCAGCATGAGGCCGAGGTCCTTGCCCCCGGCCTCCACCGTCGTGAGTTCGGCGATGCTGCCGGTCACGGGCTCCCCGTCCGCGGCCTGGATCGGATCGGTGCCGGCCGGCCGGGCGATGACCACCGCGAGTGCGATGAGCGCCACCGCCGTGAGGGCCGCAACAGCCCGGCGGACGACGACGCCGGCACCCGCCCGGTGGGTGTCATCGGGGGAGCGCGTGCGTCGTCGCGCTGCTCCGGCACCGATCGCTGCACCCAGGATCATCGGGGGCAGGGCGAGGAAGGCATGGAAGCCGCGCCCGACGACGAACGCGAGGATGCCGTAGGGGCTCATGGAGATCTCGTCCACAGTGGGCCCGTCCGTGCCCATGCGCGTGAGTTCGACGACGACGACGACCACCGCAGGCGCGGCCAGCATCGCCCACCGCGACCGGAGGACGAATCCGACGGCGGCGCCGACCAGCAGGCAGAAAAGCATCGTGCCGAGCGACTCCGCAGTGGTGAGGGGACCGCGGGGAGTCCACCAGCCCAGCAGGAGGCCGCAGCCAGCGGTGACCGCCAGGGCGACCGCAGCGCCGATCCGCCGGACGGCCCAAACGGGTTCCATCATCGTCAGCACGCGCGTGGAGGGAGTGGGGTCCGTGTCGAGGTCGGTGGCCATCGGGTGTCGTCAGCCTTCCGGAGGTGGCGGCCAGGGTCCTCCTTCAGCGTCCCGTGGTGCTCCCGGCCCTGATAGAGCCGAAGGTCCGCGGGTCAGCCCTCCTTCAGTTCCAACAGGGCCTCAGCCCTCATGAGGCCGTTGAGCGACCGGTCGATCCCGTCAAATGCATCGCTGTCCTAGGAGTCTGGATTTCCATCGTCGTCGGGGCTACTCGCGAAAGCTTCTCCCAGGGTCTCCACCGCCTTCACCATCACGCTGAGCCCATTCACCAGGTCCCTGTCCTCGGTCATTTCACGGCAGTTATGAGTCTGTCCGCCCACGCTGGGAAGAAAGAAAAGCATGCTCGGTACTGCGGTGTTCATGACGAGGGCATCGTGTCCGGCGACGGTCTTCATGCGCCGGCTCGACAACTGACAGCCGGTCGCTGCCCGTTCCAGGATTTCGGGGCCTTCTGGCCACATGCGCGTCGTCTCACGCAGCGACTCGGCAGAGACTTCCAGGCTCGCCCCCGTCACCCGGCCGATCTCCTCGAGGACCACGTCGAACTCGGTCCTCGAAGCGGCCAGGATCGTGGGATCGTCGGACCGCAGCTCGACCTTGGAGCGGACGTCGGACGGGGTGCAGTTCGGGGAGTCGGGAGTGATCCGGAGAGAACCGACCGTCGTGTGGAGTCGACCATCGGGCTGACCGAGGCCCATGTCGCGCACCGCGGTGATCAGGAGTGCGGTCGCGTACAGCGCATCGACGCGCTCCGCCATAGGGGGTGGGCCGGTATGTGTCTGCAAGCCGATGACCCGGACGTCCAGTTTCAGGGCACCCCACGCGCCCTCCACGACGCCGATGTCCACGCTTTCGCGTTCGAGTATGCAGCCTTGCTCCGCGTGGACCTCGAGGTAGGCCGCGGGGAGGGGGACCTCGTCGTTTCCCAGGGCATCGATCTCGGCCAGGCTCTCTCCGAGCGTGGCCCCGCGAGAATCTGTCGCGCCGAGAGCCGTTTGGACCGGGATGCGGCCGGTGAAGACGCTGCTGCCGAGCACGCTCGGCTGGAACCGGGCGCCTTCCTCGTTGGTCCAGTTCACCACGCCCAGGTTGAACGGCAGCTCACCTGACCGGATCTTCGGCTCGAGAACGCGTGCTGCCCACAGTGCGATCACCACACCGGTCTGTCCGTCGAATCGTCCGCCGTCCGGCTGCGAGTCCAGGTGCGAGCCGAGGAGGATCGTGGGCCGTTCGTCCGGTGGGAGCACGAACCCGAAGAGGTTCCCGACCACGTCACGTGCCACCGTGTAGCCCCGTTCCCGGAAGCTGGACGTCAGGAGGCTGCGGGCTGCACCATCCTCCGGTGTGCCGGCAAGGCGATGGAGGCCACCGTTCTTCGCTCCGATCTCGGAGAATGCACTGAAGGTACGCAGGAGCCCGTCCCGGTCGTCAGCGCTGACCATCAGATCAGATCCAGCCACTCTTCGAACTGTGGGTGCTTCGAGACGAGGAAGCTGCGGTAGAGCTTCCAGGTGCCGTATTTGTAGTAGTCGAATTCCTCATCCCGGACCGCATTGTTGATCAGGCCCCACAGCCCCCACTTGGTATCACAGATCATGCGGCACACCATGACACGAGCGAAGAACGCCTCGTCGTCCTTGCCCCGGTAGCGACGGACGAGTACCCGGGTATCGTCCACGCTGGTGAACATCTCGGTGAAAAGTAGAGCAAGCTCGTAGGTCACTTCGTTGTTGGCTGCGTAATCGAAATCAACCAACTTCACCGATCCGTCGTCTCCCAGCAGGAAATTGCCCGGCATCGGATCGTTGTGCGCGGGGACAAGGGTCAGCCCGGAGGCGCGGAAGCGCTCGGCCGCGCGACCATACGCCTCGACGACGTCGTCAGCCCAGGAGGGCAGGGCGATCGCAGAACCGCGGACCTGATCCAGGTGCTCGTCCACCATGTCCAGCATCGTCTTGGTCTGGGGTAGTGGCGGCGTCTTGTGCCACGCCTGGTAGATGTCGATGATCTTCTCCAGAAGTTCCATGCTCTGGAAGTCGAGAGTCGTCGCGGTCCGGTAACCCTCCCCGAGGAACTCGGAATACTCGATCCCGGTCTTGTCGTCGAAGAACAGGACGCGCGGGCTGATGCCGACCTCTGCGGCCTGGCGTGCGGCCGCGTTGGCCACTGAGCGGTCGATGAACGCCTCCGTGCCCGGGCCGGGGATCTTGGCGAAGATCTCATGCTCGATCCCGGTCATGGAGAGCCGGAAGTTGTGATTCGTCAGGCCCCCTGGGACCGGATTGACGACCGGTGTGGATCCTGCCCATTCCGGATTGCGGTTGGCGCTGTCCGAGAGTGTATCGATGTCGGTCTGGGTAGTCATCAGGACAGTTCCTTCTCTAGTTCGGTCATGAAGTGACGGTCGGCAAGGGCGATTTCGGCGAGGGTCATGTGCCAGAGTCCGTACTTGATGGAGTCGAGGTCCTCGTCCGGGTCGGTGGCCGCGCGCAGGGAGGTGAGCAGGGACCACCGCAGGTGCTCGACGAGCGAGATGACCTGCACCACGGCGACGTCCTTCGACGTGGCCTCCGGCATCACCTCCCGCACCAGTGCCTCCGCGCTGAGCACCGTGGGGCATGCCTCGGACACCAGGAGGGCCGTGTCATGGACCTGGGACAGCTGTGCGGCTGAGCCCCAGCCGACGATCCTCACCTGACCGTCCCGATGGACCATCAGATTGGACGAGGTCGCTTCGCCCTGCGAGGGTCGGAGCTCCACGCCTCTGCGGTACTCGAGCAGTACCTCCTTGAAGCGCAGTACGTGCTCGACGCCGGTGGTGACCCGTGGGTCGAGGGCTACTCCTCGATCGCGGCACTCCTCCTCGAGCTGGATGAGGTCAGCGATGGGACTGCGTGGGGCCAGGTTCAGATCGAGTGCAGCGAAGGCTCTACGCGTGCTGAGAAGGTTCGCGCGGAACTGGGGGTCGGCGTAGTAGTCCAGGCGAACCACGCGCCAGTCGTCCGCCAACTCCTCCACAAGGAGGATGCCGATTTCCTGGTCGTAGGCGTGGACCCTGGGGCCGATTCCGTTCTCGCCGGCCGCCACCGCAGCCTGGATCATGCTGTGGCGGTTACGCCAGGACCACGCATGGCGACTCATCACCTTGGCGATGACCCGGCCGTGTTCCTCACTCCGGCCACGGATAAGCGTGTTGTCGGAGGCCCACCAGCTGGGGGAGGGCAGCTGGGGAATGGGGCCGGACCATTGGATCTCCTTGAGATCGCGCATCCGCGTGAACTCCGAAAGCCGTTCCTGAACAGGCATGAAACTCCTCCTTCGATGGTTAGGCGTGGCTCCGCAGCCGTCGTTCCACGGTGGAATCTGGCTCCATCATGAGAGAACGCTGGTGGTCCAGGCCGACGTCATCCGCGCAATTGTTCGCGGTGTGGGTAAGGGTGGTGAGGGTGGCGTTGAAGAGGTCGTGCGACAGCTCGACGGGTGCACCTGACGCGTCCCGCGAGATCCGGTCGATGTCGAACAGTGGCGTCCCGATGGTGACCTTCAGCAGCTGGGCGACGCTCGCGCTGGCCAGGGAGATGTTGATGGTTTCGTCCACGGACGCCAACGTGACGCCGTAGTCCCGCTCGAACATCTCGTACAACGAGTTCAACGAGCGATCAAGCAGGTCTGGGAAACGCGCGGCCGGCAACGTCATCTGCTCCAACGAGAGCGGCTCGGAATTCGCCAGGCGAAGGCGCAGGATGACCAGGACCCGCGCTCCATGATCAAGGCCGAGGGCGGCGGTCTCTGTGGTGTTGGCGCCGCGCTCCTCTGTCCTGAGTACGCGAGTGGTCGACAGGATCCCCTGCTCGCTCAGTAGCGCCGGAATGCCTTGAATCCGGTGCAACTGGCGGTGCACCTTGAGTGAAGCATGCGGGTCCAGTCCTCCCAACTGCAGTGCGGGATGCTCCTGCCGGACGAGTGTTCCGCCGTTGCGGCCCACCCGGCGCTCCACGATTCCCTCGCCCTGCAGCCACTCCAGGGCCTTGCGCAGGGTTCCGCGGGCCACGCCGAGTTGCGACGCCAGGATCCGCTCGGAGGGGAGCCTTGATTCCCCGCGGTCATTCAGCTCAGCCATCAGCATCAGGAGGCGATCGACGATGACGTCAATGCTCATTGGTGCATCTGAATGGACCATTGAATTCTCTCGCCGGTAGGCTTCGCGGAATTACCGCCCAGTATATGATCTGGATCACACCCGTTGTCCAGATGCTCTTCTTCCCGACCCGCAGCACGAGGAGCCACCATGGCCGTAGCGCCGCCGGAGCCTGGCCCTTTGGTTCACGCGCGTAGACCATTGCGTGGTTTCCCGGCCGTCGTGCAGGACGGTTCACCTGGTGATGGTCTGCAGCATTGGCACGGCAGGACCGGCCAGTCCGGGCGGATCCGGGGCGTGGTGCTCTCGCGGAGCGGGATGCCCGCCGGTGTGCAGGTGGCGCTGAGCCACAATCAACCATCTTCAACGAGGGACGCACTATGACCATTGATGCACGGTTCCAAAATGCCCTGAGTATCCTCGAGGCGGGCTCGGACATGGCCCGGTCCTGGTTCGACGAAGCACATTTCCGCGTGGAACAGAAAGACGATGGAACTCCCGTTACGGAGGCCGACCGCAACGTGGAGCGACATCTCCGCGACGAGCTCTCCCGTCACTTCCCGGACGACGGCCTGCTGGGTGAGGAATTTCCAGAGGTAAAGGGGACATCCGGCGGCCGATGGATCATGGACCCGATCGATGGCACCAAGTCCTTCATCCATGGTGTGCCGCTGTACTCCACGCTCCTGGCGTACGAATCGACCCAAGGAATCGAATTCGGCGCCATTGCGCTACCCAGCCTGAATCGTTTGGTCTACGCCCAGTCAGGCCGTGGATGCTTCGATGGGCAGGGCAGGCGATTGGAAACGTCGAGCCGCCGCGACGTGCAGGGAGCCTATGTCCTCTCGACGTGGCTCGAGGACTGGCCGATCGACCTTATCGACCGGATCCAGAATCAGGACGGCGTCATTCGTACGTGGGGAGATGGGTTCGGCTACGCGCTCGTAGCGGCCGGACAAGCAGACGCGATGATCGACTTCACGGTCTCGCCCTTCGACGTAGCTCCTATGCCGGTCATCATGAGAGAGGCCGGGGGCATCTTCACCGATTTCGGAGGAGTCGATTCGATCTATTCCGGAGTCGGTCTGGCCACGGCCACCCGCGAGTTGCATGATTGCATGCTGCGGGATCTCGCGGCGACCGCTGGCTTACCAGGCCAGGACGCCACGGATTAGCACGCTTGCTTTGCACCGTCATCACGAACCGTTGCGCAACAGGTCGTCGGCGAAGTGGAGCAGTTCCGCCCGGGCCGGTTGGCCCCGTCGGCGACCGCGTCAGGGGCGTCGGCAGCAGGCGACGACGGCGAACCCGCCGGCCGGGCCAGCCTGGCCGGGTTCGCTCTTGATGTCGATGTCGAACACCACGTCGTCCTGATGGTGCCAGGTCGAGAAGACCTCGACGGGCCGTCCGTGCTGGTCGAAGCTCGCACCCTCCAGCAGAAGTACGGCCGACGACTCCGCAGCCGCAGCCGTTCCTGATCAACCCGGGATCGGGGCCGTGCCGGTGGGCCGGGCAATGACCACCCGAAGGCCCGAGGGGCGGCGCGTGAGCTCTTGGCTGGTCTCCGCCCGGGGACCAAGGGCCCTGTCCCTCAGGGTCGGAACTAAAACAATGGAAGAGGACACGATTCCGCCGCCCGTCGTGCGGGCCCATCCGGAAGCCGAGGCGACCATGCTGAAGATCACGAAGGATCGGCCATCCGCGCCCGATCACAGCGAGGGCCGGAAGCGAACGGGGCTGGCCCGGAAGATCGTGGGCGGATTCTTCCTGTTCACGGGAGGAGTGCACCTCGGGATCGTAATGGCCGACCCGCAGTTGTACGCTTCCTTCGCCCAGGAATCGTTCCTCCCGCTCATCGAGAAGGCCTGGAACGAGATCTTCATGGCCGCTCCGGCACGCTGGGGTCTCGCGCTCGCCGCGGGCGAGGCCACCCTGGGGGTCCTGCTCCTCCGCGGAGGTCAGTGGGCGAAGGCCGGCTGGATCGGCGTCATCGCGTTCCATGTGGGGCTCATGCTGTTCGGCTGGGGATTCTGGCTGTGGAGCGTCCCGGCGCTCGCCGTCCTAATCTGGGCCGCCCGGGCGGACTGGCGGTCCCTGCAAGCCTGACGGGTGGACTGCCCGTCCGGAGTAGTGGCTGACTCAGGCCGCGTCAGGGCTCAGGCTCTGGGTTCCCCGACGGCGACCCCGACGACGACCCCGACGACGACCCCGGCGACGGCTTAGATACTGACCGGGCGATCGCGCCGACCACGAGTCCGACACCCGCACCGATGGCGGCGCCGATCGCGATGCCGGGTCCACCGGCGATCGCCACCCCGATGGCGCATCCGGCCCCCGCTCCGAGGGCGATCCCGATGCCGGGGTACGACTCCTTCAGGGTTTCCTCAGGGCTTCGCTGTTTCATCGCTCGATTCTGGTGGGCCGTCTCGTGGGCGGCAAGGGCCGTGTGACCCGACGTCGACCGCGGGATCGAGCGCTCCGACGAGTCAGGCGACGTCACGCCTCCAGGCGTGAGCCCGGCATCCGACGGGCCGCGGACAACTCGTGCCGGACGCTGGTGAGGAACGGAGGTCGATCCTGGAGTGTCCCGCGGCCGAGCGCCCCGGCAGCAGCGAGCCCCATCGCGCCGTCGAGCGACGTCCCGGAAGCGGGCGTCAGGCGTACCCCGGGCCGGAGAGCCGTCAGGTGTTCGGAGAAGGCAGCGAGGACCAGGGGAGAGGCCTCGAACAGCCCTCCGGTCCACGCGACGGTGAGGGGCAGGCCGGGGACGAAGGCCGCGCTGCAGGTGCCGGCCAGCTCGGCACCGGCGTGCCGCAGGATGCCGGACGCCACGGGATCGCCGTCGTGCGCTGCGGCTGCCGTCGCCGGCACGAAGGAGGCGAGGACGGCCGATCGGTTCGGGCTGCTGTAGAGCCCCGAGACCAGCTGGTCCGGTGAGCCGAACTGCCCGGTCAGGGACGCCAGGAGCGCCGGCGAGCCTCCTGCCCGTCCGTCGTGAGCCCGCAGGGCGGTTTCGAGTGCTCGCCGGCCCACCCACGCGCCGCTGCCGACGTCGCCCAGGAGATGCCCCCAGCCGTCGGCGCAGTGCCACCTCGTGTGGTGATCGGTGCCGAGGGCGATGGCACCGGTGCCGGCGGCGACGACGACGCCGGGCTCCCCACCGAGCGCCCCCAGGTGCGAGGTGACGATGTCCGATGCGACGAAGGTCAGCGATGCCCCGCTGATGGCGCGAAGCCCGTCATGCAGCGCCGCGACGTCCTCGAGCAGGCTTGCCACACTCGCCGCGCCCACGGCGATCGCGGTGATGTCCCCGCCGCCGGCCGCTGCGCGTGCCTGGGCCACGAGGGGAGCCAGGGACGCCAGCAGACCGGTGGCGTCCACGCCGTTCCGGCCGATGTCGAGGCCGGGTCCCTGGAACCGGGGGTAGCTCGACGGTCGCCCATCAGGCGCCGCGGCAGGTACGACGGCGACCCGGCAGCCCGAGCCACCGACGTCGACGCCGCAGACGAGGCGTGCGTGCTCAGCCATGGGGACGGGCGTTGCGGTGTGAGGTGATGACCGCCCGGGTGGTGGTCAGGGCAGCGTCACTCGACGCGAAGTCCTGGTGGGTGAGCGCGACGAACAGGCAGTCGACCACCAGCAGCTGGCCGATCCTGCTGGATAGGGCGCCGGGCCTCGGGCCGCGCTCGCTGCCCGCCGCGATGAGGGGGTAGTCGGCAGCCCTGGCCAGGCTGGAGGTCTCGGCACCGGTGAGCGCGATCGTGACCGCCCCCGCCTCCGCCGCGACCTCGAGGACGGCGAGCGCCTCACGGGTCTCGCCGGAGTCCGACACGATGACGGCGACGGCGGGTGCCCCCAGCAGCGCTGCCTCGGTCATGCCGAGGTGGAGATCGGCGGGGCTGTGGCAGATGAATCCGGCACGGGTCAGCTTCTGCTGGAGGTCGGCAGCCACCAGGCCGGAGGCGCCGACGCCGAAGGACAGGATCCGGTTGGCCCGGGCGAGCGCTCCGGCCGCCGCCTCGACCACGGCCGGGTCCAGGTGGGCCGCGGTCTCACGGATGGCCTGCTGCTCCGCGTGGGCGAGCTTGGCGATGATGTCCGCCGTCGCGTCGTCCCGGCGTACCCCGCCGGTCACGGCATCGGGGGGAGTGCCCCTGCCCGATGCCGCCGCGAGGGCCAGGCGGAGCTGCGGGTATCCCGCGTAGCCGAGGGCTTTCGCCGCCCTGACGATGCTCGCCCCACTGACGCCGATCTCCTTCTCCAGGGACGACATGGAGGAACCTGCCACGTGGTCGGGGTCATCGAGGATGAGGCGCGCGACCTTCTGGGCTGCGGGTGGCAGGCCCGAGAGGCTCGCGCGGATCCGGGCGGAGATCTCGTCGGGGCCCTCGGGGGGCAGGGGGTGGGTCATGGCGCCCATGGACGTCCTTTCGGCCAGGAGGCGTGCACGTCAGACATGCGTCAGGAAGTCCTGCAGGATGACCTGGCCCGTCCGCAGCCCGTGGACCGGGACGCGTTCGTCGACGCCGTGGACGCCGTCGGAGGTGCGTCCGTCCGGGTCGGCTCCCTGCGGGGAGAACCCGTAGCAGGCGATGCCCAGCGGCGCGAAGGCCTTCGCGTCCGTTCCGCCGCCCAGGCACCGGGGCACGACGACGGCGGCAGGGTCGTGCCGCTGGAGGGCGTCCCGCATGGCCCTGAACCACGGGGAATCGATGGGCGCCTCGACGGGGGGCTGATGGGACAGGAACCGCCGCGTGATGCGGGGGCCGAGCAGGTCGTCGAGGGCGGCGAGCGTCTGCTCCTCGGTTCCGGGGAGGCACCGCACGTCGAGTTCGGCGGACGCCGTGCCGGGAATGACGTTGACCTTGTAGCCGGCGTCGAGGACGGTAGGGGTGGCCGAGCACCGGATCGTGGTGCGGGCGACCGTCCCGGCGTCGCCCAGGCGGTCCACGGCCGCCTCGATCCCGGCGTCGCTCTCCAGATCCGCGGCGAAGCCGAGCGCCGCGGAGGTCTGGTCGAGGTACGCGCGGACGGTGGGGGTGAGGACGATGGGCCAGGCGTGCTCCGTGACGCGGTGGAGCGCGCGGATCAGGTGGGTCACGGCGTTGTCCGCGTTGGGCCTCGAGCCGTGGCCGGAGGTTCCCGTGGCCGTGACCCGCATGTGGAGGGTTCCGCGCTCGGCTGCCGCTACCGGGTAGAGGCGGACCTCCGCGCCGGCCTCCGAGGTGAGCAGGCTCGGCACCCCACCGGATTCCCCGATCGCCGCTTCGACCCCCCGGAACAGCTCGGGGTGCTCGGCGGCGAGCCAGAGTGCCCCGTAGTCGCCCTTGTCCTCCTCGTCGGCCACGAAGGCGACGACGACGTCACGCCGGGGCTCCGACCCGTCGGCCGCCCACCGCAGCAGGGTGGCCAGGGTCATGGCCACCATGTCCTTCATGTCGCTGGCACCCCTGCCCCAGACGTACCCGTCGCTGATCGTCCCCGCGAACGGGTCCACCGTCCACTGTTCGGGTTCGGCCGGCACCACGTCGAGGTGCGCATGGACGAGGAGGCCCGGCAGGGCCCGGTCGGTTCCCGGGACGCGCACCACGACGGACGAGCGATCCGGCGTGGGTCCGAGGATGAGCGCGTCGTACCCGGCATCCACGAGGAGTCCGTGGATGTAGTCGGCGATGTCCCGTTCACCCGCACTCTTGCCGTCGCCGTAGTTGCTGGTGTCGAAGCGGATGAGTCGGGCGCAGAGCTCCGCGGTGTCGATCACGGCCATTGGTCCTCGCTTGAAATATGGGGGAAACATTCCATGTCGGAGCGCTTGCGGCGCCGTGGGCCGAAGGGCCCGACACGGCTTCGCAAGTGGTTTGCATCACAATACCCAATTGTGTAGCTTGCTTACATCGCAGCCACCGACGACACGGCTGTCGAGTCTTTTCCTCGCACTTCTGTTCGGATCGACGGCCCCAGGCACTCGATCCGTGCGCCTGCAGGCCTTAGCGAAAGAGAACCGATGGCACATTCCCTCCCCGATCCGACCGGCACTCCGGGAACCTCGACGTGGGGGAGGCATGCCAGGCTCCGCCGGGCGGTGTCGGCCCTCGCCGCGTTGTCGCTGGCCCTCGTCCCCGGGTCCCTCGCATCCTCCGCGGCCACCGCTGCGGAGGAGCCCGATCCGGTGACGCTCAAGCTCGCGCTCACCGGCGACATCGATTCACTCAATCCCTTCATCGCGATCCTCGCGTCGAGCACGAACATCCTCACCATGCAGTACGAGGGCCTCGTCAGCTACAGCGCCGAGAACAACGAGGTGGTCCCCGGGCTCGCCGAGTCGTGGGAGACCTCCGAGGACGGCACCGAGTGGACCTTCACCTTCGCCGAAGACAGGAAGTGGTCCGACGGCGAGCCGATCACCGCGAACGACGCCGCCTTCACCTTCCGTGCGATCGAGGAGAGCGACGCCCTCAAGCAGGCCAACGGGTCGCTGCTCGAGAGCATCAAGTCCGTCGAGGCGACGGACGATCAGACCCTGGTGATCACCCTCAACGAGCCGCAGGCACCGAATCCCGGCTCCAGCCTCGCGATCGTCCCCGAGCACATCTGGTCCGAGGTGGAGGACCCCGCGACCTTCGCCAATGACAAGGACGCTGTGGGCAGCGGACCGTTCACCGTGGTGGACTACAGCGCCACGTCCGGCGTCACCATGAAGGCCAACCCCAACTACTGGCGGGGCAAGGCGAAGGTGGACGGCGTCACCTTCGTGCCGTACCGCAACAGCGACGCCGCGGTGCAGGCGCTGCGGACCGGCGAGCTCGACGTCGTCGGCGGCCTCACACCCGCGCAGTTCAAGGCGCTCGAGAACGAGCCGAACATCACCACGAATGCCGGTGCGGGCCGCCGCTACCAGGCCATCAACCTGAACTCGGGCACCGTTAACTCCGAGGGGAACATCATGGGTGACGGCAACCCCGCCCTGCAGGACGTGGAGCTCCGCAAGGCGATCATCCGTGCCATCGACAGCAACACCCTGCTCGAGCGGGTACTCGAAGGACTGGGTCAGCCCGCCACCGGTGAGATCCCCGCCGTCTACCCGCTGTACCACTGGGACACCGACGAGCTGCCGTACAGCTACGATCCCGAGGCGGCCAACAAGATCCTGGACGACGCCGGCTACGAGATGGGCGCCGACGGCCTCCGGACCGACAAGGAGGGCAACCCGCTGCGCCTCCGGTTGGCGGGCAACAACACGCAGGCCACCCACCAGCAGATGGCCGACTACATCACGCCGTGGCTGCGCGAGATCGGGATCGAGGTCGTCAGTGAATCGATGGCACCGGCCCAGCTCAACGACGACTCCACGCTCGGCAACTACGACATGTACTTCACCGGCTGGGGCATCGGCCCCGATCCGGACTTCCAGCTGTCCATCAACCAGTGCAGCTCCCGCCCCAACGCCGACGGCACCGGTGCCATCAGCGAATCCAACTGGTGCTCCCCTGAGTTCGACGCGCTCTACAAGGAACAGCACACCGAGCTGGACCAGGAACGGCGCAGCGAGCTCGTCGTCGAAGCGCAGAAGCTCATCTACGACGGCGCGGTCAACAACGTGCTGTTCTACTCCGACTCCCTCGAGGCCTACCGGTCGGACCGCTTCGAGCCCTTCACCACCCAGCCCACCGAGGGCGGCGTGATCCTCGGACAGAACGGCCCCTGGGGCGTCTACAGTGCCACCCCGGTGTCATCGGTGGAGACGGCGTCGGTGGCCGCGCCCAACCCGACGGCCATCATCGCCCCGATCGCGGGCGTCCTCGTGGTCGGCGGCATCGCGGCCTTCGTCCTGGTCAAGCGTCGCCGGGCCACCGCGGACGACCGGCAGTAGCGGTGTCCTCCACCCTCGGGACCCAGGACCTCTCGGCGGGGCTCGCATCGGACGAGCCCCGCGGAGGGTCCACCTGGCTCGGCTACGCCCTGCGGAAGGCCGGCGCGGCACTGATCTCCCTGGTGATGGTGGTGCTGCTCGGATTCTTCGCCTTCCGGATCCTGCCCGGCGACCCCGTCCGGTCCCTCGCGGCCGGGCGCCAGGTCAGCGAGCAGCAGATGGACATCCTGCGCGAGCAGCTGGGCTTCAACGACCCGCTGCTCGTCCAGTTCTGGGGGTACCTGACGGGCCTGCTCCGGGGTGACCTCGGCTACTCCTACACCTACAACGAGCCGGTGCTGGACCTCATCGGGACCCGGCTCGGGCCCACCCTCCTGCTCACCGGGACGGCCGCCCTGCTGTCCGTGATTCTCGGCCTCTGGCTGGGCCAGAAGGCGGCCTGGCGCCGCGGCAGCCTCTTCGACAAGGCCCAGACCGGACTGGCACTGGTGTTCTGGTCGGTGCCGACCTTCTGGCTCGGACTCATCCTGCTGCTGACCTTCGCCGGCGGCCTGCAGTGGTTCCCGACGGGCGGCCTCCTCACCGCCGGGACCACCGCCACCGGCTTCCCCCTGATCTGGGACGCCGCGCGGCACATGGTGCTGCCGGTGGTGACGATGGTGGCCGTGGTCTACGCGCAGTACCTCATGGTCATGCGGGCATCGCTGCTGGAGGAGATGACCTCCGACTACCTCCTGACGGCGCGCGCCAAGGGGCTGACGGAGGACGAGGTACGGCGCCGCCATGCGGTGCCCAACGCCCTGCTCCCCACCGTGACCCTGATCTTCCTCACACTCGGCGGTCTGGTGGGCGGTGCCGTGACCGTGGAGACCGTCTTCTCCTGGCCCGGCCTCGGCTACCTCACGTTCCAGGCACTGTCGGCCCCCGACTACCCGCTGCTGCAGGGAACGTTCGTCGTCTTCTCCTCGATTGTGATCCTCATGAACTTCTTCGCAGACCTGATCTACCGTGTGCTCGATCCCCGGCTGAGGTCGGCATGAGCGCGGTGGCCGGCCCCCGGCCCACGCGGACCAGCGTCGCCGCCGCACGGCGCCGCCAGGCCTTCGCCGAGGGCTGGAAGGAGTTCCGGCGCAACCGGGCCGGCGTCGTGGGGCTCGTCATCCTGCTGTGCGTCATCGCCCTCGCCTTCGCGATCCCGCTCTTCGCCCCACCGAGCGTGCTCGACGTGACGCAGGTGACGTCGGGGCGGAACGAACCGCCGAGCCTCGCCAATCCGCTCGGCACGGATCCCGCCGGCCGGTCGGTGCTCGCCCTGCTGATCTGGGGTTCGAGAATCTCCCTGGTCGTCGGCTTCGCCGCCACGCTCGTCTCGATGGTCATCGGCACCGTCATGGGCATGGCCGCCGGACACTTCACCGGAGCCACCCAGGCCGTCCTGATGCGCATCATCGACTTCTTCCTCGTGGTCCCCGGACTCGTGCTCGCCATCGTGCTCTCGAGCGTGATCGGCCCGGGCGTCACCACGATCGTCATCGCGATCGGCGTCACGTCGTGGGCCGGGACGGCCCGGCTGGTCCGCTCCCAGACCCTGACCGTCGAGTCCCGCCCCTACATCGAGCGGGCCTGGGCGCTCGGCGCCGGCGACGGCCACATCATCAGGCGCCACGTCCTGCCCGCCGTGATGCCGCTCGTCCTCGCCAACACCACGCTGACCGTCGGATCGGCGATCATCGCCGAATCGACGCTGTCCTTCCTCGGCCTCGGCGACCCCGGCAGCATCTCCTGGGGCGCCATGCTGAAATCGGCGCTCGACACCGGCGCGGCCACGGGCGGGTACTGGTGGTACGTCATGCCGCCGGGCCTGGCGATCGTCGTCGTCGTCCTGTGCTTCACCCTCGTGGGCCGCGCCCTCGAGTCCGTCATCAACCCCACGCTGCGAGGACGTTAATGGCACGGCTGGAATTCAAGGACCTCCGCATCACCTACACCACCCAGAACGACGGCGGGCGGGGCACCGTCACGGCGGTCGACGGCGTCGACCTCGTGGTGGAACCCGGCGCCACCGTGGGCATCGCGGGGGAGTCAGGCTGCGGGAAATCGACCCTCGCCGTCTCGGTGCTCCGACTGCTGCCGGCGAACGCCACGATCGAGGGCCACATCCTCCTGGGCGAGGAGGACATCTCCACCCTCAGTTGGGGCCGGCTCCGCTCGGTGCGCTGGACCGAGGCGGCCATCGTCTTCCAGGGCGCCATGCACTCGCTCAACCCCGTCCGCAAGGTCAGGGACCAGATCGCCGAGGCGCTGAGCATCCACGCCAGGGGAGCCGACGCGAAGTACCGGACCGAATCCGCCCGGAACGCGCGGGTCGACGAGCTGCTGGACCAGGTGGGGCTCGCCGCGGCCAAGGGGCAGTCCTACCCGCACGAACTGTCGGGGGGCCAGAAGCAGCGCATCATGATGGCGATGGCCCTGGCCTGCGAGCCGGACCTGCTCATCGCCGACGAGCCCACCACGGCCCTCGACGTGGTGGTTCAGGCCCAGGTCCTGGATCTGCTCACCTCCCTCGTCCGGGACCGCGGGCTGTCCCTGATCATGATCAGCCACGACCTCTCCGTGCTCGCCTCCACCTGCGAGCGGATCGTCGTGATGCAGCACGGGAGGATCGTCGAGGAGGGCCCGTCCCAGGAGGTCATGCACAACCCGCAGCACCCGCACACGGCGGCCCTCGCCTCGGCCTTCCCCACCATCGGCGACCCGGACTCGCGCCTGAGCCTGCCCACCTACACCGCGCCCCACGCGCCGTCGTCGACCGGGGGAGTGCCGGCCCCCGCCCCCGTGCCCGGAGCGGTCCTGGAGGCCCGCGGCGTGTCGGTGAGCTTCGCCGGGCGGGGCGACGGCGCCGCGAAGGCGGTCGACGGCGTCGACCTCACCTGCAACGCGGGCGAGATCGTGGCTCTCGTGGGCCAGTCGGGCTCGGGCAAGACGACGCTTGCCCGGACGCTGCTCGGATTGCAGAAGCCCACCTCCGGCGAGGTCCTCTACCGCGGGAAGCCGCTCGAGCACCGCAGGAAGGCCCTCAAGGCGTACCGGCGGGCCGTGCAGTTCGTGCTGCAGGATCCCACCGCGGCCCTGAACCCCAAGCACTCGGTGTACGAGGCCGTGGCCGAAGGGCCGCGCCTGCACCGGTTGCCCGGCGACGAACGCGACGTCGTCGCGGCGGCCCTGGCCAAGGCGGAGCTGAACCCGCCGGAGAAGTACTTCACGGCCATCCCGCAGGAGCTCTCCGGGGGCCAGCGCCAGCGGGTGGTCATCGCCGGCGCCCTCGCGCTGGACCCGGAGTTCCTCGTGGCCGACGAACCCGTCGCCAGCCTCGACGCGTCAGTCCGGGCGGGAGTGCTGGCCCTGCTGCTCCGGCTCCGGTGCGAACTCGGCCTGGGGGCGCTCGTCATCACCCACGACCTCGGGTTGGCCTGGAACATCGCCGATCGGGTGGTCGTCATGTACCAGGGCAGGATCGTCGAGGAGGGCCCGGTGGAGGAGGTCCTGCTGAATCCGCAGCACGAGTACACGCGCAAGCTCCTGAGCGTCGTCCCCACGCGGGACGCTCTCCGCAGCGTCCCGGACGGCGGCGAACCACTCCCGGTTCCCGGTCCGGTCTCGGGGCTGCTGCAGTCGGGAACGGCGACGACGGGATCGTCGTCGTGACGGCCCGGACGGGGGCCGGTTTGCTGCGGCGCGGCGACCGGGTGGGACTGGTCTCTCCCTCGGGCACCCCCACCGAGGAGAACGTGCAGCGTGCGGTGCGGCTGCTCAGCGACTGGGGCCTCGACCCCGTACTCGGAGCCCATGTGCTGGACCGGCATCCCCGGGCCTCCTACCTCGCGGGAACCGACGCGGACCGGACCGCCGATCTCCAGGACCTGTGGTGCGACGAATCGATCGCCGCGGTCTTCTGCATCCGCGGCGGCTACGGCGCGGTGCGGCTGCTGGACCTGCTCGACGTCGGGAGACTGCGTACCGCCTCCCCGAAACCCCTCATCGGCTCCTCCGATGTCACGGCGCTGCACGAGTACTGGGCGGAGAACCTCGGGCTGCCGACCCTGTTCGCGCCGATGGTGGCCACGGACGCCCTGCTCGACGACGACGCCGCCCGCCGGCACCTCCACGAGTCACTCTTCTCCCCGCAGGCGGGCCGCGAATACACCAGCGCGGCGGCGGAAGCGCTCGTTCCGGGACGAGCCACCGGCGTGCTGACCGGGGGGACCCTGAGCCTCCTCTCTATGACACTCGGGGCGCGCGGCCGTCCTGCCATCGACGACGACAAAAGCAAGATCGGGCTCCTCGAGGACGTCACCGAAGACATCTACCGCCTGGACGGGCTGCTGATGTCCCTGCTGCGCGCGGGTTGGTTCGAGGGGATGACGGGACTGGCGCTCGGCTCGTGGAGCAAGTGCGGGGAGCTGCACGAGGTGAAGGCCCTAGTTGAGGAACTCCTGTGCCCGCTGGGGATCCCGCTGATCTGGGAACTCGGGTTCGGCCACGGCCCGGCGGCGCACAGCATCCCGCTCGGGGTCGAGGCCACGCTGATCGCCGAGGGGACGCCGCGGCTTGTCCTCGCCTGAGCCGAACGCCGACCTGGGCGGTGCCCCGGGCGCCGGACCGGCCGCTGACACGAGCGCCGGCCCGAGCGCCTGGCAGGCCCGTGGTCCATCCCCTGATCCAGTCTCTGATCCGGCCCCGCCGCGCCTTGAATGCTCCATGCAGGACCTGCTCGATAACGCGGTGACGGCTGGCGTCGCCCCGTCCGCCGTCGCCGTCGTCGATATCGCCGGGCGGTCGATCGGGCCGATCGCCGCGGGAACTGCAGTCGCATTCGGGCCCGACGGATCGCCGCTCGGCGCAGAGGAACGGGTACCGGCCCACGCGGAGACGGTGTACGACCTCGCCTCCGTGACGAAGGTGGTCAGCGCCCTCACACTCCTGGCCCTGGTCGGCGAGGGGGTCCTCGACCTCGACGGGCCGGTAGGCGCGCACCTGCCGTCGTTCCGCGGCGGACCGCGCAGCAGCATCACCCTGCGTCACCTGCTGACCCACACCTCAGGGTTGCCCGGCACCTGGGACGGCTGGCGGACGATGCCGGCACACCCCGGACGCGATGCTCTGCTGGCGGACATCCTCTCTCTTCCCCTCGTGACTACCCCGGGCACGGCCTTCGCCTACTCCTGTGTGGGTTTCACCGTGGCCATGGCGCTCGCCGAGGACGCCACGGGTCAACCCTGGCCGGAACTCGTGGCCGCGAAGATGCTCGACCCGCTGGCGGCGCTGGACCCGCGGGCGGCGTCCCTCACCTTCAGCCCCGACCGGTCCGCGTGCGCCGCGACGGAACTGCAGGTGGTCCCGGTGTGCGGGTCGGTGCGCGGCATGGTGCGCGGCGAGGTCCACGACGAGACCGCCTGGGCGCTGGGCGGCGCGGTCGCGAACGCCGGCCTGTTCGGGACGGCGTCGGCGGTCCTGGCCCTCGGCACGGTGCTGCGCGACCACGCACAGGCCCTGGTGCCCGAGGCACTCGCCGTCGAGCTCTGGCAGGACCAGCTCCGGCGCATCATCGGGTCGCATTCAGGGCCCGGGTTCGGCCACGGACTCGGCCTGCGCATCGGGCAGCAGGAGTGGATGGGCGCGCACGGCCGCACCGCCCGTGGCCATAACGGTTTCGCCGGGACCTCGCTGCTCATGGACCGCGACCACGGCGTCGTCGTGGTGCTGCTGACCAACCGTGTCCATCCGTCCCGCGAGCACAACGCCATGGCAGGCTTCCGTTCAGCTCTTGCCGATGCGGTCTTCGCCGCGGCACCCGACGAAAGGGCGTGACCATGGGTCTGGAGTCCGACTACAGCGACGGCGTCCCCCACATCTCCTACTGCCTGACCGCGCTCGACGGCACCGTGCTCGCCGAGGACGGCGCCGACACCGCGGTGTACGCGGCCAGCACGATCAAGCTCGCCGTGCTCGTCGCCGTCCTGCGCGCCGTCGACGCCGGACGGCTCACCCTCGACCAGGAGCTCGTCTCGACCCTCCGGTTCCGGTCTGCGGCTGCGTCCGGTGGGTTCTTCGAGTTCGAGCCCGGCGAGATCGACGACGGCATGCCGGCCGCCGGCCGGCCCGCACCGCTGCGGGACGTCCTCGAGCGGATGATCACCGTCTCCTCGAACGAGGCCACCAACATGGCGGTCGAGCTCGTCGGGCTGCCGGCCGTCGCCGAGGCGCTGGTACTGTGCGGCGCGCCGTCGTCCTTCATGCAGCGGCTCTTCGGCGACCTCGACGGACTCCAGGAGGGACTCACCCAGCAGACGACGGCGCGCGACCTCTGCGCCATGCTGCGCAGCATCGTCACGGGCTCGGTCCTGGGGCCGGCGAGTACGGCGCTGGCGGTCTCCTTCCTCGAGGCGCAGCAGTACGGGATGATCGGGCCGGCGCTGCCGGGGGCTGCGACGTGGGGCTCGAAGTCCGGCTGGGTCACGGCCATCCGCCATGACGTGGCAGTCGTGCGGCCCGTGGCGGCGCACCCCTTCGTCCTCGCGGTCTGCACTCGTGCCTACGGGGAAGAAGAGGCGACTGCGGTCATCGCGGCCGTCACGCGGCTCGCCTGGCAGATCGTGGAGGCGGGTGCTCTTCCGGCAGCTGAACCGACCGACGGCGCGGAGCCCCTGCCGGCGGATCTGCCGGTGGACCCCCTGACGGCCGTGACGCGACTGCCGGCGGTCCCGCTGCTGGGCCGATGACCGCTGCCGGCCGTGACACGACCGCCGGCGGTCGGCGCCGCGGAGCATTCGCCGTGAGCTTCGACCTCGACGGGACGCTCGTCATCAGCCCCTTCGCGGGGGTACTCCGGTCCGTGGCGGAAGAAATCGCAGCAGAGGTCGCAGCAGGGGCCGCCAATGGGATTGCCGCAGGAGCCCGCGACCGTGCGGTGGTCCCTCCCGCACCGTCGGAGCACGGGGAGACAAAATGCCGACCCGTCACGTCAGAAGTGGTCGCAGCCGAGATCCTCGCCGAGCACGAGCGCCGGCTCCTCGCCGATCCGTACGCCGCGTACGACTGGGCGTCCATCGTGGCGGCGACGGCCGACCGCTTCGGCAGCCGATGGGCGGGGTCGCTGGTCCCCCGGCTTGAGAACGCGCTCACCGATGTCGGCGTCCGCGTCCTCCACGAGAACACCCGGCCCAACCTGGACGCACTCAGGGCCGCGGGGTGCCGCCTCGTCCTCCTGACCAACGGGCGCAGCGAGTTCCAACTGCCGGTGCTGCGCGCGGCCGGTCTCCAGGACGTTTTCGACGTCGTCATCACCTCCGACGCCGTCGGGACGGCGAAACCCGATCCGGAGATGTTCGAGCATGCACTCGGCGACCGGCGACGGCTCGTCCATGTGGGCGACCGGCTGGATCACGATATTGCCGGCGCCAGGAGGGCCGGGGCCGTGAGCATCCTCCTGCGGCCTGATGCACCGGGGGACGGGGTGGTGGAGACCAGCAGTGCGGGCATCTTCCTGACGGACAACAGCGGAGCAACCGGTCCCGACATCTCCGACTACCTGCTGGCGCGGCACCGCATCGAGGCGCATTCTCCGGGTGAAGCCCTGCCGCCAGCCTCGGTGCCCGACGGCGTCGCGCGGAGCCTCGGGGCCGCCGTCGCGCTCATCCTCGAGGCGCAGTCCGCAGCCCCGTGATGCCGAGCCCGGGCCGGTCCGCGATGCCGATCCTGGAGCGGTCGTAGCGGACGCCGCCTCCTACGGCGGGGTCGCGGGGCCAGAGCCCGCCGTCGAGGTCCTGCGCAGGATCGACGGGCACTTTTTCGGCCGGGCCGTGCTGCGGACGGGCTCCGAGTGCGGATGCAAAAGCCGCCGCGGCACCGATGCCCACGGTGCTCTCCATCATGCAGCCCACGATGATCCGCAGGCCGGCCTCGCGGGCAGCGGCGGCGAGGCCGAGGGCGGGAAGCAGCCCGCCCGTCTTCGCGAGTTTGATGTTCACCATCGGCGCGGCCTCGTGGCGGAGGAGCTCGTGGAGGTCGGCGAGGTTCCAGAGCGACTCATCGGCCATCACCGGCGTCGAGACGTGCCGGGTCACGTGGGCGAGGGCAACCCAGTCGTGTGCCCGGACGGGCTGCTCCACGAACTCGACATCCAGGTGCCTGTCTTCCAGGTCCCGGATGAAGCGGACGGCGTCGTCCGCGGAGAAGGCCTGGTTGGCATCGACCCGCAGGGTGACGGCGGGTCCGACGGCGGCGCGGACGGCGGCAATCCCGGACACAGGATCCCCAGACCCGTCCACCTTCACCTTGAGGCACCCGAACCCTGCCGCGACGTGCTCCCGGGCAGCCACTGACAGGGCGGCAGGGGAGCCGACCGAGAGCGTCATGTCCGTCGTCACGAACAGCGAGGATCCGCCGAGGTAGCGGAGAAGGGACATTCCTGCCTGCTGCGCGGCCAGGTCGTGGAGGGCGCAGTCCACGGCCATCCTCGCGGCGGTGTTCCCGGTGGAGGCAGCGACCCGGTGCAGGGCGTCCGTCGGGCTCCCGGAGCGGACGAGGTCCTGCAGGGGTCCCTCGACGGATGCGCAGACGCCGTCGCTGGTGGCCCGGGTGACCCGGCTGATCGGAGCCTCGCCCCAGCCGGACCGGCCGTCGTCGTCGCGCGCCTCCACGAGCACCGACTCCAGCGCCGTGGCCCGGCGGACAGCCGTCACGAACGGGCGGACCAGCGGCAGGGTGACCCGGTGGGCCGTGAGCGTGACGCCCGGGGTCATGACGTGAGGGCCGTGCCGGCGCCGTCGAGGGGTGCATCGGGTCCTGCAGCTCCCGCACCCGCGGTTGCCGCGGTGAGTGCCGCCCGCAGGTTGCCGTGGTGGCGTGCGAGCCGGTCATCGGCCTCCGGCTTCGTCGCGGACGTGAGCAGCATGAGGACCGCGGTCTTGACCGAGCCCCCGCTGCCGGCAAGGGCGCCGACGGCCTCCTCCGCGCTGCATCCGGTCACGCGCATGACGGTCCGCTGGGACCTTGCCCGCAGCTTCTCGTTCGTGGCGACGAGGTCGATCATGATGTTGCCGTAGGTCTTGCCGAGCCTGACCATGCTGAGGGTGCTCAGCATGTTGAGCACCAGCTTCTGCGCGGTCCCGGCCTTCAGCCGGGTCGACCCCGCAACGAGTTCGGGCCCGGTCAGCACCTCGATGGCGATCTCTGCGGACGCAGCGAGCGGTGAGTCGGGGTTCGACGTGATGGCGATGGTCAGCGCTCCCGCTGCGCGGGCAGCGTTTACCGCCCCGCACGCGTAGGGGGTGCGTCCGGACGCCGAGATCCCGACGACGACGTCGAGGTGGCCTACACCGTGGGCGGCGAGGTCCGCTGCGCCCTGGGGGCCGTCGTCCTCGACGTTTTCGATGGCCGTGGTCACGGCGGCCGACCCGCCCGCGATGATGCCGACGACGAGCGAGGGGTCGGTGCCGAAGGTCGGTGGGCACTCGCTGGCGTCGAGGATGCCGAGCCGGCCCGCGGTCCCCGCTCCGATGTAGAGGAGGCGGCCGCCGCGGGCCAGGCGGTCGGCGATGCCGTCCACGGCCTCAGTGATCGCCGGTGCCGCGAGGGCGACGGCCTCTGCGACGCCGGCGTTCTCGGCGTTCATCGCCGCCACGAGGTCGGAGGTGGACCGCAGGTCGAGGTCCGCATAGCCGGTCGAGACATGCTCCGTGGGAAGGCTGCCCAGCTGCAGCCTGAGGGAGCCGAGGTCCTCCGGCGGGGTGGTCGGCAGGGGACCGGCGTCACGGGAAGCTTGAAGCACGGGGGTGCCTTTCGTTCGACCAATGGAAGGCCCCGAAGAGGTCAGGGCAGCAGAAGGCGCGCGTGATCCTCCTCGATGTAAGCACCTTACGACACAATCAACTTGTATGTAAGTGACTTCCGTCAGGTGTGCAGGAGGAGCTCCGCGAGCGCTGCGACAGCGGGCGCCGAGGCGCCGAAGGTGTGGATGACGCCGAAGGCCGGTGGGTCCACCGGCACCATCCCGGTGTTCACCACGACGACTGCGCCGTCCGCCGCGGCGGTGCAGTGGGCGAGGTCCCGCTGACCCGGTCCGGTCAGGTCGTCACACAGCAGGACGACGACGTCGGCACCTCCGCGCCGCAGGTCGCCGAGCGCGGCCAGGGCCTGCGATGTGTCGGCAGCCGTCCGCCGTTCAGTGCTGACGTGGGAGGCGAGGGCGCGCGTGAAGACGTCGGCCAGGGGACCGGTGGCGAGGTTGCCGGCACGTCGGGCATCGATGACGCCCACGCCGGCCGCAGCGCCGGTCCTCGATCCGCTTCCTGCCTCCCGGGTGTCCGTTTCCTGGGTGCCGGTGAACCGGAAGGCACGGCGCGCTGCGTCGATCCAGAGGGTATGGTCCGGCGTCGCCGGCGGAGTGACATCCGACGGCGACCCTGCCCACTCCGTGAAGGCCGCGCGGCGTTCGAGGGATTCCTCGAGGCGCGCAGGGGCGAGGGTGCCGTCGTCGAGCGCTGTGAGTAGGGCCGTCTGAACTTCGAGGAACACGTCCTCGTCGGAGCGCCCTCCCTGCCCGGGTCCCTGCTGGGACGGGTTGCCCGTGCACAGCAGGTCGGCGCCGGCGAGGACCGCCTGGACGGCTCCGGCGCCCATGCCGATCGTCGACCTGATGGCCGCCATGTCGAGGGCATCCGTCACCGCGAGCCCGTCGAAGCCAAGGCTGCGGAGCAGGGACCAAACCTCGGGGTTCAGGGTGGCCGGCAGCGGGCCGAAGCCGGGGGCCACCAGGTGGGCGCTCATCACGGCGCGCACTCCGGCGTCCACCGCAGCCTGGAACGGCGGCAGGTGCCGGGACTCGAGCTCGTGGCGCGACAGGTCGAGGACGGGGAGCGAGAGGTGCGAGTCCTGCGACGTGTCGCCGTGCCCGGGGAAGTGTTTGGCGCAGGCTCCCACGCCCTGCTCCTGGATGCCATCGACCATCGCGGCGACGTGGCGTGACACGAGGTCGGTGGAGGCCCCGAAGGACCGCACCCCGATGACGGGATTGCGCGGATTGCTGTTCACGTCGGCGACCGGCGCCAGCAGCAGGTCGATGCCGGCGGCCCGGGCCATCGCTCCGAGGGCGCGTCCTGCGTCCCGTGTGACGGCCTCGTCGTCGATGCTGCCCAGTGCCGCCGCATCGGGCAGCGGCGATCCCGTGGTCGCGTGCAGGCGGGTGACGCTGCCGCCCTCCTCGTCGATGCCGATGATCACCGACCCGTTCCGCTCCCGGAGCGCAGCCGACAGCCGGCCCGGTTGCTGCGGGTCGTCGGGGTCGAGGTTCGCGGCGAAGTAGACGGCACCCGCAAGCCCGTCGCGCAGTTCACGGTCGAGCCAGGCCGGGATTTCTCGTCCCGTGAACCCCGGCCAAATGACGCCATTGACGAGGCGGAGCAGGGACAGGTCAAGCATGGGGCATCTCAGCGCGGGGTGCGGTCATGACGTAAGCCTATGAGGGGCGAAGCAGTCATCTGGCCTTATCCTGTCGAAGCGACACCGATGACACCGCGACCTTCGGTGGTTCGACGTCCCTGGCCGAGGTGTACGCGTTCCTCACCGCGCGAGGGCAGATGGTGGACGCATCACCCGGGGTGATCGCCGAGCAGACGCTGGCCGGCGCCCTGTCCACCGGGACCCACGGTCAAGGCCTGCAGCAGAGCTCGATCGCCGGCGCCGCGCTGGCGATCAGGATGGTACTGGCCGACGGCACGGTCGCGGAATTCGACCGTGACCACCCTGACTTCCCCGCCGTCCAGCTCGGCCTCGGGTCACTGGGTGTGATCACCGCTGTGACGCTGCGTGCACGGGAGTCGATGATCTACACCTGTGTCAAGAAGGCCGTCGACGCCGACACCCTGGAAACGGACCTGGAGACCTGGAATCGGGAGAACATCCTGGTCAAAGCGTGGTGGTTCCCCCGGGAGAGCCAGGTGCAGGTGTGGACCGCCAACGAGGCGACCGAGGACGAGGTCTTCCGGTACCGGGCCGGCGGCAGTCAGCTCGTGGAACACGCGACAACCGATGCGTCCATGAACAGCACCGTGGAGTCCACGCTGCAGCAGCTGCGTGATGACAGCAAGGGTCTTGCCGACAACGGCAGGTCGCTTCGTACGGTGTCACGCTTCCGGGACTTCACCGACGTCACGGGTGACATCTACCAGGTGTTCTGCCGCGGGATCGCGACCCCCCAGATCAACGTCGAGATCGGCATCCCGCTGGCTCGAGCCGGAGCGGTGATCAGGAAGATCAAGGACTGGCACGCGGAAACGCGCCCCACGATGCACTACCCGGTGATCCTGCGCTGCACCGGCCCCTCCGACGGATGGCTGAGCCCGTCCCACGATCAGGACACCTGCTACTTCGGCTTCGTGGTGTACTACGCGGCCGACGGGTCGCTGTCCGAGGAGGGAAGCAGCTTCCTTCGAGCCGTGGAGCGGGCCCTGGCCGAGGAGGGTGGCAGGCCCCACTGGGGCAAGTACTTCGACGAATCCCTCTACGACTGGCCGGCGCTCTACCCCCGGTGGGAGGCCTTCCGCCAGGTGCGCGAGGCGCTGGACCCGGAGCACCGCTTCGCGAATGCCTTCACCGTTGCGCTACTCGACTGACCCGACCCGGCCACTAGGACAGGAGCACCACCGATGAACGCCTGGGTGACCTTGCTGACGCAACCCGACTACCTGATCGGGGTCCGGACGCTGCAGGCCTCGCTGGCGGCCTCCGGCAGCACCACCCCGCTCGTGGTCATGGTGACCGAGGGGATCGACGAGCAGGCCCGGCGCGTCCTGCAGGACGACGGGTGCCTCCTGCGCGACGTGGCGCCGTTGCGCCCAGCCGGGGGATCGGCGGACAGCTACGCCAACGCCCGCTTCGCGGAGGTGTGGACCAAGCTGGCCGCCTGGGGCCTCACGGAGTTCGAGCGCGTCGTCTTCCTGGACGCCGACATGCTGGTCACCCGGAACATGGACGAGCTGTTCTCGCTGGACCTGGCCGGCGGCGCCATCGCCGCCTGCCACGCCTGCCGGTGCAACCCCAACCGGATCGCGAGCTATCCGGCGAGCTGGACACCCCAGACCTGCTTCTACACCCACTGCCGGGGCGGGGACCATGTCACCGAACCGGGTGCGACGGACAACTACCTGAACGGCGGCTTCCTCGTGTTGTCGCCCGACGAGGCCGTTTTCGCCGACATGGTAGGGCGGCTGGCGGCCGTGGATGATCTGTCGCGCTACCCGTTCGCCGAACAGGACTTCCTCAACGAGTACTACCGCGACCGCTGGCGTCCGCTGCCCTATGTCTACAACGCGCTGAAGACCCTGCCGCACCAGCACCCAACTGTCTGGGATCCGGCGTCGGTGAAGAACATCCACTACATCATCGACAAGCCGTGGGCGAAGCCGCTGGACCCCACCGACCGGTACGTCGAGGTGAACCGGCTCTGGTGGGAGATGGCCGACACCCTGAGCGCACCCGTCGGGTCCTGACCCTGCGGGTGCAGGCGCTCGGTCCCGGCCCCCGCTGTTAGGTTCGGGATCGAGCTGCACGGCGTGCGGTTCGAAGCCGGCCGGCAGGGCGAACGGGCCGACGATGTCCGCGGGGGAGACGCTGACCGCCTGCGCGCTTCTTTGTGGCTGAGCTTCACGAGCCCCTCGGAGGCGAGCCGGTTGATTACCTCGTGGATCCGGGTCCTGCTCACGCCGATCCGCGAGGCGAGCGTCGTCCAGCGTAGCCACGACCTCGCGGGCAGCTCGCCCGACGCGAACGGCACACATCTGGCCGTAGGCGGAATAGTCGGCGAGGTCCGCTGGAGGTGCGGCAGAAGTCAACTGCGGTGGGACATTTGGGAAGTATGCCGACACATCGGCGCCGTATCTTTTCTGATATGACGAAACTAATCTGATTTGGCGAAGTTAAATCGAAAACTCATAGAATGACCGACAACCTTATAATGCTGCAGGCCGCCCGGTGCGAACGGGTTGGGAAGAGGGTGAATTCGCGCCTGTGTCGCGTCACCGGCATTGGCGACGAAAATAATCCTGTACTCCTCGTTAGGCGCCAAATTTTGAGCCCTCCGCACCTCAGATTCCCCAAGCTGTATGAAGTTTTCATTTCCGAGACTGGCCTTTACCTCGAGTAGGAGAGTCCTGCTTGGAGTCTCCACGCGGTAATCGTATCCGAGGCTATCATTACCAATGCCGTCCAATAAAATAGATTGACGATATCCAGAAACCCATGTTTCGTTTAGGGCGAGGCCGAACTGCTCCTCAATCCAGCGCCCAACGATTGTCTCGCCAATTAGCCCGATGAGTTTCGCTTTCTCCACAGTCGGTCCAGAAGCTTGCCACGAAGTTGAGCGTGTGTTCTTGCGAGAATGCTTAGATGCATTCACAGGGGCGAATTCTAGTGCGACCGGTGCCGGCGGCGTGCTGACAGCTTCATCTAAGGCGGAGGAGCGAACTTCCTCGAAGAGGCGATTAAGCTGGTTGTTCTCTGCAGTAAAAATCTCGTCTCTATATGCGAGGGTGGTTGCTGTCTGGAGTTCCTCCGCCTCCCGAATTTGCAGGCGCTCTCTCGCTTTTTCAAGATCAAGCTTGGTGATGTCGAGTTCGGAAGCGGCCGAGTATGGAGGCATTCCTAGTGGCCATCTGTTGCTTTTGCGTAGCCAGTCCACGACTTCAAGTGCAGCGAGCGGTCCGAAGTCCAGCCTTCCTGTAGCGGTAATGGCTTCAACAATCTCGGTCACTTCGATCGCTCGGGGCGCACGTGCCTTGCCGTTCTTGTGGGTCCAAGCTTCGACGAGGATTGGTAGACGTCCCAGTACCGCTCGCAGTCTTCTCTGTGCGTCAAGTCGCGCTGTATCAACATCCGGTAGACTGCTGGCCTCATCTGGCGCCGTAGGTGCCACTCTGTCAAGCCAAGCCGTTACGTGGCTAACCATGTGATCGGCGTCTAGCGTCCAGAGATCAGTTACCCAGGTGGGGTTGGGGGTAATTGATAAGATCTCTTTGCTTGACTGAACGTAGGCGGACAGATCGCCGCCTCGACGGGCCGTGTCGGCGAAACGATCCCGAAGTTGATTGCGCAGATTGACGCCGTTTGCCTGAAGGTAGGTACTGTACTGGTGCCGTTGTGCCTCTGCGTTCTCCAGCTCGGCAAGTTGCACTTTACGAAGGTGCCCGTTGAGCGTGGGAAGGTGCGCGTCGAGCTCCAGAAGCATACTGCCGCGGTCGGTGCGCTCGCTTAATTTCATTATTTTGCTGGCTTGCGTCACCCCGCCGGACAGTCGAGCTGCTAGCCATTCTCGCAGTGATACATCATCGATAAATACTCCACCGGCATGATGAAGTTCGTAGCCGACGGACGGCTCAAGGCACATGAGGGCGAACACAGTCGCGCTGACGTCCATGCCTGCTAACGGGGTGGGAACGACAGTTCGCACTTCATTTGCACTAAGGCGGAGTGCTTGAGCGATTTCATCTACAGTGATGCGGTTTAGAGCCGTCGAGCGTAGAGCGGTGAAAGCGACCCGCAAAGTGTCACCAAGGCTCGGTGCGGCGATGAGTTGGGCGATGCTGTCTGCGGCAGTGTCGAGCACTTGCCACGGGTCGTTAGCTAGTATGCCGCCGACGACCAATACATCTGTCGCGTCGTCCGATACGACAAGAGAAGCCGACTCGTTAGTCATGACCAAGTGGTCATCGACCCAAATCGTGATGTTCTGGCCAACTGACAATTCGGCGCGTTCGATCCGATCAATAGCGACAGCGATCGCGTTGGGTGGTAGGGGAGGGAAGCTCCGGTACTTTAGCTCCATCGCTGCGACCACCAGGGTGATCAGCCACGGGCCATGCTCTTGCAGGAGTAGTCGGCGTGGCGCTTTCTCGATCTGAACGCCGTCGAGAAGGACGTTCGTTCGCGCATCGCCCATGCTTCGTACCTGCGCTCTACTTCTGCTCAGATGGGCCAGGATCTGCTTCCCGAGCCGAAAATCTTTGATCGGCAGAACCAATACAGGTGAAGCCTCCAATAGCCGTTGCTGACGGACGTCATCAATGTCGGCGACATAGATGGGTGCTGCATCCTCTGAAAGGGGGGTGGTGAGCGTAAGCGCCCCCTGGGACTGGACAATCAGAGTCTCAGGCAGGACGACCTTGGACTGGTTGGCGACAAGATCACCCCACGCGGTCTCGACCGCCCGACGGATCGAGAACGCCGTGCGAGCAGCGAGTCCTCCGTCGCGGACAAGCATTGCAAGGTGGTCGAGTCGTGACTGGGCGGTCGAGGGGTCGTCCCAGATGCGCACTCCGAGCAGACAAATCCGCCGATGGAAGATCTCGGTATCGACCGCCCGGAGTCGTGCGGGCTGCGATGGGAGGAAGTCGACAGTGTCGGCTGCAGCAAGCCACCACGATTTGCTTGGCTTCGATCGCGTAACTCTAGACCGGTCGCCCGGAGTTGCCTGCGGAACCCATGCCGAAACCGACAAGAAGGCTGAAAGCGGTGTTGGCCAGACTGCCCCCTGCGGGTCGGTCTTCCTGGAATAGCGCACTTCGAATGCCTCGCTGGGCCAATGCCCGAGTCCATGCACAACAATGTCGCTGTAGATTCGCTGAGCTTCTTCATCAAGCACTTCAAAATCGGCCTGGCCTGGTAGCACGAACCAGTTCGTCTGTGCTGCATAGCGGGTCGACGTCTGCAAGGGACCGTGTCCGGGCCACCGCTCAGCCAAAGCACGCCAAGTTGTCTCTGTGAAGCCGGCCAGAGGAAGGTCCCCATCAATTGACGCGCCCAGCGGGGTCGCCAGGGCAGTTCCACTTTGGGCGCGCGGGCGTTCTACTGCAACTGGCCAAAGACCGTGTCTGACGCCCAGCGATTCTAGGAAGGTTCGGAGTTGTGCGTGATCGTCGGCGTCCAGGTTAGGAAGCACATGGGCGGGATCAGGTACTAAGAGCTTAGCAACGTCAGCAAGCTCCAGCGATTGCTCTCCCGCGACCGCGACAAGCCGCACTAGTGAGCTATCGATGGGGGCATCCGGGCCACTCCAACCTGCGCCGAAACGAGCGCGGGGGGCACTAATCCAGCCGTTGCCGACAGGAACGAAGAGCTTAAGTGACTCAAGAACTTCCGCTCTTATCTCTCGTCTTGCTCGTTTGGTCAGCTCGAAAGCGAATTCAAGGCACTCCCGTAAATCAGCATCGCGTGCGGTCGGACTCGCCGAAAGTTCGTGCATCGTCGATGCGACAGCGTCGAGTATATTTTCAGTTCGGTACTCGTTGACGAGTCCTTCGCGGGTCAACCACTCACGGCCCCGCCATTGAGTTGGACTCCGCGCATCTTCACGGCTTGGGGCAGCGGCAGAAGCGAAGACGAGTCGGGTTCGGAGAGCCGCTGGCAGAGGCAGACTCCCAGCGCTGTCATCGGTCTGCTGTGGTGGGAAGTAAGCTTGGGGGGGAGCCCGGCGACTTCCCAGCCTTTGCAAGTTCACCCGTTTCGTCGAGTAGAAATGCGCGGCCTGCAAGGACCGAGGAATTAAGGTCAAGTTCTGCCAGGTCGTCGTAAAAGTCGGCCCACCGCTGCGGTGAAGCACCGCTGCCTGCCAGCTGCAGCGCTACTTCTTCGATCCATGAGCCGACTTCCTCGGGCCCCGGTTCAAGCCCCCAACCGTGTTTCTGACACAACTGGCTGAGGCGCCGGATTCGAGCCGTAGAGAGAGCCGGGTCAACTAAATTGGCCATACCGGTGGCTGCAACCGTTTCTGGTGTAAGTTCGCGCCCGGAAAACTTCCAGTGGTAAGCGGTATCGAGCCCGGCTTTGCGTGCCGGGTCACCAATTACGGGGATGAACGGAATCTCCCAGAGACTCAAGCTGTTTGCCTCAAGGGCATGGTCAAGATCATGAGGGGTTTCAATCCAAGAGGCAGCGTCGACAAGCAGCGCCGCAGGAATTGGCGCGTCCTCGTTCGCCCCTGCTGCAAGAAGTGCGGCGCAGATTTTGGCGACTGATTGGAGAAGTAGCTCATTGACGGGGACCGACTCGGATAGCGTCCGGCGATCAGCGCGTGACGCGAACGGCGCATTGACCAGCGCTGGCAGGGGCGCGACGGCCTGAATGCCCATGGGCAGGTGCGTGTAAAGGCGTCCTGCGTTCAGGCCATGTTCCAGCGGGAACGCGATGCTCACTCTCGCAGGCCCCTCCCATTCGAGCCAATTTTTGTTTAGTTGACCTGCCGAGCAACTTTCTTCAATCGCCTTACGGAAAGCGCCTTCAGGCACGTCGTGGGAGGCTACGAGATACCTTTGGTCCTCGCTAAGCTGGATTTCTTGCACAGACACATCATGCGGATGGAGGGTGTTCGCCCATGGGACTTCCGCTTGGTCTCGAATCAGTAGAGTTTCCGTCGACTCTTTGAGCCTAATCGTATGCAGGGAGATGACTGATACTCGCTCGAGAAAGAGGTGGAACGGAACTTCGCTGCTTTCGATCTCGCGGATCTGCGAGCGAGCACTGCTAAGGGCCTCACTAGATCGAAGCGGCAGCCGAATCACGGTAGAGACGGATTCCGCAGCATACTGCTCCACGCGGGCTGGTAGGGGACCCGTCAATGGAACTGGGACTCGAAGGTGCGAAACCTTGTCCCTGAGTTCGTCAGCAAGCTGAAGTTCCGTTGGGGCTATGCGTCGCGCAATGTCGTCAAAGTCATCGGGAGTCGCGAACCGGAAACGGTAGCCAGCGAGCCCGGGTTCGCCTTCGGCCTTCGAGCTGTAGACCTCCGGGGCCACGCTGAGCTCGTTGACGCTTTTAAACCCGATTCCCTTGTTGCCAATGCTGTTGTCTGGCCTCTTTGAGCTTCGACCCGTACCGGTCATGCGCTTGAAGTTGAGGTCGTTCAGGGGTGCTCCGCCGTTCACCACGTACAAAGTGCCGTATGGCCCGTTTGTCTCGTCGAGGACAACTTGAAGCTGGCCATCGCTGCGGGATTTGTCGTGAGCATCGTGGCCATTCTGCAGGAGTTCAAGAATCGTACGCTCGGAGTACTCCGGCGAGATGACTCCCTCAATAAGATCCTTCATCTCAGAGACGACCGGGTTGTCCTCCTCGCGACCGCGCAAGTACATCCTCGCTTCCGCGTCGGCTCTTTCTTCAACGCGGCTACGAAACTCTTCAGAAGAGCACGCTGCTGGAATTGCGGTGCTGACTACATGCATCTCATCTCCAATGGTCCCTGTTAGGTCGAGTATCTCGCAAGGTTGGACCCGCGAGACGCAGGACTCGCCAACGCCGATGCGTTACACAGTTCAGCCAGTCGAACCGCACCTCTCGAGGAAACTCATCGCCGCGTCAGAGAAGCGCTTTCGGTAAGCGCGGCCGTGCGAGCAACTAGCCACGTTGTGCAAGCCACCTGCACCGCGTGGCGAGGGAATTCACGCCCGGCTTACTGCAGGAGTCAACGCCAGTCTGGTTCACGAGAAGTGTTTCGCCCCCGGCGCAGTGCCCGACGACTACTCTCGGCCTGTCGCGTTAAGCGCCTCACTGAGGGCGTCATGATTTTCGAGAACGTCATTCAGACCCTTCCTACTCCTGGAGGCATGTGATGACCATGGTTCACTTGTTCTTGACCGCGGCGTGCATGTGCCAGCGCATATTGATGACGTTCTAGCGGGCGACGAAGATGGCGAGGATATCGGCGTTCGCGTAGGCGCGCGGGTTGAGGACAAGGAGGCCGATTGGCTCGTCCGAGTTGCCCAGGGCCTTCGTGAAGGCCCTGACGAGTTCGATGACGTTCAACCTGCGCTGCGGCATGTTGTCCTTAATGGCCTGCCGGCAGCCCGGGGATCATCATCCGGCTCGATTTGTCCCCAGCACAACGCCCTGACGCCGGCCTATTCCTGCACCGTCAATCGGCCTGACGGACCGGGCAGCGGCCTAAACCGGAGCTACTGGACGGCCCTTAGCCAGCATGCCAATGTCCTCGCACCGCTCTTGGGCGAGGCGGTGTTCGTAGAGCGGGCCCGTAGGGCGGACATGGCGTGCTGGCCGTATCCCGCTTCGATGGCTCTGAGTCTGGCTGCACGTTCGACGCGGCGTTACCAGAATGGGTTTGTCCCGCCAACGGAGACTGCGCCACCTACACTGTACGGAAAGTTAGCTTCCATTTTGTTCGAGGGGCCGCGCCCCACCTCACCTTTCAGGAAAAAGGGGCAATTGTCATCTATCTCTACTCGCTGGGACGGCAGCCTTGACGACTGCCCTCCGCGGGGTACCAATGGCACCCTCAAGGTACAAAATAGTAGGAGCCGCTGCCCGCGGTGAACCCTAGTCGCCGAGCTCCACGTCCTCAAGCGGTAATGAGGTTGCAGGAGCTCCACGATGTCAGGCTCATTCGTTGGAACTCAGCTTGAGGAAAAACGCGCACCGCAAGCGGACCACCGCACACTTTACTATGCAGCGATTCAACGTAAGATATCGATCGGGCGACGGTTTACAGACGGAGGGTTTAGAAGTGGCGGAATGTACAGTTGAGCGGGTGAGCATCCCCGAGAATACGAAGCGGCGAGTATTTGCAGAGTCGGCTGGGTATTGTGGCAAACCGACCTGTCACCTCCCATTGTTTCCGGATGATTCTCAGGATATTCACTTCGCTGAACTAGCGCACGTCATTTCCGCAACATCAGGCGGCCCCCGAGATGTTCCAAGCAGTGTCATGAGTGCGGTGGATCGCAGTAAGGCATCGAACCTAATTCTACTTTGCGCGAACTGCCATACCATTATCGATAAGGATCCAGTTACTTTTCCAATCGAAATAGTGATGAAGTGGCGGCGCGAACATCAGCAAAGCTTGGAAGCCACCTTTGGTTTTAAGCAATTTGAAACGAGGGCCGAGGCGCGAGCATGTTTCACGAAATTTTTAGAACGGAATGCTGCGAGCTTCAGACTGCATGGCCCAGGTACCCGAGAAGCCGATAAGCCCGGTAGTTCGAGGGCGGCAAAGTGGGCGCGGCACGCTCTCAACGTGATTATACCGAACAATCGAAGCCTGCTGCATTTGGCCGAGATGAACCGCCCTTTATTGGGCGCCGCCGAAATCGAGACAGTTGGCGATTTCATGGTCCACGTTGAAGATTTCGAAGCCCGCCACCTATGGAACGACTGGAGCGCCGGTGGGCGGCGTTACCCAGGAGAGTTCAGTAACTTGTTCAAGGAGGGAATTGATGACCAAGGCTGATTGGATCGTAAATAAAATATCAGATATACCTTATGTGGGCGCTAAAGTGATCACTGCAAACTCACTTGTGGTCACTCGAGCGATGCAGGGCACAATAACTGTAGGTTGCGCGGAAGCAGATCCAGTAGATGAGGACGAGGTGAAGCGCATATCCGCTACTGTTGAGGATCTTGACTTCATCGTCGTAATCCCATCAAGTGTGGCCATTAAGCCTTCAGTATGGCGCTATTGTAATGATAGTGGTATCGTACTCGGACGATTCAGCGACCTCCGTGACGGGTTAGAAACTATGCAGCCTTTGGCGAAGCTCAGAAATAGGGAGCTTCAGTACATCTCGAACCGCATAGAGAGAACGCCTGTGGTGCAACAGGTAGCGCGTATTTCTGAGACGGCCCTAGAAATCACGTGTGAAGGTGGGGCGTCTTTAGTAGGTGAATTTGTCCACCCCTATGAGATTACGGAAGACGAAGTTTTCCGGCTCATCGATCAACAGCCAGATATGAGTTTCTTGGTAGTCACAAACCCTTACGCTCGAGGCATTTCTCCTGACTCAGTGCGGGTGGCTGAGGATGCGGGAGTGAGGTTGGTTCTTATGAATGAATTCGTTTCTAACCTCGGCGCGATTTGTCAGTCCTAGGCGACTGGCCCGTATTGGCCGAGGTTGCGGCGATCGCACAGGCAATTGGCGGTATCGAGGTATGGTGCTTCGGGTCAGTTTCACGTGGCCCCACTGCTCGAGACGTAGATTTACTTGTCGTGTACGAAGAACGAGCACGGGTGAATGAGTTTCGATCAAAGATTGACGAATATGGTTTATTTCAAGTTCCTCCACTACTTGACCTTATATGCATGCTTCCCGCGGAGGTGAAATTCTATGATTTCCTTCGCGTGACGTCCGCAATTCGCATTGCGTAATCTCCAAGAAAACACTCGCGAAAGTTGTGGGTTACGGTTATCTAAATTAGGCCTACGCTACGGATCAATCGAGAACAGGACCTGGCAGGACAGGACGTGGACCTTTTACGGGTGGCCGCCCACGTTGGACACGCCCTGGCGCATGGCGGCCTCGTCGAAGCTGCAGTCCGGCAGCACATTGGCACTCGGTTCAACTTCGCCATCCATGCAGCGAACGGACCGACAGCTATCTGCAAGAAATGCAGTCGCGAGCAGGGCGTGAGTGTGGACGAGGCAGCCAACCTGCTCCATACAGTGCGACTTGCATCGGAAATTGTTCTGGATCAGCAAGCCAAGACCGAGCTGCTCCAAGCTGATGAAGAATTCGGAGCCGAACCTGAGAGCTCGGCGCCCAACACGGGCGCCGTAGTAGAAAACAGGAAGGCTCTAAGCGGCCGCGGCAAGCACCGGCACCCCTGCGCATACCGCCGCCGGAGCTGTCACGTCACTGGCAATAGGCGGCGCTTTTGGCTAGCGAATTGGCCTACAGTCTCGCAATGCTTCGGTTTGATGCCATTCTTAGCACATGACTATCAACAACTGGTGGGATTCGGATCCCGACGAGGTCTACTGGATGGAGATCCGCCAGGAGCCGCTCGGCCTCGGAGAGTACCTGCGTGCGCCGAAGGCGGGAGCCAACGGCAAACCTTCCTGGTCATATGAACTAACTTCGTCGGTGCAGCCAGGCGACATCGTGTTCCATTGGCACAGAACTTCATCAGGAGAGCCGGGCATTATCGGGTGGTCGGAAGCACGTGGTCCGATTGAGTCGATGACATGGTCGTGGCAAGCGCGCGGCACGCGCGGTCGGAAGCGCGGCGAGCCAGCAGTTGGTCCGACCTGGAACTTTCCGCTGATGCGGTACACAGAGTTCAAGCACGCGGTTACTCGCACCGAGCTGAATGCGCAACGAGCAGAGGTGCTAAAGATTCTCGATTCAGTTTCACGCATCAATGGAAAGCCGATATATGCGCCGTTCCAGAACTATGGAGGCCGTGAACTACGAGCCCAGCAGGGTTACCTAACGAAGTTCCCTGCTGCGCTAGTGGCTCTGTTGCTCGGCCCGGCCTTGAACGAATCTGCTGAGGAACAAGATACTCGCGATCGCACAGGGATCCCGAGGACCGGGCAGGGCCGCATGGCGGATGCGGAGAAGAGAATGGCACTTGAACGGCACTCTGTGCAAGTGGCGGTCGAGCACTATCGGATGGCAGGTGCCACTGAAATCGAAGAACTTGGTAAGCCCTATGATCTCCGAGTGGTGATCGAGGGGGTCGAGCGGCACGTCGAGGTCAAGGGGTCTGTTGGGATGGACCTCCAAAGCGTGCAACTCACGCAGGGCGAGGTCGACCATGCACGCTCGTATCAGCCAACTGACCTTTTCGTCGTGGATGGGATTGCCGCCACCCTTGACGATGATGGGGGAGTCGTCACGGCCGGAGGAACCGTTCGGCTGTGGGAGGGATGGGCTCCTGACGATCGAGCACTGCGCCCCACCCATCTGCGCTATTCCCTGCCCACGGGCACCTTCATGGACTGGCTCGCTCCCTAGACCTAGCCAAAGTAGTAGCTCAGGTATCCGTTCGCGGAGACCTTGATCTCATCAGGCGCACCGCGATCAAGGTCTCCTCGAACGAGGACAACGCCCTCCTCACCATTGAGGAAGACAGCTCCGCTGGACTCTAGGCGCAGCACATCAAAGGCGACACTGGTCCGAATCAGGGGCAAACCCGTTCCGGCGCAGATGGGGGAACGACTCGAAGGTCGATTCGCGTCGTGCCCGCCGAGGCTACCTGATGCATGTATGTTTTGTTTGTGGTGGAACTCAGAGGCTGGACCGAGGCTGAGACTGACGTACTAGTTTCGGCTTATTTCGGCATGCTGGAGCAGGAAACGCAGGACGAAGCGTATTCGAAGACCGCATACAACCGGTATGTGCAGTCCTTAACGGGTCGCAGCAAGGGATCCATCGAGTTCAAGTTCTGCAACATCAGTCATGTTCTCTGGGAAGCCGGATTGAAGTACGTCAAGGGTTATAAGCCCCGAAGCCACGTGCAATCGACCCTCCGTGTCGCCGTGCTTGAGCTCGTCAGGCATGATGCGCGGGACACGGTGCGACCTGACAGCGACACGGACTATAGCCGGGAGGTCCCCGAGCAAAGCGAGACAGTGCAAGAGGTCAATAGGACCGACATCGTTAACAAAGGAGACTTCTTGCCGGATCCCAATAATTCCTCCACTGGATCGGATCCTTTGTGGGAGGGCCTCGCGAATTTATGGGATCGAGCAACGGGAGGGACAGATGTCGCCGCCCGTCCCGACCACCCGATCGATTCTGTCTGGCCGTCGACCCTTCGCCCGGCGGGCGTGGCGGAGGCTTGCAACTGGCTGCGGGACGGCCTCTCAACTGGCGCTCAAACGCGATTCCTGTTTCTGGTCGGTGGGCCTGGAGCGGGGAAATCTCACGCCACCGCACAAGTAGTACAGGGATTGCGGCCCGTGAATGCTCCGGAGTCGGGTTTGGCCCATCGAGTATATGAATACACCGGTGTAAACGCGGACCTTGTAGTCGTGAACGACGCGACCATCAATTTGGAGCCATCGGAGAAGGCGCCCCTTGTATCTGATATCAACACCATCGCAATGAGTTCAAAAACTCAGATAACGAAGCACCCACGACACCTCATGGCATGTGTGAACCGCGGCATCTTGGTGGAAGAAACGAGCGAATCCCGCACATTGAACTTCTCAGATTTGGGATCCGGTGACGTCATCGTCAGATGGTTGTATGATCCCTCTTCGATCAATGAGCTTGACCTGGCGTGGCGCCTCACGAGCATGTCGGGGCATGACTTCATTCGATCTGCACGACTCGTCCACTCCGGACGCCACGTAGCCGACATCGTTGCCGTTTTCGTCGACGAAAGCTCACTCTTTGAGGAGCAGCCTGCCGTTGAGATTGGCGTTGATTCGCGAGCTATGGCCGAAACCTACAGGATTAGACCGTTGATGGAACGCATTGGTTTAGATGAGAGCCGTGCACCAGCTGCGGATCTACTGGTCAAGATCCTTGAAGTGGCCGATAGGAGGGCAGACTCCCCAAAGAAACTGAACACGGACGGTATCGCCGATCCTCTCGCAGCCAACATCGAATCATTGCGTTCCCAGGCGGTGCGGTCAGGCTTGCTGACATTAGCTCGTAGCGCCGAGTTAGCGTCGGCGACTCGCATGACTTACAGGGAGCTTTGGGGATTCCTGACGCGCGCATTGGTAGGCGATGCGCCGTCCCATATGCCTCGTGAGAAACTCGGTCGATACATCCTGTCGAATCAACCAACAGGAAAGGGAACGACCGAAGACTTCGAAGCACTGAAGAAACTTGCGGCCCTGAGGTTCAGTCAGGGGATTTTCGGAGTTTCTGTACAATCGAATGCGTCCGTGGGCGCTTTACGGGATCCGGTCCTCAAGCTCCTCCTTCCGATTGACCCAGTACGAGATGCAGTGCCAGGCTCCGAACCGACTGCGGTCGACAGAGGCTGGGCGACCCCCATTTCGGAGGCATTTGGCATTCATTCCTCCGAGGGAACACCCCTCGGGAGCCTGCTGGCATCTGAGCCGGAGGAAAGCCCCTTTGTTGACGCAACCACGGATTTTGATCGACGGGTAGACAAGGCGTTCATCGATCTCATCCAATCATCCGGCCTGAAGGACTCCGATCGTTTGGACGCAACCGTCTGGTACGGGGCATACCTCACGCGCCTGTATGCAGTCTCATATGGAATTTGTGCCTTTCGGCGAGAGATTGGCGTGCTGGTTCAGACCTGGACCCAAGCCCCCCATCTCCCAGACGCCCTGAAGTCCCGGTTGCGGACTCTTATTCAGCCGAAGCGGAATCCGTTGGAACCAAATTCTTCGTCCCTACTCCCTCTATTCGACAGCCGGACGGAGCCGATCACTGGTCGAGCGAGCGCGCCCAAACTAGCGCTCCGGGTGAAGGATTTGGAGCTGTCGACCGACAGAGAAGGGCAAGGCGAGCAGGTGCTCCTCGTGGTTAGTAAGGACGGGACTACCTTGAGCAAGGTATCTCTGGATTTTCCATTGATCCGGGAGGCGCTCGCTTGCGTCGATGACCACATAGGAGTGACGGACTTGATCGATGTCACGGCCCCTCGCTTAGAAAGAATCCGAGCTCTAAGACTGTCATCCCGTCTTCTGGATGGCGCAGAATTTTGCCTTGCTGACGGTGACCGAGAAATGCAAATCACCCAGCAGAACACTAAAAAGCCATGACCGGTGCCGGACCGAAAGCCAAACACCTCCTCCTCCCGTTCAACCGGCCTGAGTACTTTTCGGTTCCCGAGGCACTACTGTCAGCACTGGCATGGCGCGCCTATGAGTATGCGTCCGATGCTGCTCCGACGAAACCCACAGGTTTGATGTATAAGGCGGAACCGAAGGAAACTCCTTACCTATCCCTTCGGCGGACGATGCCAGAAAAGGACTCCGCTGCTGCACTAGGACGCGGACTCAAAGATAGGGGCTTGAGTACCGAGGCGTCGGACCTGCTCCTAGGTGAAGCTGCCGCGTCAAGTGTCATGGGTATCCGTATTGAGAAGACTGGCAACCAACCCGCTAGTCCCATGACGCCGGCTTTGGCGCTTATGCAGAACCCCCGAGGTGTTCTGGTGAAGAAGGGACCACCTGACTTCGGCTCCATTATAGAAAGCCTATTCGCTGTAGGTCACGGCATCGGAGGGCCTCGGGCCTCCGCAACCGAACTGTGGCTGGGCGCTGCAGATCAGAGACTCAGGCTGGATCCATTCCTAGCGGCCGTCGATGCATCCATGATGGAGGCCGTCTTTGAAGGACGGACTACCCGGCGCTCATCGATCCCGGTCGCCGAGGAGAGCCTCGAATGGTGCGGGTATTATCCCGATACACCCTTCGAATGGTTCGCCGAATCGTGGACTGCGTTGACATCAGAAGCATGGGTCGAGGCACTGCCAGCGCGTGTATGGGTTGATTGGGCCACGACGGTGCTTCGTCTCGCAACTGGAATGGGGTTCCTCTGGGAGTACGCCTGGTATGAAGCTCTCGGGCAGGCAATTATTCAAGATTCCGTGCCTGAAACCTTCGAGGAGCTGAGGGCGACGGTCAGGACCCCGCTGCCCTGGCAGTCCCATAGGTCCTCTATCTCCGTTCGAGATGTAGGTTCGACTATCAAATGGCGCATCGCCCGCGGCGAGCGGATCCGCAAGATCGTAAAGGAACGCCTGAACGAAGTTGACGCCAGTCAGGACGCCATGGAATTTTTGCGGGAGGCCGCATCAAGCGACTTCCGTTCGTCATTAGCCGCTGAGATGGCTGAAAAGAAGGAAGCGGGCAAACCGGTCTGGGAGACAGTGAAATATGGGCTACAAGTGAGGGAATCTAGTGGTCCGTTTACGGACTACTACGGCATCCTTAAGACCAGAGGCAGAAGGTATGTCGTCATAGATCCGGGTACGGAGTGGATCGCGGTTGTTGCCAGCCTCACCTGCGGCGCGCCCAACACCCAGTGCAATGTGGGCGCGGTTCTGCGCGACCTGACAAAACTGGGGATGCGCCCGGAGCTAGGCGATCTTGTCGCGCTGCTCGAGCGTGCAGGAATGGCGAGAGGCAGTGCAGATGCTGACCACGCCGTCATCGTTGAAAGTGCTTTCTAGGAGAAGAATGACGAACATCTCGTTGGGTAAAGTCCTAGGATGGGCCCTTGCTTCGACTAATGGTCTGATCCATATCCATCTGCCGGAAGGGGTGGGGCTAGAAACTGCTGAGAGCATCGTTCGCTCAGCTAATGCTGTCCGAACTCAAACTCCACCGTTCGCCCTTCTGGTAGCAGCCGGTCCCGAATCGCTTAGGGATCCGTCGTGTCTTCAAGTCAGTCCACAACGGACTATTCAATATCGGCAGGGTGACCATCTCGCGGTCGTACATGGGCGTCAGCCTGACTTGTCATCGTTTGTTCAAGTATTCCGGGAGGCATTCGGCCAAAGTTTCCCGGAGCAGGCAGAGGGGCCTGTTGCCCTCTCGCGGCTCGCGGACAGAATAGTCGAGGCCTTGGTCGACGAATTCGGAATTAAGGCTTTGACCGAAGCCCAGAGAAGCCAATGCTCGGCTATCGTCTTCTCCTGTCTGCAGGTCCTATCGACTATTCATTCTCGGTCAGCGGACACGGGACGCGGTTGGAACGCGGTGTGGTTTGCCCATGTTGACTCGGCGCTCGACAATATTGAACGGATGCTCACGCATCTTCAGTCGACTGGATCCAACCTAGACTTCGTTCAGGCCTTAGAGAGATACTCATACGCCTGCTTCGCACTTCCTGTACCCGCGCGCGGTGACAAGAGATCGTTCGCTGGACTTGAATCGGCTGCAGGCTCGTTGACGGGCGCACTCTTGGAGTCGTGGGCTGACGAAGATGTATTCAAAATGAGCGCCCGCCAACTCGCTTCCCGGCCGGAGGTTGAGGCCCACGGTGAACACCCCGTCCAATCATTCGCCGTGGAGGGGCTTGATGAAGCAGTTGCTCGCGAAGGTGACCCTTGGCTAGGCCTGGCGGGGGTTGTTGGGGCGACCCCGCAGAATATCGAGCGTTACGCCCAGCTCACTGAAGCACAATTTCGGAGTCCGGCCCGGGATGACGGATCTCGTGCGACCATTGATGTACGTCTTCGGAATGGAAGTTCGGTCGCCCTTGACCCGTCCCTTTCCGAGAGTCCATTCCTGATTCCGATGTCCTCCGATGGCACCGCTGGGGGTCGCCAACTTCAGTCCGAGTTACTCGAGATTAGGATTCCGACCCTACGGCCCATCGAGCAACAAGATGTCGGGGCTTCCCACTTGTCTGTCCGGGTTCGGCCTGCGACCGCTGGCAGTTGGTCCGGCCACATCGAAACCGCGGACGACGGGGGCCTAGTTGCGGTTGGACGGCTTACCAAGCCACGGGGAACGAGCCGTAGCTCCGATCCTTTCCGGCTAGTTTCGTTGACTGTTTCCTTCGCAGCTGGAGATGTACTCGCACCGTCAGTTCGTCAGAACTTAACGGCTCGTGCGTACCTGTTTCCATCCATGCATACCTTCTTGGCAGCTGCTCCCTTCAAAAAGTCGGGGGGCCTCGGAAAGGTCAAGTACTTGGGGCCCGAGGACTGGGCTTCGGCCCGCACCGACTCCGACCTAGAACATGAATTCGCAGAAGAATTGGCGCATGTTCCCGGTGGTTACCAGATAGTGCTCTGGCACCCAGGCGGAGAAGGTGAGCCCCTTCTGGACGGTGTTTCGATGAAGTCCCATCCTGTCCTTAAGGAGCTTTTCCCTCTGCGATTCGCCCCAACCGGAAACAACGAGTTCGTGGCTGACCATTACACCTTTCGGTTGCGACCGACTGCGGCAGGCGGGGGCTATCACTCGGCTCTCCTTGCCGCCGCGGTGAAGCAACAGGTGACGCCGGACAGGCCTAAGCCTCATACGGAATCATCAATAAGGGGGCAGGCAGAAGCGTTTTACAGCGATCAACTGGTTGCAGATAGCCGATTCATTTTTGATGCCCTCGGCCACGTCATGATGCCGAGCAATCAATCCGTGCGGATCGCGGAGTCCGTTCCCCAAGACGGAGGTTCCGTCTTGATGCCTGACAGGTCACGAACTGCCCTGCGTTCGGTCAGCTACTTCGATGCCGACACAGGCTTCATCTGGGGTCCTGAAGCGGAACGGTTCAGGACCGCTCTTCGGGGGCTAAGCCTGGGTACGCTTCTTGCCCGGCGGGACCCGAATGCTGCAGAGGCGAGTTTCGAGTGGCCGTCGCGGACCTCCTGGCGTTCACTCTGGGGCGCCTCATCACTAACAGAATACTTGGAGGCGTACGAAGCCCTCGTGCTTGCGGCTCGCGCAACCGGACGTGACGAGAACATCTTTTGGGCGGCCTACCCTATGTCGGTCAGTGTCTGGGACGTTGAAGGGGATGATGGATGTCAGGCCGTGCTACTGAGCCCGCTTCATCCGCTGCGGCTTGCGTGGCTCGCTGGTGCCGAGCATGTCCTCTACTCGGCCGAAGATTCGGTCCAGCTGGCGGGTTCGATCGAGGGCTGGAACCTCCCGCTTGTTGGGCCCGGCGAGTCAAACTCCGGCGGAATGCTGGCCGTGCCGGCGGACTCCGGCGAGGGCCAAATTTTCTTGGGATGGTCGATGTTGCTTCGGCCAGGAACTGATAGGCCCAAACGTCTCGCCCCGCCTGACAGCATTGGAAACGCACTTTCTCCGGGCGCTGCGGTAAGTGGGCTAAACGCAACAGCCGTGGACGCGGCGCTTCGTTCGTTCCGGAAGATGCATCCGCACATTACAACCCTCACTGTTGACCTGCACGCTCAGGACCGTCAGATTCGACTCAGTGAAATCGACGATTCCGTTCTTGCCGTTGCAGAGGAATGGGGAGAGTCCAAGGCCGGTCGCCTAATGGGCGGCGTGAGGGTCCTCGACTCAGTTAAGCGGGATGGTCCCGTTCCACGAGACGCTGTCACGCGCCTTGTTCGCGACAATCACGATATGCTCCTGACGTGGTCGCGCTATTCTCCAGCCGACAACGCCAGAGTTGGGTGCAATATCCGGTTCCTTCAGGACTCGGGTTCGACGATCCGCGTTGGCCGCGGAGGTCAATCAAATGGCGTGTTGGGTTACGTGCCCCTTCGCCGTTTCGAAAGTGGCGCGAACAAGCTGAATGCCAGGCGCCTTAGCATGAGTCAACCTGCTGTTCCCAGAGACATGGGCTGGGCCCCCTTCACCGGTGCTCTCGATGCTCTCGAATCGGACGGATCGGCCCCTACTGTGGAAGCTGGCATGATGCGTCGGGACCTCGCCGACGTGACGGCCGATTGGACTGTACTCGGCGAATCGTTCCTCAGCCCGGCGGTCATTTCAGAACTGATGGACGAGCATGGGGACGGGGGTCGCATGTTGTGGGAGTGGCGCCCACCGGTATTCGAACGATCCCTTGATGTTCCCTTCATGGAACGGCGTCCCTTCGTCGCAATCGCCAAGGTTCCCGATAGCTTCGGGCACCAGCTGGAGGCACTCCTGACCAAGGCCCGAAGGGACGAACAAGCACCAACCGCACTCAAGAAGTTGGTAATGTCGAGCCTTGGAAGCCGTGGGGTGGGACTGTCATCTCTGTTGTCCATGGGCGGCACACACGTTGCCGGTGCTCTCGGGTTCTTCCTAACCTTCGCTCTGTTCGATAAGGCGGTCTCGGAGACGGCGAACCGGTTCGTCGTCCCAATAGACGCCGCAGATTACTTTCTTCGCACGTTATCGAAGCAGGCAGATCACGGACAGCACCAGCGACGCGCGGACCTCTTGTTCATTGAGATGGACGATGAGCAGGTGCTTCTGTCACCTGTGGAGATCAAGTGCTATGGGCTTCAAGCTGGTTCAAGCGGCTCGAACCTACCCGCTCCCGGTTCCTTTGCGCTGAGGGAACCCCTTGATCAGCTCGGAGCAAGTTACGAATTGCTGAAGCGGATTGAGGTACGGGCGGACAGTATTCAAGATGCTGACCGTGTGCTCTGGATGAACAGCTTAGCCACCCTGGTCGAGACTGCGTCACGCTTGAGCCCGCACTCAGAGATAAGCCGTCCGGATATGGTTGCTGGGCGCCTAGCGGCGTTGGCGCAGGGGCGCATGAAGGTTCGCGTAGGAAAGCCACTTCTCACATACCTGCAACACGGTGCGCGCACTAACGACGGCGAAGACTTTTACGTCGGAGAAGTTGAGGCTGACGGATTCACAGCCGAAGCCCTAATCGCTGATACCGCCCTCGTGTTCGACTCTATCGAAAGTGACGAGAACACTGATCTCGCGGCTGGCTGGTGCGCGTTGGTTGATGCAATCGGCAAGGACGCGAATGAACCGGGTCCCCCAGAGGCCGAGCCCGAGCCAGAGCCCGAGCCCGAGGCAGACCCCGAGCCCGAGGCAGACCCCGAGCCCAAGACAGAACCTGGTATCGCAGGGGAAGGTGTCCGCCTAGGGGTAGGCAGTTTGCTCGGCAGCATCGGACGCTCGACCGTAGACTTCTGGCCGAGCAACACGAATCTCAACCAAATGAACGTTGGCATCGTCGGCGATCTGGGCACGGGCAAAACCGAGCTCGTCAAGGCCCTCATCGCGCAAATACGGAGCCAGGCTGCGAAAGTGCAGCCGACTAAATCGACTTCAATGCTGATCTTTGATTACAAGGGGGACTTCCAGAGGGACGAATTCTTGCAGCGCGTGGGAGGGGTCGTGCTCCGCCCCCACGCGATTCCTGTCAACGTCTTCATGCCGGTCACCTCAGACCACTCAAGACTGCCCTACCAACAAGCAGCAGCATTCGTCGACGTCCTCAAAAAGATCTACAGAGGCGTCGGCCCAGTGCAAGCAAGCCTCCTCAATGAGTCGATCCGGGAACTCTACGAGCAAAACGGCAACCGTCCGCCCACCCTGGCGGAGGTACGCACCCAATACATTGAAAAGTCGGCAAACCCTGACTCTGTTTCTTCCATTTTGGATAGCTTCGTGCTGAGCCACATTTTCAGTGATGACCGGACTACCTTGAAACCCTTCGGTGAGTTGCTTGACGGCAACGTGCTCGTTGTCGCGCTTGATCACCTAGGTCAGGATCAAAGCGCCAAGAATGCCCTCGTCGCCCTGTTCCTAAACCTCTACTATGACAACATGCTTCGTTCGGGCAAGCCGCCCTTCCAAGGCACGGATCCGCAACTGCGCTACCTGAAGTCGTTCCTCTTAGTAGATGAAGCCGTCAACATCATGCGGTACGACTTCCCGGTCCTCATGGACCTGATGCTTCAGGGGCGGCAGTTCGGATACGGAGTGATGCTGGCCTCTCAGTACCTCTCGCACTTCAGGGAAGGAAGGGAGAACTACGGGCAGCCGCTGCGCACCTGGTTCATCCATAAGGTGCCTTCGGTGACGGGTAGAGAACTGGCGAACCTCGGGCTGCCGGACCTTTCCCACGATGTGCCGCGGCGCATCACCGAACTACGCCAGCATGAGGTTTTCTTCAAGTCCTTTGGATTTGATGAAGGCAGGTTCGTTCGGGTCGTGCCGTACTACGAACTCTATGGGAACTAGGGCGTGTCTCCTAACCGTTTGAGCCAGAGGGTGATCGCCCGGAGCACGGTGCCGCCTCGGTAGGTGAGGGCGAGTTTGTCGTAGCGGGTCGCGATGCCTCGCCATTGCTTGTCTTCGTTGAAGGAGCGTTCGACGACATTGCGGCCTTTGTAATCCTTGGCGTCATAGCTGACCGGTCGGCCACCCCTGCTTCCGCGGCGTGCCCGATGTCCTCGTTGGTCGGAGGGCTCGGGAATGACGGCAATGATGCCTCGCGCGCGCAGGTGAGTGCGGATCGCGCGGGACGAGTACGCCTTATCCGCCCGGACCCGGTCTGGGCGGGAGCGTGGTCGTCCGGGGCCGCGGCGGGCCACGCGCAGATGCTCCATAAGAACCGGGAACATCGGCGAGTCGCCCGCCTGTCCGGCGCCGACGAGTACGACCAGGGGCAATCCGCGTCCGTCGATCAGGTGGTGAATCTTGGTGCTCAGGCCGCCCCGCGACCGGCCGATGGCATGGTCAGTGGGCTCGATGCGCAGTTTCTTGTAACTCGACAGATCCCCCTGTGTCGCGGGGAAGGTTAGTTGCGTGCTGATAAGCCCGATTGATTGTCGAGTCAACACTCACCGCCCAGTCCACACCGCCGACAGCGTCGGCCTCAGCGAGCAGTTCGGCCTGAATCCTGTCCCAGGTGCCGTCAGCGCTGAAGCGGCGGTGGCGTTTCCACGCGGTCTGCCAGGGGCCAAACTCCGCCGGAAGGTCACGCCACGGAGACCCGGTCCGGAACCGCCAGATGATCCCCTCGACCACCCGACGATGATCCTGGAACGGTCGCCCCCCGACCCGGGCAGCAACCGGCATCAACGGCTCCAAACGCCCCCACGCGGCATCCGACAGGCTACGAGTACGAGACATTCCAAAAGGATTCCATTCACCCCGCAGTGAGGTTAGGAGACACGCCCTAGGTCTGTAGCGCTGGCGGGGTGCGTTGCCTGGAAATGGTCGGCCGCCTCTGGCAGACTGTGTTGGTGATGAAGTTTGTTGACCTGTTTGCAGGTTGTGGTGGCCTATCGCTGGGCATGGAGCGAGCCGGCGGGACCCTAGTGGCAGCGGTGGAGAAGTCTGACATGGCTGCCCGCACGTTCTACCACAACTACGTAGGTGAGGCGTCAGATCCGCGGGTATGGCACGAGTACCTCCAGCAAAGCCGCCGCCGCCAGTACGAGGGGAAGGTACTAGTCAGCGAGCTCGCGGATGTGCTTTCTGACCAGAGTCTGATGGCGAAGATCAGGCAGGAAGACATTGACGCAGTAGTCGGCGGTCCGCCATGCCAAGGCTTCTCGCTTGCAGGACGGCGCAGGAAGGACGACCTGCGTAACCGACTGGCCTGGGAATACCTCTCCTTCGTGGAGGAGACCAACCCCAAGGCCGTAGTAATCGAGAACGTCGTTGGGATGAGCCAGAGCTTCGTGAAGGGGGAGGAATCCTCCTTCGCTCAATTAGGGACTGCTCTTTCCCTGATCGGCTCTGGTTATGTTGTGCAGGCCGTCCAAGTAAACGCCGTACACTACGGCGCGCCGCAATTTCGCCCTCGATTGATGCTAATCGCGTTGAGGCAGGAGATAGCCGCAAAGCTGGGTGTCGAAGCAACCCCTGACATTTGGAAATCGAACTTCGAGGATTTGGTGGACGATGTGCCACCGCTTGCTCCCGTCCCAACGACACGCTCGACTGAATCTTTCAGCATCAGGGACGCCATATCGGACTTGGCGGGTTGGGACGGACTACACCGAGGAAGAAACCGGGACTATCTTGCGCGGCTGACAGAAGCGGAAGACGCTGTACGGCCGAAACCGGGTCGTTTTGGTCCCGAACTGCCGAATCAGACACCACGGGTTCACAGCGACGCCGTCGTCACTCGATTCTCGTTGTACACCTTGATGTCCCGCCACGGCGTGGATCAACGTCTCCTCAGTCGAATGAGCGCTTTGGACCGCGAGGGCCAAGAAGCCCTGGCGAAGCGCAGCCTCGCAGGCATCGACCTTCCGGTAAACATTGTCTCTTCTGCCCGCCCCCCGGCCACGAGGACTATTCGGTCCCTTGACGAACTGGTGGAGCTCGCAGTTGAGCTAGTTACTAAAAAACATAGCCAGAAGGTTCTAGACGCGGATCAACCAACACGCACGGTTGTCACCCTGCCAGACGACTACGTCCACCCGACGGAGCCTCGCATTTTCACAGTGAGGGAGCTTGCACGCTTTCAGGGATTTCCTGATTCCTTCGAATTCCTTGGTAAAGAAACTACCGGGTCACACCGCCGCCGGGTTGAGGTGCCACAATATACGCAAGTCGGAAACGCGGTATCGCCGTGGCAGTCATATGCTGTGGGCAAGCTTCTGGCGCATCTATCCGAGACCTACCGGTCCTTAGCCTGATTTTCCGCGGTGGTTGCAGCTCTGGCGTAAACCGCTCCTCCGTGTGCGAGACGCGAGTCAATCTGGTATCGCCCCGAAGTACGCCAGGAGGCAACGGCCGCCTCGCACGCCTCCAAAGGGATTTCTGTGTTCGGACGGACGTACGATGGGGCAATGGCGGACTTCATGACACCCGAGCAGCGCAGCGCTCACATGTCAAAGATTCGTTCAAAGGACACGAAGCCGGAGATCTGGCTTCGACGAAAGCTCCACGGTGCCGGATATCGATATCGGCTTCACGACCGGAGGCTCCCGGGGCGTCCGGATCTCGTGTTCCCCGGCAGGCGAAAAGTTATCTTTGTCAATGGATGTTTCTGGCATGGCCATAGCTGTTCCGTAGGAGAGCGGCTGCCTAAGTCGAACCGTGATTTCTGGAGGAGCAAACGGGAGCGGAATCAGGAAAGGGATGCGGCCCAGCGGGCAGCTCTCACCTCCCTAGGTTGGAGCTACCTAGATGTGTGGGAGTGCGAAATAGCGGTCGACGAGCACCTAGTTCGTCGTGTCGAGCGCTACCTACAGGACACCGATTAGTAGGACGTCGGCCTTCAGATCGATAAGGAGTGGAGCTCCGCGTCCGTCTCTGTTCAGATTGTTACTGGCCGACTTAGACAAATCGAGGCTGGCCTTCTGGACCCCGGGTCGACCTGCCGCACCGGGGCGGCGAACAGCACGGCCTGAGTGGTGCTGGCTGGCACCACCGAGATGCGGTGGCCCTGCGGCTCGGCGACGAAGATGTTGCCCGTCTGGTCCAGCGCGAGGCCGGGCGGGGTGCATAAGCCGGTCACGATCGCCTCTCCTGCACCGGTCCATGGGTCGATGCAGACGATGAATCCCGCCGGCTCACCCTCTGGAATGCCCGCAGCGAGGTGACTTACAGGTAGCGGTCGCGCCCAATCTTCATGTCGGTGGGCGCCGGCGCCAGCTCCGAGAAGTGAATTCCTCCGACGACGCACTCCGGCAATCCGAACTCGACGGCATTCTCGGCGGCGGTCTGCGTTGTAACGATCGCGCGCATGGTGTAGGGCATGGTCCGCCCAGCTTCGGCGAGGACCAACACGTCACGGGCATCGGCGTCGGTATGGTCCGGTGTAGGTTTGCGATCCGGCGCGTCGCCAGGTACGACAAGTAGCCCACGGCTGCGCCGGTGGTCTGGGCCGCCGCGACCAGTAACCCCCAATGGTCTCCGGCTGGTCCATCACCAACAGGATCTTCCCGTGCCGGGCGAGACTGGCGGGGATGTCCTGCAGCCGCGCCTCGCCATTGGGCAGGGTCTTATCGAAGAACTTCCCGCCCACCCGGCTCAGAGCCACGGCATGGTGACCGCATTCGCCGACTTTCAGACTGGCGAACACGTGCACGTCGTGCTGGTCCACGATCACCGCCATGTCTGCTATCTCTTCGGTCACCATCCACTGATGGTTGATCAACGGTGGCAGGTGTCGGCATGCAAGTTACGAAGGATCGCTCGTCGTGCCTGGCTCAGCAATTAGCTGCCGCCAGAGCCGGCCCGGTGACAAGACCCCCCCGGATTACCAATGATTGTGCTGCAACCATACCGGGACGACCGGCTACCAGACCCTCCTTTGCAACAGGACCCCGAGCTGCGAAGAAGGGTGACGGTGGGCTGTGGGAGTAGCGATGAGTAGGTACGGATCATAAGCGTCGCATGACTGGTGCCGGAAGCGAGCACACCGACACACGGTCGAGTGCCATATCGGTCCGATGGCGCCCTCTCGGCGAAGAACGACTCGTCCGGGTCGAGGCCGGGCGGTGGAAAGAGGGTCGAGCGTCTGTTGAAGACGGAGCGGATCTGCTGCTCAGCCCTGTTCGTCGAGCACTTGCCGCGTCCTCGTGATGTGACGGGCGTGTTCGACTATCGAGGGTCTCGGGACCCTCGAGAATGGCTTCTACTGTACCCAGCCGGACCAGAGTGCTGGCAGTGGAGTGGCCCGCTATCCTGAAGGCCCGTGCGCAGCGTCGCGCCCGGTTGCAGGAGACAGGTGTCGTACATGCAGCAGCTTCCCACGCCCAGTGTCACTCAGGACCACACTTCGCCCTCCCAACTGGACCGCATCACTGAACTCGCCGGCGACCTCGCCGGTCAGTTCGACCTGGTACCGCTCCTCGAGCGCGTGCTCGGCCACGCCGTCGCACTCCTCGACTGCGAGAGTGGCTCCATCTCGATAGTCCACGAGGCCGAGGGGTACTACCGCAAGGAAGTGGACCAGGGCGTCGGCTGCCACCAGGGTCAGACCTTCCCACTGACGGAGGGTCTGACCGGCCAGATCGTTGCCACCCACGGAACGGTCATCCTCGACCGCTATGCCTCCGTGGCGATCGGGCACATCGACCCAGCGGATCCACGTTGGGGGAGTGCCGTCATCGGAGTGCCCATCGCGTGGGACGGTGCCATCATCGGCACGTTCGCCATCTTCAGCGATGGGCCCGGCCGCGTCTTCACTGCAGCAGACGCTTCTCTTGTGGAGCTCTTCGCCAACCATGCCGCCATCGCCATCATGAACTCCCGGCTCCATCAGGCCGCCGCAGCAAAGGCGCGTGAGGCCGCTGTTGCCGGCGAACGCGAACGGGCCGTGCAGGAAGTCCATGAGACCATCGCCCGTTCCTTGGGCTCGCTCCTGCTGCATCTCGATCGGGCCGACAGGACGACGCCTGGTGGATCGCCCTCCATCCAGCACATCGATTCCGCCCGCGTGCTCGCCCACGAAGCGCTTTTCGAGACCCGACGCACCGTGCTGGGCCTCGCCCCGTCCAGCCTCGCCGGTAGCACTCTCGAGGAGGCAGTACGTCGAGAACTTGATCGTGTAGGCAACAGTTACCCCATAGACCTGACGCTCCTCGTGACCGGCCAACCACACGAAGTGACCGGCGAACCGCACGAAGTGGCGCCCGTCGTCGTGCACCAGCTCTTCATGGTCATCCAGGAAGCGGTGGCTAACGTCGTCGCTCATGCCCGAGCCACCACGTGCCGAGTAGGCATCTTCTACGACGAAGCAGGTCTAACCTCCGTCGTCGAGGACAACGGGCGCGGCTTCGAGCGGCCGGACATCGAGAGTGATGCAGGAACCGCACAGGGCCGCCGGCTCGGCCTGCACGGCATGGCCGCCCGCGCCCACTACCTGCGGGGTGAACTCCATGTCGATTCGACACCGGGCTGGGGCACCAGCATCCGCGCCCAGGTGCCCTACTCCTCCAACGGCGACGCCTCCCGGGAACGCTGGAAGGTGATCGTCGCCGGTACCCAGCCCCTCGTCCGGGCCGGGCTCGTGCGCCTGCTGGAAACTTCCGAACCGTCCGTCCACGTGCTCGGCGAACACGCCACCATCGAGGACCTGACCGAAGGGGTGTCCCTGCTGCAACCGGACATGATCGTCCTCGACGAGGCCCTGCTCGGCCAGTACGCCGAGGCCCAAGTGGCCAGCGGGGACACCGTTGAACGGCCCGTGGTCGTCGTCGTCGACCACCCGACCGACCAGCAGCTGGCGACGGCGGCGTCGTCGGGCGTGCGGGGGTTTATCTCACTGTCCTCGACGCCCGCCGAGGTGGCGCGCGTCGTCGTCGCCGCCGCCCGCGGCGACGCCCTCCTGGACGGGGCGATCTTCACCCGACTCGCCGAGGCGCGGCAGACAGCCGAGGCAACGCCGAGTACAGCCCACCTCACGGTCCGCGAACTGGAGGTGCGCGACCTGCTCGCCGAGGGGCTGGCAGACAAGCAGATCGCCACGCGCCTCGGAATCTCTGTCAAGACGGTGGAGAAGCACGTGGGCGCGATGCTCCGGAAGACCGGCGCCCGCAACCGCACCATGCTCGTGACCCTGCAGCAGAACACGTCTCAGGCGACCGCGAACCCCACGTAGGCGCCCGCACCCGTCCTCAGCCTACGTACTGAGGTGTGACCAGCACGCTTACCAGGTGTGCGGCTCGAAGGATGGTCACGACGACCCAGCGGTGGTGGCGTCGAGGATGAACCGGGCTGTCTCCTGCGGCTGGTCCCAGTGCGGGAAGTGCCCGCAGTCCTCGAAGACGTGCAGGGTGGCGTCCGGATAGAGAGACATGGCGACAGCGGCCTCGCTGAGCGGGGTGACCCTGTCCGCCCGGCCCCAGCCGAACGCCAGCGTGCCCTTGATCGTCCCCTGCGGCGCGCCCGCCTGGCGCGGTCCGTGCGCGAGGGATCGACGCGCTTCGTCGAGACTGGGCGAGGTGGCGAATCCGCGGAGCTCGGTGAGGACGAGGTCCGGGTCGAGCTTCCAGGGGGCCGCGGAGAACTGGGCAAGCAATGCCGTCCGCCCCGCAGCCTGCTGGACCAGTGACGGCAGGACGGACTGGAGGCGCCGCACCAGCGCGATGGACGGGGTGATGCTGCCGTTGAAGATGCGCACCTGGGTGTCGCTCCAGAATCCTCCGGGATCGAGGGCGACGACGTTGCCGGCGTGACCCCGCCGCGCCAGTTCGACCACGATCCGCGCACCCATCGAGCTTCCGACGAGATCCGCGTCGCGCAGGTCCTCTTCCTCGAGGAACTGCTGGACGGCGTCCGTGAGGGTCGCGATGGTGACCTCGCCCGCGAGCGGCGTGCTGCTGCCGAACCCGGGGAGGTCGATGGCGATGACCTCGCGCTGGTCCCGCAGCAGGGGGAGGACGGGGTCCCAGGTGCGGACGCTCGAGCCGAGCCCGTGCACGAGGACGAGTGGCCTTCCGGCGCCGGTTCGTTCGGTGTTCAACATGTGGAGACCTTTCGTAGCCGGCGCGAGAGCCCAGTCTATGCAGTGCGCTACAGCCGTTCCCGCAGTGGCGGGGACCGCTCAGGACAGCCGCTCTGTGAGACTGGGCCCATGAGCCAGCCACGCATCCTCGATCATCGGGAATCCATCACCATCCAGGCGTCGTCGGACAGCGTCTATGAACTCGTTTCCGACATCACCCGCACCGGCGAGTGGAGTCCGGTCTGCACGCGGTGCTGGTGGGACGACGACGCCGCGGCAGGCCAGATGGGCTCCTGGTTCACCGGGCACAACGAACTCCCGCACCGGACCTGGGAAACTCGATCGCAGGTCGTGGCTGCAGAGCGCGGCCGCGAGTTCGCGTGGGTGGTCGGCGGCGACAGGGTTCGCTGGGGCTACACGCTGATGCCGGCCGGCACCGGGACCACTCTGACCGAATCCTGGGATTTCCTGCCGGGCGGCATCGCCATGTTCGAGGAGAAGTTCGGCGATGATGCGCCCGCGCAGATCGCCGACCGCACCCAGCAGGCGCTCGACAGCATCCCGACGACGCTCGCCGCCATCAAGCGGATCGCCGAGTCCAGCGGGTCCCGTGAGGGTGACCGGTCATAAGACCGTGACTCGGCACCGCGGTCAGGCGATCGCGAACTCCAGGTAGGCGGCAGCGCCGGCGGAGGCGACTTCCTGGTCCTGCTCGATGGTGCCGGTGGAGACGCCGATCGCGCCGATGATGCTGCCGTCGCGCACCAGCGGGATGCCGCCGGGGAACACCACGAGGCGTCCGCCGTGGGCGTCGCTCAGGCCGTGGATGGGGCCGTGGGGCCGGGTGAGTTCCTGCAGGTCGCCGGTCTCGCACTGGAAGGCGATGGCCGTGTAGGCCTTGTTGATCGCGATGGTGATGCTGCCGATGTTCGCGCCGTCCATGCGTACGTGCGCCTTCAGGTTCCCGCCGGCGTCGACCACGGCGATGTCCATGGGCTGGCCGATCTCCGTGGCCTTTGCTGCCGCGGCATCGATGACGATGCGGGCTTCTTCCGACGTGATGGTCTCGAGTACTGATCCGGGTGCCATGGGTGTCCTTCGTCGTTGAAGTGGGAGGCCGTGCGGCCGCGGCCCACTCAACCACCCGCGTCGGCTGCTGGCGAGGTGGTGATTTCCCGGGGTGGTGATTCCCCCCAGACCGGGGGCGGGAGAACCCCCATACCCAGGGCGGGAGCGCCCACCTAGCGTGGGAGGAAGCCTGACCAGGAGGAATCATATTGTGGCTGTCGTACCCCTGAAGGACATCGTGGACCCGGCATTCAAGGCACGCTACGGCGTGCCCGCCATCAACATCTTCAACGACCTCACCATGGAGGGCGTGCTCGCCGGCGCGGTGGAGGCCAACTCCCCGGTGATCCTGCAGACCTCGGTGAAGACCGTGCGCAGTATCGGCTCCCGCGTGCTCTTCGACATGTGGCGGTCCATGACGCGCGGCATCGAGGTGCCCGTCACCCTGCACCTGGACCACTGCCCGGACCGCGAGGTCATCACGGACTGCCTGCGGGTCGGCTGGAACTCGGTGCTGTTCGACGCGTCCGAGCTCCCGGTGGAGGAGAACCAGCGCCAGACCATCGAGGTGGTCGCCGAGGCCCGCCGCCACGGCGCGCAGGTTGAGGGGGAGATCGAGGCGATCACCGGCGTCGAGGACGACCACGGGTCCGACGACGTGTCCCGCCAGCAGACCCTCGAGGTGGCCCTCGCGTTCATCGACGCCACCGGGATCGACGTCTTCGCCCCCTCCATCGGGAACGCCCACGGCAGCTACAAGGCCGCCCCGGTGCTCGACGCCAACCGGGTCACCCAGCTGGTCGAGGCCCGCAGCGTCCCCATCGCCCTGCACGGCGGCAGCGGCCTGAGCGCCGAGCAGTTCGCGGACCTCATCGCCCGCGGCTGCGCGAAGGTCAACATCTCCACGGCGCTCAAGGAGACGTACATGCAGTCCAGCCTGGCATTCCTCAAGCAGGCCGAGCAGAAGAACAAGTGGGATCCGCCGTCGTTGTTCAAGCACACGCGGGCCGACGTCGTCGCCCTCACCACGGATCTCTGCACGCAGTTCGGCAGCGCCGGCAAGGGCGGCCGCTGAGCATGCCCGCCCTCATCTTCGACTGCGACGGCGTGCTCGCCGACACCGAGCAGTACGGCCACCTGCCCGCCTTCAACCGGACCTTCGCCGAGTTCGGCGTACCCGTGCAGTGGAGCGTCGACGAGTACGCCGAGCGGGTGAAGATCGGCGGCGGCAAGGAGCGCATGCGCAGCATCCTCACCCCCGCGCTGATCGCCGAGCTCAGCCTGGACGACGACGCCTCCACCGACGCCACGATCCTCGCCTGGCACAAGCGGAAGACCGAGATCTACAAGGGTCTCGTCGAGAGCGGCGTCATGCCCGCCCGGCCGGGCATCGCCCGCATCGTGAAGGAAGCGCGCGACGCCGGGTGGACGCTCGCCGTCGCCTCCACCTCCGCGGAACCCGCGGTCCGCGCCGTCCTGACGCACGCCGTCGGGAAGGACCTCGCCGCGCACTTCGCGGTGTTCGCCGGCGACGTCGTCCCCGCAAAGAAGCCCGCACCCGACATCTACCTGCTGGCGCTGAGGGAGCTCGGCGTCTCGGCCCACGACGCGATCGTCGTCGAGGACAGCGGCAACGGGCTGCGCGCCGCCGTCGCCGCCGGCCTTACCACCGTGGTGACCGTCAGCGGCTTCACCCGCGAGGAGGACTTCACGGGCGCCGCGCTCGTCGTCAGCTCCCTCGGGGACCCGGACGGCGAGCCGGTCGAGGTGCTCGACGACCCGCACGGCGTCGGCGTCTCCGGCGCCGTCACCCTCGCCACGCTGCAGGCGCTGCTCGCCGCCGCGTCGACTGCGACTTCCCCTGCACCGTCCACCGGAACGGAGACACCATGAGCACCACCAAGATCGACGACGTCGAGTACGTCGTCCGCTCCCTGGCGCAGACCACCGTCGAGAAGGAGAAGGAGTTCGGTGACCTCGACGCCGTGGTGGGCGACGGCGACCTCGGCTACTCCCTGGCCCGCGGCTTCGAGAAGGTCCTGGCCGACTGGGATTCGCTCAAGCGCGACGACGCCGCCACGTTCCTGCAGCAGATCGCGCTCGCCATCTCCAGCAGGATCGGCGGGACCTCCGGGCCGCTGTGGGGGACGGCGTTCCTCCGGGCGTCCGCCGCCGCGAAGACCACCGATACGATCGACGGGGCCGCCGTCGTCGCCATGCTCCGCGGCGCCACGGACGGCATCAAGAAGCGCGGCAACTCGGACCTCGGCGACAAGACCCTGCTCGACGCCCTCATCCCCGCCACCGACGAGCTGGAACGCCGGCTCGCCGTGGGCGCCTCCCCGGAGGAGTGCCGGGCGGCGTTCGCCGCGAAGATCCGCGAGTGCGCCGATGCGACGTCGACCATGGAGGCCAAGCGTGGCCGCGCCAGCTACAGCGGCACCCGCAGCATCGGCTCGCCCGACGCCGGTGCGGTGGCCGTGGCCGTCATCGTCGAGCGCATCGTGGCCGACTGGCCCTGACTGTCCCTGACCCGTCCAACCCTCACAACGATGTGGAGCCCCCATGAAGAAGTTCGTCAATGATCCGCAGCAGTTCGTCCCCGAGATGCTCGAGGGCCTGGCGCTCGCCAACCCGGACACCCTGAAGTACGTGCCCGAGTACAACCTGATCATGCGCGCCGACGGCCCGGACGAGAGCAAGGTGTCGATCGTGCAGGGCTCCGGCTCAGGGCACGAGCCCGCCCACGTGATGATCGTGGGCAAGGGCATGCTCGACGCCGCATGCCCGGGCGACGTGTTCGCGGCCCCGCCGTTCGACTACGTGTACGAGACCACCAAGCTCATGGCGTCGCCCAAGGGCGTGCTGCTGCTGGTGAACAACTACACGGGCGACAAGATGGTCTTCGAGATGGCGGAGGAGATGTCCTCCGCGGACGGCATCGAGGTGAAGACGCTGTTCATCAACGACGACGTCTCCGTGGAGGACTCCACCTACACGATCGGGCGCCGCGGGGTGGCGGGCAACTTCTTCGTCATCAAGGCCGTGGCCGCCGCGTCCGAGCGGGGCGCCGATCTCGGCGAGGTCATCCGGATCGGCGAGAAGGTGAACTCGGTGACCCGGACCATGGGCGTCGCGCTCACCGCGTGCACGCCGCCGGCCAAGGGCAGCCCGCTGTTCGAGCTCGGCGACGACGAGATCGAGATTGGCGTGGGCATCCACGGCGAGCCGGGCCGCCGTCGGGGGAAGATGATGCCGGCCAACGAGATCGTCGAGGAGATGCTCGCCCCCATCGTGAAGGACCTGCCCTTCAAGGAGGGCGACCGCGTGGCGCTCATGATCAACGGCCTGGGCGGCACCCCGATCAGCGAGCTGTATCTGCTGTACGGGCAGGCGCACAAGCGCCTCGCCGAGCAGGGCATCAGCGTGGGCCGCAGCTATGTGGGGGAGTACTGCACGTCCCTGGACATGGCCGGCGCGTCCATCACGCTGGTCCGGCTCGACGACGAGATCGAGGGGCTGCTCATGGACCCGGCGGAGATCCCCATCCGCGTGTTCTAGATGGCGTACGACGGCGGGTCGCTCACCTTTCGGTGGGCGGCCCGCCGTTCTGTGGCGGACGTCCTATGGCATATCGATGATTATCGATATAATGGGAGTGAGTCCCATCCGCTATGCACGCCAAGGAGCACCACATGCCCGCGATCCGCATCTACGAATCGGCCCTCTGCTGCGACACCGGCGTCTGCGGCCCCGATGTGGACCAGTCCCTCGTGGACGTGACCGCCGACGTGCGTCACCTCCAGGGACTCGGCGCCGACATCGTGCGCCACAACCTGGCCAGCGAACCGATCGCCTTCACGGAGGACGAGACGGTCCGCGGGTTCATGCACCTGGTCGGGTCGAAGGGACTCCCGCTCACGACCGTCGACGGCGTGACGGTTGCTACCGGAACGTACCCGAGCCGGGACCAGCTGGTCCGCCTTGCCGGGCTGGGTGGAGGCACCGTCGAAGCTGCCGTCGAACCGGAGGCCCGCCCGGACCTCGGCCTGACCGACGCGTCCGGCGGCTGCTGCGGCGGCTCCTCGAGCTGCAGCTAGGACCCGGCATGAAGTTCCTCGAGGACGCACCCCGATTCCTGTTCTTCACCGGCAAGGGCGGCGTGGGCAAGACCTCGGTGGCCTGCGCGACGGCACTCACCCTGGCGAGGGCCGGTCGGAAGGTCCTGCTGGTCAGCACCGACCCCGCCTCCAACGTGGGGCAGGTCTTCGGCGTGACCATCGGGAACACCATCACCGACATCGCGGAGGTCCCGGGTCTCTCCGCGCTGGAGATCGACCCCGAGCAGGCGGCCGAGGCCTACCGGGAGCGGATCATCGCGCCGGTCCGTGGCCTTCTCCCGGAGACCGAGCTGGCCGGGATCGCGGAGAGCCTGTCCGGGTCCTGCACCACGGAGATCGCCTCCTTCGACGAGTTCACGAACCTGCTCGCCGACGACGGGTCCTACGGCGAGTACGACCACATCGTGTTCGACACCGCCCCGACGGGCCACACCATCAGGCTCCTGCAACTGCCCGGCTCCTGGACCGACTTCCTCGAGGCCGGCAAGGGAGACCCCTCCTGCCTGGGTCCGCTGTCCGGACTGGAGAAGCACAAGCAGGTGTACGCCACGGCGGTCCAGGCGCTCACGGACCCGGCGAGGACGCGCCTCGTGCTGGTCGCCCGTGCGCAGACCTCGTCCCTGGTCGAGATCGAGCGGACGTATCTCGAGCTGAACCAGATCGGGATCGGCGGCGGATACGTCGTCATCAACGGGGTCCTGCCCGACGCCGCGGGGGACGAGGACCTGGCGCAGGCCCTGCGCGCCCGTGAGGCTGCCGCCATTGCGGCCATCCCCGGCGCGGTCGCGGGGCTGCCGCGCGACGTCCTCGATCTGAAGCCGGCGAACATGGTCGGCATCCCTGCGCTGGAATCCCTGTTCGCGGCGTCGTCCGGTGGGATCATCCCGGGCGACGCCGCCTCGGTCCCGGACGTCGAGGACGCCCCGCTGGCCGCCCTGGTCAACGAGGTGGAACTCGACGGCCACGGCCTCATCATGTGCATGGGCAAGGGAGGGGTCGGCAAGACCACCGTCGCAGCGGCCATCGCCGTCGCCCTGGCCAAGCGCGGGCACGCGGTGCACCTCACCACCACCGATCCCGCGGCGCACCTCACCGAGACGCTCCACGGGTCCATCCCGGGCCTGACGGTGTCGCGCATCGATCCGGAAGCTGCCATCGAGGAATACCGGAGCCACGTGATGGAGACCAAGGGCAGGAATCTGGACGACGACGGGCGTGCGGCGCTCGCCGAGGACCTCCTCTCGCCCTGCACCGACGAGGTGGCGGTGTTCCGGCAGTTCTCCAAAGTGGTGCAGGAATCACGCCGGCACTTCGTCGTGATCGACACGGCACCGACCGGCCACACGCTGCTGCTCCTGGATGCCGCCGGCTCCTACCACCGGGAGATCGCCCGCCAGGTCGGGGACACCATGGGGTTCGTGACCCCGCTGATGCGGTTGCAGGATCCCACCCAGACGAAGGTGGTTCTTGTGACGCTGGCCGAGACGACGCCGGTGCTGGAGGCCCAGGAACTGCAGGGCGACCTGGAACGGGCCAGGATCCATCCGTGGGCGTGGGTGGTCAACAACTCGATCGCCGCCGCACACCCGCAGACGCCGTTCCTGCGGGCCCGCGCGGCGAGCGAGATCGACCAGATCGCGACGGTACACACGCTGACGGACCGTTTCGCCCTGATCCCGCTGCTGTCCGACGAGCCCACCGGTGAAGAGAAGCTGGCCGCCCTGACCGCGCTGAGTTCCCTGCCTGCCTGACGAGGGCGCGCGCCGCCGCCCATGATGGTGTCGCTGCCCGCCCCGATCGGCGGAGACCTATAGCCTGACGGCGGGGTCTCCGAGCGTGAGGGCCGGAGCAGGCATCGATTTCATCTCTATGGGGGCATTCCTTGGATCTACTGGGCGGCGTGAGCCTTGACGTACTTCGCATCTCTCCGTGGATCGCATCCGCCGTCGTCGCGCTGGGGGTCGGCTTCCTGCTTCGACGCAGTTTCCACTGGATCGCGGTGGGTGCCGTCCTGCTGTTCGCCGCGCTGAACGCGGCTGCCGGGATCTACGTGCTGAACCACTTCAGTGATGCGCGGTGGTCCCCCGAGGGGATGGCGTCGCTGAGCGCCCCATCGCTCGCCGGGACGCCTCTGGTGGGGGAGTACCTTGAACCCCTGGATACCGCGCTGGAAGGGGTCGTTGGCGGGGTGAACGACTTCCGTGCGTTCCAGCAGGCCCTCCCGATCACGCTCGACTTCCTCGCTGTGTCCGGGTGGGCCCTGCTGGTGTCGGTCCCGCTGGTCATCGTCGCCGCGTGGATCAGCTTCGCCAACGCTCGACGCCGGAAGGCCGACGTCACGACGTATCGGGCGTCTGTCGATGCGCTCAGGGACGACTTGGAGCAGGTCAAGCGGCAGATTGCAGCCGGGTGTGCGACCCATCCGGCACGGTCCGGGGACGAAGGGGACTACCGCCTGACGGGTACGCACTGATTCCGGCAGTAGTCCCTTTCATTCCCTGCCCGCAGCAGTGCCCCGGTGGCGGAGAACGGCGGCTCTATTCGCCGTCTCCGGCTGCACCGCCGACCTCGAATGATCCCGAGAGATCGATCTCGGGGGTGGGTCCCGACGTGCCCGTAGAGGTCTGGCCTGAGTCGCCGGCCCGCAGAACGGCAGGGTCGTTGTAGAGCGACCCTTCACCGTCGTCGGCCGCGAAGACTGTCGCCACGGTGCCCGGCGTGAGCGCTGCGGCTGCGCTCGCACCGGGAATCCATGAGGCTGCGGCGTCCGCGGAGGAGCCGGCCACCCACTCGATGCGGATGGGTATGCTCCTGCCGCCGTCGTTGGCTGTCATCTCGTCCTCGTCCTGGCCGATGCTTGTACTCCGATGATCCTCCGCTGGGTGTAGCAGTCAACAGAGGGCCGGCCGGGATCACCCGGAAGCTTCCGTCCCCTCTCACGGCGCGGGTCCCTCCTGCCGGGACGGCAGGAGATATCGGCTGAACCACTCGGCAGCCAGGGTGGCCGCCGCGGCCAGTGTTCCGGGTTCCTCGAAGAGGTGGGTGGCCCCGGGGACGGTCTCCAGCCGGGTGGGAGCCCGCATCAGCGCCATGGCCTGCCGGTTCAGGGCCAGCACCTGGGCGTCGTCTCCGCCCACGATCAGAAGGGTGGGGGCCCGCACCTCCGCGAGCCGGGGGCCGGCGAGGTCCGGCCGGCCCCCGCGGGACACGACGGCGGCAACGGTGGCGTGCGGCTCGGCGGCGGCCCAGAGCGCGGCACCCGCCCCCGTGCTTGCCCCGAAGTACCCGATCCGGCCTGACCATCCGTCCTGCAGGGTTTCAAGCCATCCGGTAGCGGCCCCGAGCCGCTCGGCCAGGAGGGCGATATCGAACACGTGGGTGCGGTGGATCTCCTCGGCCGGGGTCAGCAGATCGAGCAGCAGCGTCCCCAGGCCGGCGTCGTGAAGGACCGAGGCCACGAACCGGTTGCGGGGGCTGTGCCTGCTGCTGCCACTGCCATGGGCAAAGATGACGATCCCTTCGCACCCTGCGGGCCGGTACAGGCTGCCGCGCAGCAGTACGCTTCCCGCGGCGATCTCCACGTCCTCGTCGGCGTCCTCCGCGGGGACGGCGTCTTCCCGGGAACGATGCCGTGAGCGGGCGGCGGCGTCGAGCAGCCTCACCACGTCGTCATCCTCGGTGGGCGAGAAGTCGCGGTAGTAGTAGCCCACCGCTTGGAAGTTTCGCGGTGAGACCAGGCATACGAGCTCGTCCGCCTCCATGGACGAGGCCACGGTCCGGGCCGGCGCGACGGGGACGGCGAGGATCACCCGTGCGGCGCCGAGCTGCCGGGCCACCTGGCACGCCACCCGTGCCGTGGAGCCGGTGGCGATGCCGTCGTCCACCACGACGACGGTGCGCCCGTGGACATCTTCCCGGTTCCTTCCCTGCCGGTACCGGGTGAGGCGCCTCTCCAGGAGCCGGCGTTCCTTCCTCTCGACCGTTTCCAGGTCCTCCTCCGTGACGTGGGTCAGCGAGAGGACGCGCGCATCGAGGACTCGGGCGCCGCCCTCCCCGATGGCGCCCATGGCGACTTCCGGCTGGAACGGGACCCCCAGTTTCCGCACCACGATGACGTCCAGCGGCGCATCAAGGGCTTTCGCCACCTCGACGGCCACCGGAACGCCACCCCGCGGCAGACCCAGCACCACCACGTCCTGACCCCGCAACCCTGCGAGCCGCTGCCCCAACCGGCGGCCGGCGTCGGTCCTGTCCAGAAACTCGACCATCATCCCGGTTCCCCCGTTCGGGAATCCCCCTCCACAGCGGATCAGAGCGTGTCGGGGATGACGCGTCCCGGGAAGAGGGTTGCGTACTGCTTCCGGTACAGGCGGCGTCCGATGAGACGGTAGACGAGACGGACAGGGAAGGGGATCTCCTTGAAGAGTTCCTCCCTGTCGCCGGGCGGATTCGTCGCGAGGACCATCCCGAGATAGCCGACCAGGAACTTCCTGTCGAACGTGTCGATGCCGTGCTGCGCGACCTCGTCGATCTCCTTCTCGGTCAGCGCCCTGTCCACGACGGGCATCACCTCCGTGACCTCCCGGCGCAGGTGCACCTGGAGGACCGTCGACAGGTCCTCGTAGCGGTCAGCGAGGTCCTTTCCCGTGGCTGCGTCGGCCGTCTCCATCCAGTGCAGGCGGACCGGCTCGATGCTGTCGAGTCGGAGCGTGACCTGCCTATGCTGCTCCAGCATCTGCTCCACATGCAGCGCGCACACGGGTGCTCTCTCCGCCAGGCGCGGATACATGAGGAGATCCTCGCCCTCGTGATGGACGTGGAGCACGTTGTCGAAGTTGCCCAGCACTTCCCCCACATAGAGGGCGCGGGCGGTGTCACCCGGCTCGACGGACCGCACCAGTCCGGGCGCCTCTCCGTAGGCCCACAGGAAGAAGCGGTGGATGCGCCGCATGCCTGCGGACCCGGTGCAGAGGATGGGCCCTGCGGGCACGGGTGGCGCGCTTTCGCCGGGTTTCATGGTGAAGAAGTCGGTCATGGGATCGCCCCCGATGGAATTGGTCGAGACCAGGACCCGTCTCCGGCACGGAAATCATAGGTAGTGCAGTCGCTCCGCACAATGGCCGGGCGACTCAGGCGCTGATGTCCTGCAGCCCGGTCGCCACGTAGGCGTTCCGTGCGGAGCGGTCCGTCAGGTGGTCGACGAGGCGTTGCGCGTCGGCCTTGCCGTGCGCAGCGGGGCCCAGGGCAACGGAGAAGTCGGTGTGCTGCTGGCACTCTTCCGGGAGCGGAACCACGGTCTCGATGCCATCCACGAACAGCAGTTCGCTGACCTGCTGGACGGCGAGATCCGCGCGACCGTCCATCAGGGCGGTGCCCGTGAAGCCGGACTCGAGGGCAGTCGCACGCGCGAGCACCTGCTCCGCGATACCGAGCCGGATGAGCAGCTCCTGGAAGAAGATCCCGCTCTGCCCGGCACGGGAGAACGCCACGGACCGAGCGCCGAGCAGCGTGCCCACAAGGTCGCTCTCGGTGGCTATCGACGGAGCCTCGGCGCCCGGGGTCACGCCGAGCCCGAGCCCGGAGCTCACGAGGGGCACCGCTCGTCCGTAAGCGAGAACGCCCGAGGCCTCGAGGTCCTGCAGTGCATCCCGGGTCCCGATCAGCACATCCGGTGTGGCGCCGGCGCTCAGCTTCTCGAGGAGGAGGGTGGTCGGAAGATACTCGGTCCGGATCGACAGACCGGACGCCCGCCCGAAGGCCGGAAGGACGACGCTGTCCAGGGCCTTGCGGACGACGAGGGAACTCAGCAGGTCGAGATCCTGGCGCTTCGGGGGAGTCGGCACGGCACGTCCTTCCGTCGGGTCCTGCGCAGCGGGCTTCCTGACGCGAACAGCCTCGCCGTCGGACCAAACTCTATATTGTTAGTCCCTAACATATAGAGTTGCGGAAGGTTCGCGGTGATCGACGACAACGACGTCAGACGAGGAACACGAGAATGAAGAACTCTGTAGTAGTTGTAGGTGCTGGAATAGTCGGATTGGCCACGGCCTATGAGCTGGGGCTGCGCGGTCACCGGGTGACCGTCCTCGACAAGGAACCCCGGCTGGCGGACCACCAGACCGGGAACAACTCGGGCGTCATCCACTCCGGGCTGTACTACGCGCCGGGGAGCCTGAAGGCGACCCTCGGCACTGCAGGCGCGCAGTCGATGCGACAGTTCGCGGAGGACCACGGAGTGGCAGTGGACATCTGCGGGAAGCTGGTGGTCGCCACCCGGCAGGACCAGGTTCCCGCGCTCGAGGAGCTCCACCGCCGTGGCCTCGCGAACGGGGTGCCCTGCCGGATGATCTCCCCCGACGAGGCCCGCGAGTACGAACCGCATGTCGCCTGCGTGGCAGCCCTCCGGGTCGATTCGACGGGAATCGTCGATTACCGGGGGATCTGTGACGTGCTGGGACGGCTGATCACCGAGGCCGGGGGGGAGATCCGACTGGGTACCGAGGTCGTGGGAATCTCCGCCGACGACCGCTCCGTCACCGTCTCGACCTCCACCGGCGAGATCACCGCCGATGAGCTCATCAACTGCGCCGGCCTGCACAGCGACCGCATCGCGCGGCTGGCCGGACTCACCCCCGATGTGCGGATCATCCCGTTCCGGGGCGAGTACTTCGAACTCACTCCGGACCAGTCCCACCTGGTCCGCGGCCTGATCTACCCGGTACCGGACCCGAGCCTCCCCTTCCTCGGCGTCCACCTGACGAAGATGATCGGCGGCGGGGTGCATGCAGGGCCCAACGCTGTCTTCGCCCTGGCGCGTGAGGGGTACACCTGGCTCACGATCAATCCGCGGGACGTCCTCGAGAGTGCTGCCTGGCCCGGGCTGTGGAAGCTGGGCGGGCGGTACTGGAGGGTGGGGCTGTCCGAGGTCGCACGGTCCCTGTCCCGGAAGAGGTTCCTGGCCAGCCTCCGGGAGCTCGTCCCGGACCTCGACGACGACAGCCTCGTGCCGACCCACGCGGGGGTCCGGGCGCAGGCGATGCGCAGGAACGGTGACCTCGTCGACGACTTCTACTTCGACAGGGCGCCTCGCCAGATCCATGTGCTGAACGCGCCGTCGCCCGCCGCGACCGCCGCGCTGGAGATCGGCCGTCGCATCGCCGACGAGCTGGAGGGGCGGAACCGGTGAGCCAGGAGGATCCGCGCCGCTTCGACGCCGCACAGGTGCACGAGCAGATCGTCGCGATACTCTGCGCCTGGGGGATGCCGGGGGGCCCAGCAGCCGCCACGGCGACAGTGATGGTGGAGACCGACCTCTCCGGCATCGACTCCCACGGCGTCTCGATGCTCATGCTGTACGAGCAGCTCCGGTCCGAGAACCGCCTGAAGCTCGACGCCGTCCCCGTCGTGGTGCGCGACGCTCCGGCCTTCGCCGTCGTCGACGGCGGTGCCGGGCTGGGACATCCGGCGGGTCTCCACGCGCTGGAGCTGGCCATTCGAAAAGCCGCTGCCTGCGGGATCGGGGCGGTGGCCGTCGGCAATTCCCACCATCTGGGAGCTCTCGGCTACTACGTCCGGAGCGCCGCCCAGCGCGGCCTGGTCGCCCTCATGACGACGACGACGCGCACACCCGTCGTGGCGGCCCTGGGAGGCACGACGCCGATCCTCGGGACGAACCCCGTCGCCTTCGCCGCACCCCGCGCGGGCGGAGGGGAGCTCGTGGTCGACATGTCGACGAGCGTCGTGGCGATGAACAAGGTGAAGGCCTACGCGCTCGGCGGACGGGACCTGCCCCCGGGCTGGGTCAATGACCGGTCCGGCAATCCCGTGACCGATGCTGCCCTCGCGCACTCCCTGCTGGCCACGGGGGCGGGAACGCTCAGCCCGCTCGGTGGCTCCAGCTCCGAGACCGGGGGACACAAGGGCTTCGGGCTCAGCCTGATGGTCAATGTGCTCAGCGCGGCGTTCTCAGGGGCTGCGCTTCCGCTCGACGACGCCGACAGCGACAATCTCGGGCACTTCGTCCTGGTGATCGATCCGACGAGCGTGGCGGAGGGTGGGGAGACCGCGCGCTATGTCGACGACCTCCTCCGCCTCATGATGCGGGACGAGCCCGAGGTCATCCTTCCCGGCAGTCCCGAAGCAGCAGCACGCGCCGACCGCGGCGAGAACGGCATCCCGATCCCGGAGAGCCTGCTCGAGCATCTTCGCGGGATCTGCGGCAGGGCCGGAACCGGGATGATCCTCACGCCGCTCGGTTGAGGAGCCGGCCCGGCTCTCGTCCTCAGTCCTTAGTCCTCCGAGGCGACCACCCGGCGGTCCTGCAGGGCGCGGACCTTGGCGTTCTCGATATGCACCCGGATGGCGGAGGATGCACCCTCCGCATCGCGCCTGGTGAAGGCGTCGAGGATCGCACGGTGCTCGGCCGCGGTGGTGGTGGGCGCCGTCGAGTTGGTCCTGGCATACAACCGGAAGCGCTGCGCCTGGCCACCGAAGGATCTCCAGGCGTCCTCGAGGAACGAATTGTCGGCCTGGTGGGCGATGGCCGCGTGGAACTGCTCATCCGCCCGGAGGAAGCTCGTGACCGAAGGGCTGTCGGGACCCTGGGCGCCGGTCTCGAGGTTGCCGATGGTCCCTGCCAGGCGCTCGAGGAATTCGGGGGTCACCCGCAGGGCTGCCTCATAGGCGAGGGCCGGCTCGAGGACCAGGCGGGCGTCCATGACCTTCCGCAGCTCGTCCATGCTGAACAGCGGTGCCACCCGGTACCCCTTGTGGGCTTCCCGAAGCACCAGCCCTGTGTGTTCGAGCCTGGCGAGTGCTTCCCGCACGGGCGTCTGGCTGACCTCGAACTCCCGCGCGAGATACACGAGGTTGAGTACCTCGTCCGGTTTCCGCCGGCCGTCGAGAAGCTGCCCGAGCAGTGCGCTGTGGACCTGATCGGCGAGGGGCTGTCGGGTGGCCTGACGCGGTGGTGTCCGGCTCACTCGACGGTGAAGGAGAGCTCGGCCACGCCGTCGATGCCGGCCGTCACCGTGCTTCCGCGGGTCAGCGCCCCCACGCCCGCCGGAGTGCCGGTGAAGATGAGATCGCCGGGACGCAGGGTGACGGACCGGGAGAGGTGCGCGATGATCTCGGGCACGCTCCAGATCTGGTCACCGAGATCTCCCTCCTGCCGGAGCGCCCCGTCCACGCTGAGCCAGATCCGGCCCTGCGCGGGATGCTCCACCTCGCTGACCGGTCGAAGCGGCGAACACGGGCCGGAGAAATCGAAGCCTTTCGCGAGATCCCACGGACGCCGGAGGTTCTTCGCCTCGGCCTGCAGATCGCGTCGGGTCAGATCCACTCCGACGCCGTAGCCCCACACGAGCTCGAGGGCGTCCGCCGGGTCGAGGTCGGCGCCGCCCTGCCCCAGTGCCACGACGAGTTCGACCTCGTGGTGGAGGTCCGCCGTCTGCGGCGGGTAGGGGACTGCCGGCATGACATCGCCCGACGCCGCAGCGGGCTGCGGCGTGAAGACCGCGTCGGCGGGCTTCAGGAAGAAGAACGGGGGTTCCCGGACGGGATCGGCGCCCATCTCGCGCGCATGGTCGCCGTAGTTGCGGCCTACGCAGAACACGCGCCGCACGGGAAAGAGCGCCCCACCACTGATCGGGAGGCTCGGGAGCGGTGGAACCGGGACGACGTACGTCATGGAGCTCCTTACAGGATCGGTGGCCGGAGCCGTGGAGGAGAGGGACATCACAAGTGATTAACATGTTACTTATGGCAATGATGCTTTCGGCACCCCGGTCCCTCGTCCCGGAGCTCCAGGCCCGCGGCGTGCAGGATGTGCGGGATGATGCGACCTCGCGGGCCGTCTACTCGAGCGACGCGTCGCTGTACCGGGTGCAGCCGGCCGCCGTCGTCTTCCCGCGGCACCTGGACGAGGTGCTCACCACCCTCGAGGTGTGCCGGGAACGCGGAGTCCCGCTCACGTCCCGCGGTGCCGGCACCTCCCTGGCAGGCAACGCGATCGGCCGCGGCGTCGTCGTCGATTTCAGCCGGCACCTGAACCGGGTCCTCGAGTTCGATGCCGAAGCGCGCACCGCCGTCGTCGAGCCCGGGGCGGTCCATGCGACGCTGCAGAAGGTGGCGCTGGCCCAGGGCCTGCGGTTCGGCCCCGATCCCTCCACGCACACGCGCTGCACCGTGGGCGGGATGATCGGCAACAACGCGTGCGGTTCACGCGCTCTCGCCTACGGGCGCACCGCGGACAACGTGACGCACCTCGACGTCGTCACCGGATCCGGCACGCGGCTCCGCCTGGGTCCGGACGGCACGCCGTCGTCGCCGGAGACCGATGCGCTGCGCTCGCTGGTCGGCGCGGAGCTGGGCACGATCCGCACCGAACTGGGCCGGTTCGGGCGCCAGGTATCCGGCTATTCGCTGGAGCACCTGCTGCCGGAGCGCGGCTTCGACCTGCGGCGGGCACTCGTCGGCAGCGAGGGGACCCTCGCCGTCGTCCTGGAGGCGGGCGTGCGCCTCGTGGCCGACGCGCCGCACAAGACCATGGTGGTGCTGGGTTTCCCCGACATCGGGGCCGCCGGCGACGCCGTTCCCGCGGTGCTGCCGTTCGCGCCCACCGCCTGCGAAGGACTCGACTCCCGGATCGTCCAGGTGGTGCGGACCCGCAAGGGCCCGCAGGCCGTTCCCGAGCTGCCGGGGGGTGCGGCCTGGCTGTTCGTGGAGGTGTCCGGCGATGACCCGCTCGAGGTGGCCCACCGCGCCGGGCTCGTCGCCGGCATCGATGCCGCCCGGCATTCGAGGATCATCACGGATGCGCGGCAGGCCGCCGCCCTGTGGCGCATCCGCGAGGACGGGGGAGGGCTCGCCGGGCGGTCGCCGGCAGGCGCCCCCGCGCATGCCGGCTGGGAGGACTCCGCGGTGCCGCCCGAAAGCCTCGGGGACTACCTCCGCGAGTTCGACGAGCTCCTCCTCGCGCATTCCCTCACCGGGTTCCCCTTCGGGCACTTCGGGGACGGCTGCGTCCACATCCGGCTCGATTTCCCGTTCCAGCGCGACGACGGCGCTGCGGCGTTCCGCGCGTTCCTGACCGACGCGGCGGTACTGGTCGCCCGCTACGGAGGCTCCCTCTCGGGCGAGCACGGGGACGGGCGGGCCCGCAGCGAACTCCTCCCGTACATGTATTCCCCCGCGGCCATCGGCCTGTTCGGGAAGGTGAAGGGGATCCTCGACCCGGACAACCTCCTGAATCCCGGCATCCTCGTGGACCCCGAACCACTGGATGCGAACGTGCGCGTGGCCGAGGCAGGACCGCTGCGGACCGGTCTCGGGTTCGGCTACCAGCACGATGCGGGCGACTTCAGCCAGGCGGTGCACCGCTGCACGGGCGTGGGCCTGTGCCGTGCGGCGCACGCGGACAACAGCGCCGTGATGTGCCCGTCCTACCTGGCGACCCGCGAGGAGAAGGACTCGACCCGCGGCCGCGCCAGGGCGCTTCAGGAGATGATCAACGGGGGCGCTCCACGGGGAAGCACACCCGACTGGCGCGCGGCCGAGGTGCATGACGCACTCGACCTGTGCCTGTCCTGCAAGGGCTGCTCCTCGGACTGCCCCACGGGAACCGACATGGCCGCGTACAAGGCCGAGGTGCTCCACCAGAGCTACAAGGGCCGGCTGCGTCCGGCATCGCATTACTCGCTCGGCTGGCTGCCGCGCTGGGCCGGCCTCGCGGCGCGGGCACCGCGGGCCCTGAACTTCCTCATGCAGCTGCCCGGGATCCGCCAGGCCGGTCTGCGGCTGGCCGGCGTGGACCAGCGCCGGACCATCCCGGCGTTCGCACCCCAGACCTTCCACGCCTGGTTCCGGGGCCGTCAGCCGTCCCCGACGCCCGCCGCCCGGCCCGTCCTGCTGTGGGCCGATTCGTTCACCGACAACTTCTCCCCCGAGGTAGGACAGGCCGCGGTACGCGTCCTCGAAGCAGCGGGCTATGAGGTGCGTCTTCCCGAGAAGCCGCTGTGCTGCGGGCTGACCTGGATCTCCACGGGACAGCTCGACTCCGCGCGGAAGACCCTGCATTCGACCGTGGAGGTGCTGAAGCAGTCCGTCGCCGAGGGCATCCCGATCGTCGGCCTCGAACCGTCCTGCACGGGCGTGTTGAGATCGGATGCCGTGGAACTGCTGGGGACCGAGGCGGCCCGTGCCGTGGCGCGGTCCACCCGGACCCTCGCCGAATTCCTCGGCACCGTGCCCGGCTACGAGCCGCCCCGCCTGGACGGAACCGTGGTGGTGGCGCAGCCACACTGCCACCACCACGCCGTCATGGGCTGGAGCCCTGACGCGGCCCTGCTGGAGCAGGCCGGTGCGACCGTCCGGAAGCTGGGCGGATGCTGCGGGCTCGCCGGCAACTTCGGCGTGGAACGGGGGCACTACGAGATCTCCGTCCAGATCGCCGAGCAGCAGCTCCTGCCGGCCATCCGATCCACCACGGAGGACGCCGTGGTGCTCGCGGACGGATACTCGTGCCGGACCCAGATCGAGGATCTGAGCGACCGCCGCGGCATCCACCTGGCGCAGCTACTCGACCCGGCGGCGCACCGGCCCGGTGAGGTGCCCTAGGCGGGCCTGCTCAGCGCGGCTCCTGGACGAGGCTCCGCGGAGCGTCCCGCTCCGGGAGTTCCGTGCTCTGCAGGAACCGGAAGTCGCACCCTTCGTCGGCCTGGGTCACCTCCGACACGTACAGCTTCCGGTACCCGCGCGCGGCGGCCGGGGGAGGGGGTGGGCCCAGCTCGTCCTCGCGCCGCATCAGCTCCTCGGAGGAGACGTCGAGGTGGATCGCGCGGCGGCTGACGCTCAGGGTGATGGTGTCGCCGGTCTGCACGAGCCGCAGCGGCCCGCCGACCGCGGACTCGGGCGTGACATGGAGGACGACGGCGCCGGCAGCGGTTCCCGACATCCGGCCGTCCGAGATGCGCACCATGTCCTTCACCCCCTGCGCGGCGAGCTTCCGGGGAATGGGGAGGTACCCGGCCTCGGGCATGCCGGGTGCTCCGACCGGGCCGATGTTCCGCAGGACGAGGATGTCCTCGGCGGCGACGTCGAGGGCGTCGTCGTCGATCCGTGCCGCGAGGTCTGCCGCGTCCTCGAAGACCACGGCACGGCCCGTGTGCTCCAGCAGGTGGGGGGACACCGCTGCCTGCTTGATGATGGCGCCCCCCGGGGCGAGGTTGCCGCGCAGGACGGCGAGACTGCCTTCCGGATACACGGGGTCGGTGAGTGGCCGCACGATGTCCGAGGGGAAGCCCGGCCCCGCGGCGTCCAGCTCCTCGCCCAGGGTGCGGCCGGTGACCGTCGGCGCGTCACGGTGGATGAGGTCCCCGAGTTCGCGCAGGACTGCGGGCACGCCGCCGGCCCGATGGAAGTCCTCCATGTAGTAGGTGCCCGTCGGTTTCAGGTCCGCCAGGACGGGTGTCTCGGCGCTCATCCGGTCCAGGTCCTCGAGACCGAGACGGATTCCGAGGCGGCCGGCGACGGCGGTCAGGTGGATGATCGCGTTGGTCGATCCGCCGATGGCCAGCAGGACCCGGAGCCCGTTCTCGAAGGCCTGCTGCGTGAGCACGGTGCCCATGTCCGTGCCGCGTGCGGCGAGTGCCACCGCCTGGGTCCCAGTCCGTTCGGCGATCCGCACGCGGTCGGCCGTCACGGCGGGCGGGCTCGCGCTGCCGGGCAGGGCGATGCCCATGGCCTCCGTGAGGCAGGCCATGGTGCTGGCGGTGCCCATGACGGAGCACGTGCCGACGCTTCCCACGAGCCGCGAGTTGACGTCGTCGATCTCCTGGCGGTCGATCTCGCCGCTGCGGAACTTCCCCCAGAACGCCCGGCAGTCCGTGCACGCACCGACGCGCTGCCCGCGGTGCCCGCCCGTCAGCATGGACCCCGTGACCAGCGTGATCGCCGGGACGCCCGCGGACGCCGCGCCCATCAGCTGGGCGGGGACCGTCTTGTCGCAGCCGCCGATGAGCACCACGGCGTCCATGGGCTGCGCGCGGATCATCTCCTCGGTGTCCATCGACATGAGGTTGCGCAGGAACATGCTGGTGGGCTGGGAGAAGCTCTCGTGGAGCGAGATGGTCGGGAAATCGATGGGCAGGCCGCCGGCCATCAGCACGCCCCGCTTGACGGCGTCGAGCAGCGCGGGCATGTTGCCGTGGCACGGATTGAAGCCGCTGCCCGTGTTGACGATGCCGATGACCGGCTTGTCCAGCGCGTCGTCCGAGTACCCGGCCCCCTTAATGAAGGCCTTGCGGAGGAAGAGCGAGAACCCCTCGTCGCCGTAACTGGTGAGACCCCGCCGGATTCCGGAGGCCCGGCCGGCGGGAGCAAAAGATTCCCTCATGCGGCTACCGGAACGCGGGGATGCCGGTGATGTGGCTGCCGAGGATCAGCGTGTGCACCTCGTCGGTCCCCTCGTACGTGCGCACGCTCTCCAGGTTGTTCGCGTGGCGCAGCGGGGAGTAGTCGAGCGTCACGCCGTTCCCCCCGAGCATCGCGCGTGCTTCCCGGCAGATCTCGATGGCCTCGCGGCAGTTGTTGAGCTTTCCCACGGAGATCTGGTGGGGTTGCAGGGTGCCGGCATCCTTGAGGCGTCCCGTCTGCAGGGCCAGCAGCATCCCCTTGTTGATCTCCAGGGCCATGTTCACGAGCTTGAGCTGGGTGAGCTGGTAGCCGGCCAGCGGTCGGCCGAACTGCAGGCGCTCCAGCGAGTAGTCGAGTGCGGCGTAGTAGCTGTCGCGTGCGGCTCCCATGGCGCCCCAGATGATGCCGTAACGGGCCTCGTTGAGGCACTCGAAGGGGCCGCGGAGTCCCTTCGCGTTGGGGAGCAGTGCGGTGCCGGGCAGCCGGATGTCGGTGAGTTCGACGTCGCACTGGATCGACGCCCGCATGGAGAGCTTCTGGACGATCGGGGTGGCCTTGAAGCCCGGGCTGTCGGTCGGTACCACGAAGCCGCGGACGCCGTCGTCGGTCATCGCCCAGATGATGGCCACCTGCGCCACGGAGGCGAGTCCGATCCAGCGCTTGCTGCCGTTGAGGATCCAGTCGTCGCCGTCCCGCTTGGCGAACGTGAGCATGCTGCCGGGATCGGAGCCTCCGGTGGGTTCGGTGAGGCCGAAGCAGCCGATCACCGATCCGGCGGCCATCCTCGGGAGCCATTCGTTCTTCTGCTCCTCCGAACCGTGCTTCGCGATGGCGCTCATCGCGAGGGAGCCCTGGACGCTGACGAACGTGCGTAGCCCTGAGTCGCCGGCCTCGAGTTCCATGGCCGCGAGCCCGTATTCGACGGAGCTCCGGCCGGGGCAGCCGTAACCCTTGATGTGCATGCCGAGGAGCCCGAGTTCCGCCATGCGCGGGACGATCTCCAGGGGGAACTCCGCGCGGTCGTACCAGTCGGCGATGTTCGGCTTGATGGCGGTGTCCACGAAGCCGCGGACGCGGTCGCGCAGGGCACGCTCGTCCTCGGTGAGGAGTGCATCGATGTCGAGAAGGTCTGAACGGTCGGTCATGGGTCTACTTTCCTGTAGCGGCGGGCTGGAGGGTGGAGGTGAACGTTGCTCCGTCGTGTTCCCCGAGGAGCGGAGGCACCCGCGTGTAGCTCGCGGGCGTCTCGGAGAGGCGGATCGGGTTGGCCACCTGTTGACTGGTGCGTCCCGTGGTGGGGTCGGTGATCTCGACGACCGGGGTGAGCCCCAGGTCCTCGGCGAGGGAGAGCGCCTCGGCAATGGAATTGACCTTGCCGGCGGGCACGCCCGCCGAACTGAGGAGGTGGGCCCATTCGACGGCGCTCCTGGTGCCGAGTTGTTCCTCGAGCAGGACCTTCAGCGCGTCCCGGTGCGCGACGCGCTGCGAGTTGCCCCGGAAGCGGGGGTCGACGGCGAGGTCCGGGACGCCGAGGACGCGGACCAGCGACTCGAACTGCTTGTCCGTTCCGACGGCGATCGCCACAGGGCCGTCGGCCGTGAGCAGGGTCTCGTAGGGGGCGATGCTGGGGTGGGCATTTCCCATCCGCTGGGGCGCCTGGCCGGTCGCCAGGGTGCTCGATGCCTGGTTGACCAGTCCGGAGAGCAGGGACGACAGCAGGTTGACCTCCACGCGCTGGCCCCTCCCGGTGGCGTCCCTGGAGCGCAGTGCGGCGAGGATCCCCACCACGGCGTTCTGGCCGGTGACCACATCCACCAGGGCCACTCCCACCTTGCTCGGCTCGGAGTCCTGCGACCCGGTGACGCTCATCAGCCCTCCCACCGCCTGGACGAGGAGGTCGTAGCCGGGCAGGTGCGCCCCGCCGGTGCTGCCGAAACCGGTGATGGAGCAGTACACCAGGTCCGGCCGGCGTTCGACGAGGGATGCGTAGTCCAGCCCGAAACGCTGCATGACCCCGGGGCGGAAGTTCTCGATGACGATGTCGGCTTCCATCGCGATGGCGAGGGCCCTCGCCAGTCCCTCGTCGGTGCGGAGGTCGCAGACCACCGAGCGCTTGTTCCGGTTCACGCTGGAGAAGTACGTGCCGACGCCGTGCTCATCGACCGGGGGAACCCAGGAGCGCGTGTCGTCTCCGGCCGGGCTCTCCACCTTCAGGACGTCCGCCCCGAAATCCGCCAGCATCATGGACGCGAACGGTCCGGCGAGCACCCGCGAGAAGTCCGCGACCTTCAGCCCCTCCAGTGGCCCGGGCGTCGGGTGTCCTTCCGGTGTCGTATCGGCCGGTGGCCTGTCCGTATTCGTGCTCAATGGGATTCGTCCTCCAAAAGAGTTGGTCTGCAGCCCTAGCTGGACGCAGTGACGGGGTTGCTGAGCACGCCGACGCCGGCGACGCGGCATTCGGCCGTGTCTCCGGGGGTGACGTGGATGGCGCCCGGTGTTCCCGTGGAGATGATGTCCCCGGGATACAGCGGCATCACCTTGCTGTGGAAACTGATCAGGTACGCCGGGTCGTAGCGCATGTGGGACACCGTGTTGCTGCGCCTCACCTCGCCGTTGACCACGGTGGAGACCTCCATGTCGGCCAGCGTTCCGCCACCCACGGCTTCGGCCAGCGGCACGATCCGGGGGCCGAAGGAGAAGAACCCGGGAAAGTTCTTGGAGCGGGTGAGGAACCGCGGGTTGCGTTGCAGGATGTCCTCGGCGGTCTGGTCCAGCACGGGCACGACGCCGGCCAGGTAGTCCAGTGCGTCCTCGGGTTCCACGTTACGGCAGTACCTGCCGATGACGACCGCCACTTCGGCTTCGCTGGTGGTGCGCTCGCTCTGCACGGGAATGGGGATGGCCTCGCCCGGTCCGATGACGGTGTGGTCGCCCTTGATGAACGATGCCGGTTCTTCGGGCACGCCCTCGGAGAGGTCGGAGGCGTGCTCCACATAGTTCAGCCCGATGCCCCAGAGCATGCGGGGGTGGCGGTAGGGGGCGCCGTAGACGGCGTCATCGGGATCGCTGAAGACGGCGTCGTCGGCCGTCTCCGCGGCAGCATCGAGCTCGCCGAGGAGATCCCCCGTGAGGACGTCGAGGATGTCACCGGTGAAGCCGGGCAGGAGATCGGACACCCGTGCGAGACCCCGCCGCGGGTGGACGACTGCCGCGGTCTCGGTGCCGGTGGTCCCGGGACCGCTAGCCGGGGAGGTGGTCGAACAGAGGTGCAGAATACTGGGAGCCATGACGCTGCCCTTTCGAGTCGGAGGCGGAGGTTCTAGTAGGCGCGGACCATGCCGCCGTCGCACCGGAGCTGTTCTCCGGTGACGTACGACGCCGGTGCGCTGGCCAGGAAGGTGACGACGGCGGCGAACTCGGCCGGGGTGCCGTACCGGCGTGCCGGGATGCCGGCTTCGGAGGCAGCCCGCGCTTCGGCTGGGGTGGCGCCGGTCCGCTGGGCCGCGGCCGAGTCCAGGGACGCGACGCGCTCGGTGTCGATGCGGCCGGGGAGCACCATGTTGACGGTCACGCCGTCGGCGGCGACCTCGGCCGCCAGGGTCTTGAGGTACCCCGCGAGCCCTGCACGGCCGAGGTTCGACAGCGCGAGGTTGGGCAGCGGCTGCTGCACACCGCTGGATCCCACGGCCACGATCCGCCCCCAGCCGCGCTCCCTCATGCCGGGGAGCACCAGGGAGGTGAGCCGCAGGTGCTGGAGCAGCAGCTGGTTCACGGCGGCGAGGGCATGCACATCGGTGATGTCGGCCGCACCTCCGGGAGGAGGTCCGCCGCTGTTGAGGACCAGGACGTCGATCGGCCCGAACGCGTCTTCCGCGGCCGCCACCAGCGCCGCCGGGGCGCCGTCGTCGTCCAGGTCCAGGGCGATCCCGACGGCGGAGGGGATGCGGGCCGCCTCGGCCTTCACCACGTCCTCGCGGCGGGCGGCGAGGACCACGTTGGCTCCCTCGGCGCCGAGGGCCTGCGCGATCGCAAGGCCGATCCCGGAGCTCGCTCCGGGCACCAGCACGTTCTTTCCCGTCAGTCCGGTGTCCATCAGGCGATCTCCATTCGTACTGCGTCGAGGTGTGCGGCGATCAGGTCCGCGAGGTCACGCGGCAACGAGGGTGAGGGAGGCCGGACCGACGCGTCGGCGATGATCCCACGGCGGCGCAGGATCTCCTTGCGCAGGGCGAGGCCCACCCCGGGCTGGCCCTCGAAGTTCGCCAGGGGCAGCCACGGCGCGAAGGCGTCGCGGGCAGCGGGGAAACCGCCGTCGGCGAAGGCCGTCAGCGCGATCTGCAGGCCTTCGGGGTGGGAGAACCCCGTCATGGCGCCGGCCGCGCCGGCTGCGAGCTCGTCCAGCAGTCCCACGCCGCCCAGCCCGCCGTAGACGGGAACGTCCGTGGAACGGGTCAGCTTCGCGATCGCGGACGCGGTGGGGGGCGCCTCCGATTTCACGGCGACGATGAAATCGCACGTCCCGAGGACGTGCAGCATCTGGTCGGCGCTGATCTTCACGCCCGACGCCACCGGGTAGTCCTGCAGTACGATGCCCGCCCCCGTGGCGCGGTGGATGGCCGTCAGGTGGGCGGACAGCACGTCCGGGTCGCTCGTGTTCGCCTGCACCATGAGCGCGGCGAGGTTGCTGCCGGCGGCCTCGACGGCGGTGGAGGCCTGCTCGATGGCGACGGCGGTGGTGCGGGCGGACAGGCCGACCACGAGCGGGGTGCTCCCCGCCTCCTCGGCGACCGTACGGACGGTGAGGGACTGCTCGGCAGCGGTCAGCGACGCACCCTCACCGAAGACACCGAGGACCACCATCCCGGTGGCAGGCAGCGCGGTGTACAGCTGGACCTCACGGCGGAGCGAGGCGGTGTCGACATCGAGGTCCGGGCCGCTGAACGGTGTTGCCAGCACCCCCCAGAGTCCGGGGGAGAGGTGCGGGAGCGGTTCGGTCATCGGGACTTTCCTTTCATCGAGGGTCCTCCAGCGTTGGCGGAGGGAAGGGGAGTGGCTTCCGGCGCGGCAGCTGCCGACCGTGCGGCGCGGATGGACCGGCGGCCGAGCCGGAACGTCGCCGCGGCGAGCAGGGCGACGACGGCGGCGGTCAGCCAGGCGACGCGGTAGGAGGTGGCGGCGACCAGGAAGCCGAAGAGCAGCGGACCGGCGGCAGCGCCCAGGGAGAGCCCGGTCTGCAGGACCCCCGTGGCCGAGGCGGCACCCTGCCGGTTGTCGCGCACCACGGCGAAGTGGACGAGTCCGGGCCAGGTCCAGCCCGCGGCATAGGTCAGCAGCGCTCCGCAGAGGAATGCCGTGGAGGAGCCGAAGGCGAGGAGGAGGTAGCCGCCCACGCCGACCGTCAGCAGGTTGGCCACCAGGACGTAGGGGCTGCGGTGCGGGTACCTGTCCATGAGTGCGCCGAGCACGATGCGGATCACCAGCCCCAGGAGCGCGGCGCCGGCGAAGAGGTATCCTGCCGCGCTGGGCGACATCCCGGATTCCACCGCCGAATCGACGAGGAAGACGCCCATGGAGGTCGCGGCGGCCGCCGCGAGCCCGGCGCCGATGGCGACGAGCACGAGTCCGCGCAGGGGTGTCCCGCGGTCGGCGGGTGCCGCAGGTCCCGACGTCGGGCGGTCCGGTCCCTGCGCGGTGAAGCCGGCCCACAGGGCCAGCGCCACGGCCAGGACGACGCCCAGCGCGAAGGCGTAGCGCCAGCCCAGAACCAGCGCGATGCCCGGAACGGCGAGGCCCCCGATCAGGCCGGCAGCGGGGATGGAACACTGCTTGATGCCGAACGCCAGTCCCAGCCGGCCCGGGTTGACGGCCCGGGATATCCCGAGGTTCGCCGCAGGCTGGGCCAGGCCGTTGGCCAGTCCGCCCACCACGAGGGCGGCGATCAGCACCCCGAAGGACGGCGCCAGGCCGGCTCCGGTGAGGGCCACGGCAGCCAGGACGGCCGAGGCCGCCACCCCCCTGGCTGCTCCGATCCGCTGCACGAATCGGCCGAGCCTCCGCGCGGTGATCCCGGAGACCGCGAAGAGGGTGGCTGCAGCGATGCCCATCTCGGCCGGACCGATGCCCAGATCGGCCCGGATCTGCACGGCGAGCGCGCCGACCAGGAAAGCGGGCAGCACGCCGAGGGTGGTTACGGTGACGGCCTGCAGCAGGGTGCCGCCCGCACCTGGCGGCTGTGTGGATCTCACGCCGGGTCGGCAGCACGCGGAGCCCGGCCCCCGGTGCCCGACGCCCCGTCGACAGCGCCTGCTGATCCGGCTCCTTCGGGGATGCTCCTGCCCGAGGTGGTCCCGGCAGCATCCGCCGAGGAGTCCTTTCCGTGCCTCCTGAGGCCGAGGAGATGCACCACGACCCCGAGGGCGATGATCCCCACGCCGATGGCGATGTACATGGGTTCCATGACGAGCATCGGCAGCGAGCCCAGCCCGAGCAGGATGCGTTCGGGCCAGCGGGCCGGGCCGAACAGCCATGCTCCGGTCGCCACGGCGAGGGCGCCCACCGCCAGGAGCGAGACGGTGAAGGCCAGGGCGATGGTGCCGATGCCGCCCTGCAGCAGCAACCCGACGCCTGGGCCGGAGAGCACGAAGATGAACGGTACGAGGAACGCCGAGAGGGTGTAGCGCCAGGTGAGCCACATGGTCTGGATCGGCTTGCCGCCGGTGATCGCGGATGCGGCGAACGGTGAGAGTGCCGTGGGAGGCGAAACCTCACTCAGTACGGAGTAGTAGAAGATGAACATCGCTGCGGCGAACGCGGGAACGCCCACGTCCTGCAGGGCAGGGCCGATGATGACCCACGAGATGATGAAGCTTGCCGTCACGGGCACGGCCAGCCCCAGGAGGATCACCGATATCGCCGAGAAGATGGCCGTCAGGAGCAGGCTCCCGCCGGCGAAGTCCACGATGATGTTGGCGAGTTTCAGGCCCAGCCCGGTCAGGGTCATGACGCCGACGATCAGCCCTGCCGCCGCCATGACGGGGATGACGGACAGCGCTCCGGTGGCACCGGTGGCCAGGGCGTCGAAGATGCGCCGGGGAGTCATCCAGGAGTCGCGCTCGAGGAAGCTGAGGGCGAAGGCGAGGAAGGTGGCGTAGACCACGGCGCGGAACGGCGTCATGCCCATGGCCATGAAGACGACGATGGCGACGAGGGAGCTGAAGTGATAGCCGAAGCGCAGCAGCAGCTTGCCCACCGGCTTGACGTCGAAGTCCACGGCCTTGGTCTTGAAGCGGCGTGCGTCCATCTCGATGGCCAGGATGATGCCGAAGTAGTAGAGCACGGTGGGGATGGTGGCCCAGATCAGCACCTGGAGGTAGGACACACCCAGGAGCGCCGCGATGATGAAGGCTGCGGCACCGAGGGTGGGAGGGGACATGATGGCGCCGATTCCGGCGGCGGCGAGAATGGCGCCGCCGTGTTCCTTCGGGTAGCCGGCCTTGCGCAGCAGCGGCCAGGAGATACCGCCGAGGGTCACGGTCGTGGCGACGCCCGAGCCCGAGACCGTGCCCAGGAGGAATCCGGCGAGGGTCACCGTGCGGCCCGGCCCGGACTTGGACTGTCCGAAGGCGGAGAAGGAGAGATCGATGAAGAACTTGGTGGCCCCCGATGCCCCGAGGACCGCTCCGTAGATGGTGAACAGGATGATGTAGGTTGCTGCCACGTCGGTGGGGACACCGAAGAGCCCCTGCGTGCCCATGACGTTGTGTCCGACGAGGCGGACCCAGTCGAAGGACGAGGTGTTGAACGGGGCGGGAACCCACGAGCCGAAGAAGGCATAGGCGAAGAAGCCCACGACCACCAGTGGCACGAGGATTCCGACGGTCCGGCGCGACGCCTCGAGGGTCACGAGAATGGCTATCACGCCCATGGCCAGGTCGAGGTAGGTGGGTGTGATCGCCCGCCGGAAGAAGCCGTCCCAGTCGGAGATGATGTACAGGAACGGCACCAGCGCCACGACCGCGAGGACCCAGTCAGCGATCCCCGGGTTGTCCCCCGACTTCTTCGCCTTCGAGGTTTCCGACCGTCCCCAGCCCCGGTAGACGAGGAAGGTCAGGGACAGGCCGATCCCGAGGAACAGCGGGAGGTAGAACTGCGTGGCCATGGGGTTGAAGACCCAGTAGAGGGCCAGGAGCGAAAGCCCTGCACCGGCGATCTTGATCAGCAGGCCAGGGGTCCCGCTGAGGTGCCGCGCCGGCTTCTCCGCCTCGTACTCGGCGATCAGCGCTTCTTCGTCGATGTACTCCTCGCGCTCCAGCGGGCTGACCGGTTCGTCCTCCTTCGCCCTCGCAAGGTCCGTCTGCTCGCGCGGCGTGGGTGCCTTGTGCTTGGGGGCAGAGCCGTTAGCAGGCGCCTTCACGGCGCCATTGCCGTCTGGTCGCTCGGTCATGGTGTCTCCTCGAGGTGTAACTCAACGAACGGGTTGTCGTCTTCAACTAGGCTCCACAGTTCGAGCGGCGGAGCGCCTTGCACGTGCAGGGTGCGTTGTCCGAGGTCGGTCGCTGCGATCGAGAGCTCCTCGAACACCGCGGGACGCGCCGGGTCCGGCTCCACCACCCACTCCCGGCGATCGGCATCTCCGGCAGCCGACGGGGCGCCGGGAACGGCGTAGTACTCCTCGAGCACCGCGAGCTGGTCGGCTGCGATCTGGTCCAGGACGAAAGTGCCGTCGGGGGCGAGGGTGTAGCGTTCCTCGGCCCGGGTGCCGTACAGCGAATTGCGGTAGCTCACGGAGAAGCTGGTCCCGGCAAGCGGGACACTCGCCAGCTCGCCGTCGTCGTTGGTGATGCTGATGAAGACGTCCGGCTGGCCGGACGAATGCACGAACCCCAGACCCCCGAGGATGCCGAGGCATGCAAGGGAGACGACGACGACGGCGGCCGGCTTGCGCATGGCCTAGCCCGCGGCCTCGTCGAAGTAGGTCTGAGCGCCTGGGCAGGTCTCGATGTAGGAGATGTCGCCTGCGGTGGCGGCATCGAGTTCCTCGGCCGCGGGGTGGACCTGGATGAGGGCCTCCTCGTTCTCGAAGATCGTCCGGGTGATGTCCTCCTGGAGCTGTTCGTCCATCGAAGGGCTGGCCACCAGCAGGTTCGGCGAGGCGATGGCGGGAACGGCCTCGGTCTGGCCTTCGTAGGTGTTGGCGGGGATGTCCTCCGCGACGTAGTAATCGCCGAACTCGGAGGCCAGTGGCTCGGCGTACTCGCCGATGGGAACCAGCACCATGTCGCCGTCACTCGCGAGGTCGATGAGCGCGCCCGTGGGAAGCCCGCCGGACCAGAATCCGGCGTCGATGGTGCCGTCCCGCAGCGCAGCGACGGTTTCGGCGGCGCCGAGCTGGCGGCGTTCCACCCCGGTCTCGGGGTCGATGCCGGCCGCCTCGAGGATCCGCAGCGCTGCGACCTCGGTGGCGGAGCCGGGCGCCCCGACGGAAACGACTTTCCCTGCCATGTCCTCGACGGACTGGATTCCGGCTCCGTCGACGCTGACGGCCTGCATGAAGTTGTTGTAGATGTTGCCGAGTGAGCAGATCTCTATGGCGTTGCCTTCGAATTCGCCGACGCCTTCCACCGCGTCGGAGACCACGTCGCCCACGGAGAAGGCGAGCTGGGCCGAGCCGTTCTGGATGAGGAGCATGTTGTCCACGGAGGCGTTGGTTTCCTGCACGGTCGCGTCGTAGCCTTCGATGTTGTCGCGGATCACCGTGGCGAAGCCGCCGCCCAGGGGGTAGTAGACGCCGCCGGTGCCGCCGGTCGCGATGGAGAGTGATCCTCCTTCACCGGAGTCGGCTCCGCCTCCTCCGCCGCTCGAGCTGGGCTCGGGGCTGCCGCAGGCCGAAAGGAACAGGGCGGGGGCGATCAGTGCTGCCGCGCAAAGACGCTTCCGGCTTCGTTGTTTCGTAATCAAGGCTGTTCTCCTTTGTCGTTGATGATTGCTGGCTGGGTAGGGGGGACGGGGGTCGGGACGGTGCCGGATCGGGGGCCTGGCGCGGGGACGTCTCCGGCGGCGAGCAGCCCGGCGAGCATCCGGTAGTAGCCGATGAGCAGCGAGAGCTCGGCCACGCCCGGGTGCCCGATGTGCCCGAGGACCCGGGCGTGGACCTCGTCGTCGACGGAGGTGCCTCGGAGAAGCGCCCGGGTGAAGTCGAGTGCCGCGCGTTCGGTGGGGGAGAGGGTGGGCGGCACGCTGCCGTTCCGGAGGTGTTCCAGCTCGGTCCCGTCGATGCCCACTGTCGCCGCCACCCGGCTGTGGGCATACCACTCGTACGCCGAGTCGAGCTCTGCGGAAATCGCGCAGATGATCAGTTCGCGCAGCCGCCCGTCGAGGGTCCCGCCGAAGCGCAGCACCGCACCGAGCGCCTGGACGGCGTTGCCGATCGCGGGGGCGAAGAGCAGCGCGTTGAACGGGCCCGCCAGGGCGCCGTCGTCGTAGATCATCGTGAACGCGCCGTTGCCGCGCGGGGGGCCCGCGATGGAGTCGTAGACAGCGCGCTGTTCGTCGGAGAGTTCAGCTGGGGTCAGGAGGGGAAACCGGCCTGCGGCCTGCGGCCTGGCGCTTTCGGTGGTATCAGACAAGAGTCCGCCCCCCGTCCACATAGAGGACGTGCCCGGTGACGAAGGCTGCCTGCCGTGATGCGAGGTAGAGCACGGGGCCGGTGAGGTCGTCGACGGTACCCAATCGGCCGGCCGGAACCATGCCCGTATAGTGCTCGCGGACGCCCGGACGGCCGAGATGAGCGCTGGTCAGGGCCGTATCGACGTAGCCCGGGGCGATCGCATTGACCGTCACCCCGCTGGCCGCCCATTCACGGGCCATGACCCGGATGAGCTGGTTCAATCCCCCCTTGCTCGCGGCATAAGGCCCATGGTCGGGATGGGCAAGCAGGCTCGATACGGAGGAGCAGTAGATCTGCCTGCCGTACCGGGCGTCGACCATGACCCGGCCGGCTGCGCGACCGAGGCGGAAAGCACTGGAGAGGTTGACGGCGATGATCTTGTCCCAGTCCTCGTCCGTGGTGTCGAGGATGGGCACCCGGTTGTTGATGCCGACCGCGTGGACGAGGATATCGAGGCCACCGAGTTCCGTCTGAGCGGCGTGGACGGCCTGCTCGCAGCCGCTCGTGGTCGTCAGATCGGCGGTAACGGTGCCAGCAGTACCGGCGAAGTCCGCCAGGCGTTCCGCGCTCTGATCCGCGACGACCAGACGCGCGCCGGCCTCGAGGAAGGCCTCCGTGCAGGCGGCGCCGATGCCGCCGGCGCCGGCCACCAGCACGCGCTGATCCTTCAAACCAAGCCAGTCAGCCAAAGGAAGCATCTCCGATTCATTGGGCAGAAAGCGTGGGCACCTGGTGGTGCCGAGGTCCTTCGGTGCACCTCTCTGGAGACTGTATACAATTTTTCGACAGGATGTAACCCACATCACAGAACTTGTTCAGCAGGCTTCCTTCCGTCAGCCCTCTCGCACGGACTCGGCTTCCAGGAAGGTTCGCAGGGCCTGCACAGCGTGCTCGCGGTGCTCATCGAGCAGGAGGATGAGCTTCTCGGCATCCCGTTCCGCGAAGGCGTCGATCATCAGGGCATGTTCATGCTCTACCCGTGAGCGGTTCGAAGCCGATCCGTAGTAGACGAACCTGTAGGCGTCGGTGGCGTCCCACAGGATCTTGATGATCCGTTCCAGACGCGGCATCCCGGCTGCCTCGACAAGCACGAAATGGAACCGCCGGTTCGCCTCGGTCATCTTCAGCAGGTCCCCCTCGGCGCTCGCTGTCTCGACGTCCCGGGCAGCAGCCTTGAGATCGTTTAGAACGGTGCTGCTGAGATCCCTCACCAGCGCGACCCGCGTCGCCTCTCCTTCGAGGAGCTGGCGGATCCGATACACCTCCAGCAGGTCTGTGAGGGAGAGGGTTGCGACCCTATGGCCGCGGTGGGGTTCGTAGAGGACCTGCCCCTCGGACTCGAGGGTCTTGAGAGCCTCACGGAGGGGGACCCGGCTCACGCCGAAACGTTCCGCGAGCGCGTCCTGGCGGAGCGGCTGTCCGGGCAGGAACTCCCCGGCGATAATCGCGCGCCGGAGCTCCGCGAGCACGAAAGCCTGTGCAGTCGGTGGACGTTTGGAATTCCCCGTGGCGCTGCTCGTCACGAAGCCGGCCCACCCAGTTCAGTGCTCATCGTCAGAAGTCTAGCCGGGGCGTCATCGGGCCTCGTTGCGGTGGTTCCTGACCGGCTCGGAACGCAGGTGACGGGGTATGAGTGCTGGACGTCTGGTCCACTCCTGACCCGTGAGGATGAACCTTGCGGCGGGACGGCCGGCCTTCCCGCCGTGCCCGTCCTGGCGTAGCCATCCGGGAGGATGTAGCCATGGACAACGATGTATTGCAGCCTTCCATGATCGCGCGGCTCCTGGAGGAGATCTCGTGGGAGAAGGCCGTCAAGTACCGAGCCGGCGGGCGCGGCATGGAGAACGTGCTCACGGCAGAGGTGCTGATGGGGTTGGATCTCCTGCCGAGGGACCAGTTCTTCGGGCAGGTCATCCTGACCTGCTCGGGCGCAGTCGCTACCCGAGCACTCCTGGCTGATCAGGCGGAGTCCGCCGTGATGTCCTTGCTACCCGGCGACATGTCGGTCAACGCGGCGGGGGCCGCAGGGCGGAAGTTCATCGTCCAACCGGATGCGATCGTCACGACGCCTGACGTCTTCACCTTCGTCGAGGCGAAGCGCATCAGGACGAGCTCGTTCCAGCCCGAGCAGCTCGCGCGGGAGTACGTCGCGGTCATGAGCAACGCGGCGGAGCGGATCCCTCTCCTCTTCCTCCTCGGCGTCGAACCGCCTGTGTCGGTGCAGGGGCTGGGCAAGCTGTCGATCCTGGAAGCGATACGAACGCATCTTCCCGCTGTCCTGCTCAGAGCGGGTGATATCGAAATCGAAGAAACGGAGCTGCTCGAGAGAATCGACGACGTCCTCTGCTGGATCTCCTGGGACGGTCTTGCCGCCGCGGTCTCTTCTCAGCTGGCTGCATTCTCCTGTGGTGATTCGAGCACCGATGCGGCAATCGGGCGCATCGGGCAGCAAGTGATGAGTGCAATCGAGTGGCATTCGTAGCCGGGGAACGCAGCGAACCGCCGTCCTGCTTTACTGGTGGCCCGAATGTCGCGCCTTCGAACCGGTCACAACGTTGGGACGAAGGCTGTTTTCGTAGTTCAGCGGCTGGAATTGGTCTCCGCCCACGCTCAACAGGGGCGGTAGGTCTTCCCGCCAGGTGCGTAGCAGCGGGGGCCCGTGTAACCGGGATAGGGATCCGCCGCCGCAGGGGGAGCCGGAGGGACGTACGGCGCTGCGGGTGGAATGTAGGGCTCGGGTGCGGGCGGAAGGTTCCGAATCCGCTCCTGCTCGGCGATTGCTGCGGCTTCGGCGGCCAATCGATCGGCTTCGGCGCGAGCGTCGGCTTCTGCCTGGACACGTTCTGCCTCGACACGCGCGGCTTCCGCAGCCTCTGCCTGAATGCGCTCGGCCTCGATGCGGGCGGCTTCGACCGCCTTGGCTGCCTCTGCTTTGGCGGCTGCAGCTTGGGCTGCCTCTTCTGCTTTCTCGAGCGAGGTCGCTTTGGTGTTGGCGCTGGCCAATGACCGTTCACCTCTGGTGATCCGTATGTTGAGATCACGCACCAATTCGCCAGTGCGATCAGCTCCGATGGCGAGGACGCGGACCGTGTCCTTGCCTGCTTCGAGAGTTTCCCGGACGGCCTTGGCGGTCGCCAGGGCGGCAAGAATGCCGGCAGCGGTCGCGGCGGCTGCTGATGCTGTGTCGCCGACAGGAGCCTCGGTTGCCGCAGTGAGCGCCTCCATGGCATCGGCCACTTCTGCCGGGACGGTGCACTCTGCAGCGACGTCCATCAATCCGACCTTCTGGGCGGTCGCTTCGTTGTATGCGGCTTGCACCTCGTCGTAGTACTTCTTGTTCGGCTCGATGAGAACGGGAACGCCAAGGCCCACACGTGCAATTTCTGCGTTGACCAGGGTCTGGTCCTCGATGAACACGGCGGCCAGCACGCGGTCGTACTTATCCGTCCGCTCGACGTCGAAGTCGAGGCCGACCTGCGTTCCAGGTGGCGTCAACGATTCGAGTTTCTCCGTAGCCTCCGGGCCGAGGCACTCGACAGGCTTGTCAGGATGCTTCGTCTCCGGTGTGTCCACGTTCAACAGGCGGACCGTCTGGTCATCGCCGTCGAAGTTGATGACGAGGGTGTCGCCATCGATTACCCGCACCACGGTGCCGGGTTGGAAGTCGACCTCAGACTCTCCGGACGGGTCGGAGCTGTTACAGGCAGTCAGAGTCGAGGCGAGAACCGCGACGGTCAAGAGGGTCGCCGGTGCGAGCCGGCGTAAACGAGCATGGGTCATCGATCTTCTTCTGCAGATATGAGTACGGACGCTACGGCGGACTGGGAGGGCGGAACCGCCCGTCTATGCCACCAGCGGGAGTGTCACCGGACGCGACCGCCCCGAGACAACAAGCGGGCATCACGAATGACATCAAAGATTTAGCACGAATAGTCAGGTCAACTTGTCCAGCCCCGCCGAACCTGACCAAAAGCTGAGCTTGCACGGCGTCATGGGCGGAATTCTGCCTGCATTCACATCCGGTTCGGTGCTCAGCGGTTCGCGCGAGTACGCTGCCCAAAGACACTGCATCAACCCTGGGGACTTTTCATCAATTCATCATTCCGCCCGCCTGCCCAAAACACGTCATCGCCGGCAAGGCCGAGGGTACGGACCGCCACAGCAATCGTCGCCGGTCTCGCCCTGTTCCTGGTGGTCATCGGCCTCATAGCAGGCGGCGTCAGCGGGGCGCTCATCATGGCCGCCACTTTCGCACTCTTCACCGGGCTCTACACACTCCTGACCAACCGGCCGTCCTGGGCTCGCCTCGGAGGCCGCAAGGCCGGTGCGATCACCGCGGGTGCCGCCGTCGTCGCCATGCTCGCCGGATGCGCGATCGCCCCGGCCTCGGACACAGCTGTCGCGGAGCAGGCGACCGCGTCGGCCGAGCCGACGACGACGCCGAGCACTCCGACCGCGTCGGCAACGCCGTCCGCAAAGCCGACGCCGTCACCCACGCCCAGCCCCACTCCCAGTCCGACGCCCTCGGACGTCGCTCCGCTCGATTCGGAGACCGTAGCCGACGCGGACGGCACGCCCCGTGCGCCGGCGGACCAGCCCGCCTTCAACACCACAGCGCTCGCGGTGCTGGAGACGCTGCCCGTCAAGGGCCGCGCGCCGAAGACCGGGTACGACCGCGAGGAGTTCGGGCAGGCCTGGGCCGACGTCGACCGCAACGGGTGCGATACCCGCAACGACATGTTGAACCGGGACCTGACGGAGATCGCCTACGTCAACTCGGTGCCCTGCAAGGTGCAGTCAGGCATGCTGGACGACCCCTACACCGGGACCGGCATCGCGTTCCTGCGCGGCCAGGCGACGAGCAGTGACGTGCAGATCGATCACGTCGTCGCGCTCTCGGACGCGTGGCAGAAGGGTGCCCAGCAGCTGAGTTTCGACCAGCGGGTGGCCTTCGCGAACGATCCGCTGAACCTGCAGTCCACGGACGGTCCCACGAACCAGCAGAAGAGCGACGGTGACGCCGCCACGTGGCTGCCGCCGAACAAGGGCTACCGCTGCGAATACGTGGCCCGGCAGGTCTCGGTCAAGGCGACCTACACCCTGTGGGTCACGCAGGCCGAACACGACGCCATGGCGACGATCCTGTCCGACTGCAACGGCATCCTTGCACCGACCAACCAGATGGCGCCGTCGATCGCAGCGCCGGCGGAACCGGTCGAGACGCCCGCACCCGCGCCCGTCGTCGCACCGGTCGTGCCCGCACCTGCGCCGGCTGCTCCCGCGGCCGTTGCCCCTGCGCCCGTCGCTCCGGCGCCTGCGCCGGTCGCGCCCGCTCCAGTTGCTCCGGCCCCCGCTGCTCCGTACTACCAGAACTGTGACGCCGTCCGCGCCGCGGGCGCCGCCCCGATAGCGGCCGGTTCGCCGGGTTTCCAGGCGAAGTTCGACCGCGACAATGACGGGATCGGCTGCGACAGTTAAGGGCCCGTCCGCACGATGCAGTCAGATGTGTAATAGCTGATGGCCGTACATTTTCGAGTTATCATCCGTTGCGTCCTCTCGCGGAGACGTGATGGGCGTTCATTAACTCAGCAGAACCGAAGGATTCTGTCAGGTTCTGTCCGTTGGCCATTGGACCGTGTGCGCCATGAGACCATTTACGCATCATTGGTATGCACTGTATGGGGTCTCAGGAAATGAATAACACTAGGTTTGTGTCAGCTATTGCCGTGATAGCCGCGCTCGGGCTGAGCTTGTCCGCCTGTGGTGCCGCCGCGCCCGACCCTGCCGCAGGCGTGTCCACGGAGTCTTCGGCTCCGTCTACACCTAGCCCTGTCGCAAGCGTGTCCGTCGAGCCTCTGGCTCCTGCAACACCCAGCCCCACAGCAACACCGTCGAAGTCCACTCGGGGTAACTTCATCAAGGAAGTTGGACAGACGGGCCGCCTCGTTGACGGAGGCGGTAAACCAACTGTCAACTTCACCGTTAATTCGATCACGCCTGATGCTCCCTGCACAGGACCGTACCCCACGCCGGTGGTGAACGGGCACATTGTCGTGTTGGACGTTTCCGTTGAGACGTTTCCGGAGCTGGCCGACCCGAATGGGGGCTACTCCGAGTTCGATCTGAGCGCGAGTATGTTCAAGTTCATTGGCACCAACGGGACCACCTTCAATGGGGACCTCAACACCCAGGCTGCGTACATGTGTCTGGCAGACGGGGAGAGCATTAGCCAGAATGGGCGGGGCATCGGTCCCGGAGAGAAGGTGACCGGCAAGGTTGCGCTAGACGTGCCTGAGGCCCATGGCACGCTGATGTTCCATACGTACCTCACCTCCAGTAGCACTGGGTGGGAATGGACTTTCTAACCTAAAGGTCACGGTAGGCGCCCTCGGCTCGATGGCAGGGCACAAAGTTAGAAGGAGCAGCTCCTCGGTGCTTTAGCGCGGTCACTTTTCTGGGGTGCGCAGGATTGCACGTGCTTCTTTCCTTCGCGTTGCGCTTTTCCTGGGCACTATTTGGGCTGCCCGAAACTTTTGAAGGGCGATACAAGACGTAGTGTCCTCTGCGCAATGACGAAGTCGGCACCTCCAGTGCGAACCCCTAGGGGTAATGAAGAAACGAAGTTGCTGTTTCTTATGTTTACTCGACATACTTTCTCTAGCGGAATGACGATTCCGCTCCTGAGGCGATCACAACGGGTGGTCGCTTCACGCGGCACTGGGGGGCACACGCGACGGCGCACCATTCAACGGGATTGTTCCTGGCACCTCTGTACACCGCTGCTCGAACTGACAATCCCGAAGGAGACGACCATGTCCAACATGGCACCCCCACCGCAGGCACAGCTTGGGGAAACAGAGAAGTCCAAAGCATTGCGTCCATGGTTCAAGAAGAAGCGCTGGTGGCTTGTCGGCGCCATCGTGTTCTTCTTTATGGTCGGTGCCCTTGGGAACGACGAGACCGACGCCTCCACCGCTGCGTCGGACACGTCGGCTGTAGAAGAGACTGCATCAGCAGAAGACACTGCGATCGCGCAGGCTTCGGAAGAGGCCGCAGAAGCGGAAGCTTCGGAAGAGGCTGCAGAAGCGGAAGCTTCGGCTGCGGCTGAGGAAGAAGCGAAGGCTGCGGAAGAGAAGAAAGCTGCGGAAGAGGCTGCGGCCGCGAAGGCTGCGGAAGAGAAAAAAGCTGCGGAAGAGGCTGCGGCCGCGAAGGTTGCGGAGGAGGCTGCGGCGAAAGCTGCTGCACTCGAGGTAGTGCCGGTTCAGGCCGCGCAGCTTCTCGCGGACTTTGATGGCAACGAAGCCGCGGCCGACGCGAAATACAGCGGGAAGATCCTCGAGGTTACCGGGCTTGTTGATGAGGTAGATACCGAAATGTTCAGCAAGGATAAGTACGTCGTGCGCATGGGCGATGGTACTGCGTACAGTTTCTTGACGGTCAACTGCCGTGACCTTCCGGCAACTGACGCGGCGACGGTTCCAGCCGGCAGCACTATTACAGTGCGAGGCGTATTCGACGACGGTGGCGACCTTGGTGTCGAGCTGAAGGAATGCGCGATTCTCTAGCTAGGTGTCGGTCCAAGTCAGTGTCTGCGCCCTGGCACTGACTTGGACCGTTCGCGTCTGTAGCTGCCTGCTGTCGCTGTGGAGGCTCCGTAGGGGCCTCCTCGGCGATCTCCTCGAAGGACCAGCAGGTTATGTCGGTCCTACGGTTCTAACGTTCTGGACGAGGCCCTCGTCTAGAGGCTCCTACACGCAGATACGTCTGCTTAGCAACTACCTCATCCTCCGGGCGTCTGGGCTTTGCCCACGCCTCGGCCCCTCCTTCGCTGTCCAGCCATCACTTACCTTCCGGGCGTCAACTGACGGCGTTCGGCCTTCGACCTCTGTCGACTCCACCTATAGCCACAGTGCCCTCTACGCTGCACTAGCTGCCTGTCAGGGCGGCCGCTCAATCGACGGTACGGAATGGAGGCGTTCCTGCGACGCTCGTACACCGTCTGCGGATTCACGAGCTTCCCGGTTTCGCGGGGCAGCCTCAACCAGAATCGAGGCACTCAACCGCGGATCCAAGACCGATGGGACCTGACCCTCGAAGTAGTTTGGCGATTTGATGAGGGCGACACAAGCCCCTTGACTTCGACCATGAATTGCTGCGCCGAGTTCGTCACGCTCTTCGGCTCCTTCAATGGATACATCAAGCGTTTCCATTTCGATGACACCGTTGATGCGGAAGGTGTAGCGCGTTTCCTGCTCCTCTTCGACAACTTCAAGACCTCGGCGCTGCCCCCAGCCTGCCAACTTATGTGCAATACCGTCTGGACAGTCTGAAACTGTTCGAGGCACGCCGCCTGCACATCCAGGACGAAATCCATCGCTGCACGCTCAGCTGATCACCAGCCCCTGAAGTAGTGGAGTGGTGGTCTCAACTGGCCAACGCACCGGGCTAGCTTTTCCGCGACCCAGTAGCTGACTCTCCAAAGGCAGCCGCAGCGAATGGCGGGCAGTCACCCAGGTGGCTGCCCCGCCGCCGCCGTCGTCGTCCGGGACGTGCTACATGCTCCACAGCTCCGCGTGGATGTCCGTCTCGTCCGACCAGCGCCGGTGCAGGGCGAAGAGCTCGTCCACGATGTCCTGCGGCAGTGGCGTGATGTCCTGGCTGTAGGTGAGCAGCTCGCGCAGGTTCTCCTCGCGGCTCGCCGACCCGACGGTGGAGACAACCTGCGGGGTGCTGTGCGCGAAGCGTATGCAGAACTCGGCCCAGCTCTCGATGCCGGAGCGCTCGAAGATGGGCGCCACCTCGATGGCCCGCTCCTGCAGGTACGGCTTCCACGCGGCGCCCGGGACGTCGCGCAGCTCGTGGACGGGAGCGCCGGCCACGGTGCGCATCGAGATGATGGCCTTGTCCTGCGCCAGTAGTTCGTCCCACAGTTCGTTCGACGCGAAGCGCTGCAGCGGATTGAGGTAGAAGATGTAGCCGTCGATCAGGCCGTCCAGGTGCCCGGCCCGCAGCGCCTTGAGCGGGGCCTCCGAGGTCCACGGGAAGATCTCGAGGACGAAGCGACCCACGAGGCCCTCGTCCTTGATGCGCTGCAGGTCGGCGAGGGTGGGGCCGCCCGACGGCATGTCGTCCGCGAACGCGCCCACACCGGTGAGCTGCCCGATGTCGATGGAGCTGATGCCCAGGGGCTCGATGTTCTCGGCGATGGTGGCGCGGACGTCGTCGGCCATGCCACCGCCCAGCTTCACGATCACCGGCGGAACCTTGCTGCGGTCCTCCTCGAAGGCTGCACCGAGGACCTCGAGCGCGTGGTCGTACTGGCGCGAGGTGTGGAGCCAGAGCCCGGCATCGATCGCCGTGCGGGCCATGAGCGCTTGCTGCTCGCGGGGGACGTCGTCGTGCCCGAGCCGCGTGGTGCCGTAGATGAACGGGGGGAGGTCTGCCAGAGGTTTCATTGCCTCAGGCTACCGGCGGGAGGCGCCCGCTGACGGAACCCTGCCGGGAAGGTGCGGCAGAATGGAAGCCATGGACCGGGCCGCAGAGATCTCCGCTTTCCTGCGCTCGCGACGCGCACGGCTCTCACCCACCGACCTCGGCGCTCCGTTCGACGGCCGGGTGCGCCGGGTTCCCGGGCTCCGCCGGGAGGAAGTGGCCCGCCTCGCCGGGATGAGCGCCGACTACTACATGCGGATCGAGCAGGGCCGCGGGGGTGCGGTGTCCCTCGAGATCATCGACGCCATCGCCCAGGCCCTCCGCCTCGACACCGTGGAGCGCAACCACCTCCTCAACCTCTGCGGCACCCCGACCCCGCACCACACACCCACGTACGAGCCGCAGCGCGTGCGGCCCGGGCTGTACGACCTGCTGTCCGTCATGGAGTCCGTCCCCGCGATCATCCTCGGCCGCCGGACGGACGTGCTCGCCAGCAACCGCCTGGCGCGGGCGCTGATGACCGACTTCGAGGCCCTCCCGGCCACCCGCCGCAACTACGCTCGCTTCATCCTGCTGGACCCGAAGGCGCGGGAGCTCTACGAGGACTGGGAACAGGTCAGCGAGCAGACCACCGCGATGCTCCACCTCGATGTCGGACGCTTCCCGGACGACCGCCAGCTCGCCGACCTCATCACCGACCTTCGCGAGGGCTGCCCCGAATTCCCGCGCTTCTGGGACGACCAGAACGTCCATGAGAAGGACCAGGGCGAGATCCGCTTCCACCACCCGGTGGTCGGCGACGTCACGCTGCACTACCAGACCCTGCTCGTCCCCGGCGAGGCGGACCAGAGCGTCTGCACCTACTACGGGGCGCCGGGCTCCAGCAGCGAAGCGGCGCTCGCGCGCCTGGCCCGGGCGACGACGTCGGCCCCGGCTCCCGCCTGACCGCATAGCAGGCTAGCCCTGCGCAAACTAGGTCTGACGGGGAAGGTTTAGCGGTGTGCGCGGATCGTCAGGGGTGATGGACTGAAGTCCGGACGAACCCCCAATGGTAGGAGCCCCACCGATGACCCAAGCACCCGAGGACCACTCGGTGCCCGCAGGCCTGCGTCTGCTCCAGGAGGAACTCGTGGGCGCGGCGGACGGCCTGCAGGACGAGCAGCTCTCGGCGCTCGTCACCGAGATCCAGCAGGCGCGGCGCGTGTTCGTCACCGGGGGAGGGCGCAGCGGGCTCGCGCTGAGCATGCACGCCATGCGCCTCATGCACCTCGGCCTGACCGTCCACGTGGTGGGCGAGACGACGACGCCGGCCATCGGCGACGGCGACCTCCTCCTCGTCGCGTCGGGCTCCGGCACGACGGCGGGAGCAGTGGCTGCGGCCGAGACGGCGGGCAGCGTCGGGGCTCGTGTCGCAGCGGTGACCACCGACGGCGAGTCGAAGCTCGCGAACCTCGCGGACAGCGTGGTGGTCATCCCCGCCGCGCAGAAGACGGACCACGGCGGCACGGCGTCGCGCCAGTACTCCGGGAGCCTGTTCGAGCAGGCACTGCTCTTGGTGCTCGATGCCACCTTCCACACCCTCTGGCAGGTCGACGGCACCCCCGCCGAAGACCTCTGGCCCCGGCACGCGAACCTCGAGTAGCGCCGCGCCACCCTCATCCTTCATCCCCAGCTAGCAAAGGACACCTCATGAAACTGCAACTCGCCATGGACGTACTGACCGTCGAAGACGCCCTCGAGCTCTCCGGGAAGGTTGCCGAGTACGTCGACATCATCGAGCTCGGCACCCCGCTGGTCAAGAACGCGGGCATGACCGCTGTGACCGCCATCAAGGAAGCCCACCCCGACAAGATCGTCTTCGCGGACCTCAAGACCATGGACGCCGGCGAGCTCGAAGCGGACGTCGCCTTCAAGGCCGGCGCCGACCTCGTCACCGTGCTCGGCGTCGCCGATGACTCGACCATCGCTGGAGCCATCAAGGCCGGCAAGGCCCACGGCAAGGGCGTCGTCGTCGACCTCATCGGCGTCGACGACAAGGCCGCCCGCGCCAAGGAGGTCACCGATCTCGGCGCCGAGTTCGTGGAGTTCCACGCCGGCCTCGACGAGCAGGCCCAGGAGGGCTACGACCTGAACACCCTGCTCACCGCGGGCAAGGAATCCGGCGTCGCCTTCTCGGTGGCCGGTGGCGTGAAGCTCGCCACCCTCAAGGACGTCCAGGCCTCGGGTGCCGACGTCGCCGTCGTCGGCGGTGGCATCTACAGCGCCGACGATCCCGCCCAGGCCGCGAAGGACCTGCGCAACGCCATCGGCTGATCGCCCCGTCCTGACCAGGACAGCGTTCGACAGACGAGAGGCCGGTCACCGCGAGGTGGCCGGCCTTTCGTGTGTCCGAGCCGGGCCGAGGGCCGGGACGCCGGGCGATGTCAGGGGTCGTGCAGTTCTTCGGGTAACTCCTCTTCCGGTGCATCCTCCTCCTGCGTGGAGGTTGCACCGCTCATCTTCAGCAGGTCTCCCATCCCGAAGGCGGGATCGGCCGGCGTCCACCGGGTGTGTGCATTCAGGTAGCTGTCCGGGTCGAGGGACAGCAGGCCCAGGATGACTTCGGCGACGATCCGCCCACCCACCGGCCCGAGGTGGCGGCCGCCCTGCAGCTCTGCCTCCTTCAGGATGTAGAACCACAGGGGTGCCTTGTTCCCCCACTCGGGTTCATACAGACCGAGCCTGGCGTTGGGGATGGGAGGAATGCCGAGGGCCTTCGCGACGTCCTGACCAGCGGGAAGCCCCAGCGCAACCCCCCGCAGCAGATTCCGATGCGCGAGGGCGTAGATGGCCCCGTCGATGTGACTCACCACCGTGGGCGGCAGGTTCGCCAGAGGGAGAGATAACTGGGTGTCGATGAGTCGGGCGGTGTTGCGGCCCATGGGCGGCTCGAGACCCGGGATGTCGAAGAAGTAGTTCCAGTCCGCCCTCGCGTCGTACGGCAGGGGGCGGGACCCCCGCAGGTCCTGCCCTGCGGGGCCGAACAACGGGAAGGTGGTGTTGTCGTGCATCTCGTACTCGGCCCGGATCATGCTGTGTCCGAACCTGTAGGCGCAGACGGAGAATTCGAGCGGGATCATCGGCTTCAGTCGGTTTCCCGGCTTGTAGAACCGGGTGTCGGCTCTGCCTCTTCCGCTGGCCTCGGGGAGCAGCATGGCGTCGACCAGCGAGGACCCGACCATGCGGGGCAGGAAGTCATGGACGATCGCCCACTGGTAGTGCCAGCGCACGAGCCTGCGTGCTTCGGTGAAGGAGTTGCCGAGTTCCACGAAGTGGTTGTGCAACGTCAGGAATGCCAGGTGCAGCTGGGACACGATGAGGTTCTCGTCGTTCCGCGGATCGCCGATGATCGCGGTCCCGGCGGGGGTGCGGGGTAGGTCCGACAGCCCTTCGGGTGTGGTTGCGACCAGGAGCAGGGCGGGGTTCTCCGCGTCGTAGAGGTGCGGGTCCTCCGACGGCCCGCGTCCGTAGACGGAGGCGAGGTCGAAGAACGGTGTGTTGAAGTTCTTGAGCGCCAGGGGATCGGCCTTCTGCAGGGACAGAGGCGTGATGTCGAGTGTGATGTCGTGGTCCATGAACTGGCCGAGGTAGGTGTATCCGGCCGGCATTGCTGCGTTGTCGAACCCGTCCTCGCTCGAGGAGACGTCGGCGAGCGGTTGCCGTGGGTCGACCATCCGTTGGGCCAGGACGGCCAGCAGGGCCTCCGGTGGGGAGAAGGGCTGCAGGGACGGGAACATCAGGCCGAATCGACCCTGTTGTCCACGCCGCGCCTTCACCGCGACCTCCGCACCCCGCGGGTTCCCGGTTGCGTGACCGGCCCCCGGGCCCAGCCGGGCGGGCTTCCGCACGGTGGGCGCCGCAACCGGTGCCGGCGCGGCGGAAGCACTCCGGGCTCCCATCGGCAGGGCGGACAGCAGGCCCGCCGAGGCGGCCGAGAGCAGCGCACCCCTGCGCGACAGCCCGGCGGGCTCCTCGGATGACGACGGCGCCAGCGCGACGACGGCCGCAGCGGACACTTCTGCACTCACGGTGTCTCCCTCCCGGGGACGCGGCGCCCCCTTCAGGGGCAGTGAATCGTGAGGACCTTGCCATTACCTTGGTGGGAGCGCGCAGTGTGCCAACATCTTCACAAGCTCGAACTGCGACGACGGCGCCCCGTCCATCCGAGGTGGCCGGTGAGTGTTGCTCTCGCGTTGTGTCCGTCACACCTGATGTACTCGGGACAAGCCCTACCCGCTTCCCGGAAGGACACCATGACCATCGACACCGCCGTCCTCGGCCTTTCCGACACCCACACCACTGCCATGCACGAGCTGTACCGGCATCTCCACGCCCACCCCGAGCTGTCGATGCAGGAGACGCACACGGCCGCGTTCATCCTCGAGAAGCTGAACCACCTCGGGCTCGAGGCGTTCATGTGCGGCGGGACCGGCGTCGTCGGGGTGCTGCGCAACGGCGACGGACCCGTGGTCGGCTACCGTGCCGACACCGACGGCCTGCCCATCGCCGAGGACACCGGCCTGGACTACGCGAGCACGACGACGGGCCACCTCGCCGACGGCACCGAGGTCCCCGTGATGCACGGCTGCGGCCACGACACCCATGTGACCGTGGGCCTCACTGTTGCACAGCTGCTCACGGAGCACCGCGACGCCTGGTCCGGCACGGTGGTCTTCGTCTTCCAGCCCGGTGAGGAGACCGGCGAGGGCGCCGAAGCCATGGTGGAGGACGGTCTGTGGGACAAGGCGCCCCTGCCGTCGATCATCTACGGGCAGCACGTGTGGCCGGGCCTCGCCGGAACCGTGAACATCAGCAAGGGCACGGCCATGGCCATGGCCGACTCCTGGAAGGTCACCGTCCACGGCCAGCAGGCGCACGGCTCGCAGCCTGACCAGTCGATCGACCCGATCGTGCTCGGCGCGCACATGGTGGTCCGGATCCAGACGATCGTGGCCCGCGAGGTGCACCCGATGAAGTCGGCGGTCGTCACCATCGGCACGTTCCACGGGGGCCTGAAGGAGAACATCATCCCGGCGTCGGCCGAGTTCACCGTCAACGTGCGCACGTTCGACGTCGATGTGCGGGAGCGCGTGCTCGGCTCGCTGCGGCGCATCATCAGCGCCGAGGCTGCCGCGTCGGGGGCGCCGGAGCCCGTGATCGAGGAGATCACCAGCTTCCCGCAGTGCTACAACGACCCCTCCTCCACAGAGGACCTCATGGCCGCGCTGGGCGGGGTGCTCGGCGAGGACGCCGTCATCGAGTCTCCGCCCGTGATGGGCAGCGAGGACTTCGGGCTCCTCGCCGAGGCGATCGGCGTGCCGAGCGTCTACTGGTTCTTCGGCGGGCACCCGCAGGGACTGCTCGACGGCGACGATCCCGTTCCGGGCAACCACTCGCCGTTCTTCGCACCGGCCATCGAACCGACCCTGACCACCGGTGTGCGGGCCGCCATGACGGCGCTGCTCTCGAAGATGGGGACGACGTCATGAGCGATGCGCTGCACGAGTTGTCCGCCGGCGACCTGACGGCGGCCATCCGCCGTCGTGACGTGTCCGCGCGGGAGGCGCTCGAGGCGCACTTCGACCGGATCGACGCCGTGAACGGCCGCATCAACGCGGTGATCACCGAGGACCGGGAGGGCGCCGTCGTGCTCGCCGCCGCGGCCGACGAGCTGGCGGCGTCGGGCGCCGACCTGCCGCCGCTGCACGGTCTGCCGATGACGCACAAGGACACTCACAACACGCGGGGTCTGCGCACGACGCAGGGCTCCACGATCTTCAGGGACTTCGTGCCGACGTTCGACGACCTCATCATCGGGCGACTGAAGAGCGCCGGCGTGGTCACGACGGGCAAAACGAACGTGCCGGAGTTCGCCGCCGGATCGCACACCTTCAACGAGGTGTTCGGGACCACCGTCAACCCGTACGACACGAGCCGCAGCGCCGGCGGCAGCAGCGGGGGAGTGGCGGCGGCGATCGCGGCCCGGATCCAGCCGCTGGGCGACGGCAGCGACATGGGCGGCTCGCTGCGCGTCCCGGCGTCGTTCTGCAACGTGGTCGGTTACCGGCCGTCGATCGGCGTCGTTCCGTCCGTGCCCACGCGCAACGCCTGGGCATGGCTGAGCCGCGGCGGGCTGATGGCGCGCGACGTCGAGGACATCGCGTTGGGCATGACGGCGATCGCGGGCCCCGATCCCGCGGTCCCGTACGCCTACCCCGTGCAGGGCTCGTTCGGCGTCGGGCTGCACCGGGACCTGACCGGTCTGCGGATCGGCTGGTCGCCGGACTTCGGTCTCGGCGTGCCCGTGGACGCCGAGGTGCTGCGGGTCCTCGAGCGAGAGCTGCGGATCTTCGAGCAGCTGGGTGCGATCGTCGAGGAGGCGGCGCCGGACCTGCGCGACGCCGACCAGGTGTTCGGGACCACGCGGGCCTTCGACTTCGTGCTCGGCCTGGGCGATCTCGTCGCGAAGCACGGGGACGCCATCAAGCCCGAGATCCGCTGGAACGTGGAACAGGGGCAGCGGCTGACGGCTCAGGACCTGGTCGATGCCGCGCTCGCCCGGACCCGCCTCGACACCAGCGTGCGCCGCTACTTCGGGCGGTACGACGTGTTCGTGAGTCCTGCTGCGCAGGTCCTCCCGTTCGACGCCGCCGAGCGGTATCCGACCTCGCTCAACGGCGTAGCGTTCGAGACATACCTCGACTGGATGCGTGCGGCGTGCCTGATCTCCGCGACCGGTCTGCCCGCGGTGTCGGTGCCGGCAGGGTTCAGCGCGGACGGACTGCCGGTGGGGCTGCAGATCGTGATGCCGCACGGCAGCGATATCGAACTGCTGCAGGTGGCGTACGCATTCGAGCAGGCGACGTTCTGGGCGAAGCGGGCGCCGGACCTGTAGGCGCCCAACGGCCCCTTCCCCGGGGCCTTCTGGTTTCCGTCGTCCTGCACGCGAGATTGACGGTGTCCGGGAAGTTCTCGAATAATTGAAGTACCGAAGAAACCCAGTTCACCAAACCCTCGACGCCTCTGCGTCGGGGGTCTTTCTCTTGCAATCCGAAGGGGTTGGAAGAATGAATCAGCAGGGACCTGCCTCCATCGCTGGCACCTTCGCTCTCGAGCTTCGCGTGCAGGGTGAGGACGAGCACGGACTCCCGATGCTCGACATCACCCTTTATCCCGCGGTCGCGTCGCAGGAAGCCAACGTGCCTCTTGGCCCTGGCTATGCGGCTGACGTGCGGTATGTGATGGGTGCCGCCACTGTTCCTTTGGAGGAGGCAGGGCTGACCATCCAGGGGTTGGCGAGCATGCCGCTCTTCGAAGGCTGGATGATCATCCGTCATCGCGGTGCAGGCCTCCGTGCGGAGGAGGTGGCCACTGTCTTCGGTGCTCGCGCGACGATTGTCCTCCTGTCCGCACTGTCCGACGCGCTCTTGTCCGAAAGCATCAATGAGGACGCCAAGCGGAACCTGTTCCGGGCCGGGGAGAACCTCTTGACCGACGACTGGGACGAGGTGTGCGAGCTATTGCAGAGGCTGCAGATCCAAGTGGCAGCGCAGGATGAACGCGAAGAAGTGTCTCTAGCCTTCTTCGAACTCATCCAGGCCACATTTGATGACCGGGAAATGGCCTAGGAATTCACCCCCGAGCCACTGTCACGGCCTGAAGTCTTCGTGGACGACTACGCGCGACAACTCGATGAGCCCATCGGCGCACCTCCAGTAATGCAACCGTCGAGCGGCTTCAGCTCCCTGCTCGACGGACAGTCGCCAGCAGGACTCTGCGCCACCGGCGCGCATGACTGTGGGCGAGTCGCCGGCAGACGAAACGCGGAGAGGATGAGGGTCTCTGGCTTGGAGCGGGCCGTCGAACGCGGACAGCAGGTCGACGACGGCCTTCAGGGCTTTTCGTCTTTTGTCGCTGGCGAGCAGGGCAAGAGACGGCACGAATTCCTGCCCTAACCGGTACCGGCCAAGAGGGTGGGTAGCCTTTTCTGTCGCAGGAATCCGCTCGACCCACGCCAGGTAGAGGTCGTGTTCAAGTTGAGCAGCAGCAGTCAGGAATGCGGGAGACGCGGAGGTTTTGCCGCTGTCGGACCGGGATGATCGGAGCTTCCTCCGAAGCCCGCTGAGCTTGTCATTCAAATCCTTGATTTGCCCCTGCAATTGCTGGTTGTACCGTTCCGCGCGGATCAATTCGTCTTCCAGGCCGGCAAGGAGTTGGCTGTCCGCGTCCGCCTGCGTACGAATAGTAGGACTGTTGAGCGGATCCCGCCGGAGCTGTAGGCGTTCCTCGCGCAATATTCCGATCTCGGCTCTGGCGGCTTCCAGTGCGATCTGCGTGTCGCGAAGAGCGGTTCCACGGTCACTGCCCACGCTCGTGGGAACGCCTGCGCCGGCACCTGCAGTATCAGTTTCCTGGGTGCGTGCCTCCGAAGCGGACGGCAGATTGCGGCCGTATTCAAGCCAGGGCGTCCCTCCGGCGACGAGAACAGGCGGGGGCACCACCCTCTCATCGTCGTCCACGTCCAGCATGGTGAGCCGGAGCCGCCCTGCATCACGATCGATACGTACTATGAGGACCTCACCGAGCGTCAGTAGGTCCTCGAGCGTGTCCATGTCGTTGGTCGAGACATCTGCGACTGTCAGCGGAAAGGCTGCGCCGGGGAAGAGCATGATGTCTGCACGGGACGCGCTCATCGATGTCACGAGCCCGAGCGCGAGGGAGCCGTCCGGATAGTGCGCAGCAACGCCGGATGCGCCGAGCAGAGCGCATCTCAACTCGTTCGTTGCAGGATCAAACACTCCGCTGACGCGCTGTCCTGGGGATAAGAGCCAGGACGTCGGAACCTCCGGCACGAGTGACTCCTGGCGTATCAATGCCCGTCCGCCGTCATCGAGTGCGATGACTGCACGTGATCCCTCCGCTAGAAAGGCGCCCACGAGTCCACTGCGCACCGCGGTGGTTACCATGCCACCGGTTTGCTCCTTGTGTTTGCCCCATCGCGTGAGGGACAGACATTCCTCCACGTCCCGTAGGACCAGTTCGATGGAGGTCCGGATGTCCGCAGGCGTCCTGAGAAGGTGCAACGGACTCTGGTAGGGGTCGTCCAGCCACCCAAGGTGTGCCGGGTATACACGAAGGGCATCGCTGAAAACCTGCGTCCTGGGCGGCAGTAGATCAGCAAGCGCCATGGTGAAAGGACCGTTCGGCACAATCCAGAGTGTTACGTCTTCACCAAGCATGGAGGCCAGGTCCTCCACATCTACACCTTCGTCGCCTGTGAACTGCTGCGTCGAAAGGACCACCACCGGGTCTTGTCGATCCGGGTCGAGCAGGACCTCAGCCAGTTCTCGCGCGTCCGCCACGTCCACTGATCGACGGATTCTTGGTAGGTCCTTGACCATGAGAGAAGGTGAGGTAATTGCTCGTGCTCCACTGCTGACGCGATGTCGTCTTCGTGCAGGCATTCCGCCTCTTCCTTCCTTCGTGAGTTGGAGCATGGGACCCGCCATATTCCGGCGCGGTCGGTGTAGGAGGGCGCGCGCTAAGCCCCTATCCTGACGATCGATGGGTCGACCTCGTCGATCGATGCTGCGACGCCGGCGGTTGCTGCCTGCGCGAGACACCACTTCCGGAGGCTGCCGGGCGCGAGGCTGGCGAGGGTCGGGCCACCCTTCAGCCGCTGCCCGACCAGGCCACCGAACATTCCGATGTGGACACCGCTGCGCCGCAGCCGGCCGTCCTGCAGGGCGGCGAGGAACGCGGCGCGGACATGCTGGGCGTTCGCCTTGGTCAGCGGGACGTGCTTGATGACGTGCTGCTGCAGATGCCCGGGTTTCGAGCCGAGAGACGGTGGCGCCGGGGACGACGGCGACGCCGGGGATGACGACGCTGGGGAAAGCGGCATCGACGGCACTGCGTTGGTGACTGGGGGAGTCGGAGGAACGGCCCTCGCCACCACGGGGTCTCGAACCGCCTGAGGCTCGGGAGTTTCGAGCAGCGAGGCGAGTTCGACATGCAGCGCCGCCAACTCACGATGGATGGCCGCCATGCGGACACCAGGATCAGGCCGGACGGGCGGAGGAGGGTCCAGCTTCCGGCGCACTGCCGAGCCGATGGAGCAGCGGAAGAGGTCGGTCAACGTCTCCGCCAGTTCGAGTCGGGCCTTGCCGCCCGATACGAGCAGGGGAGCGGTGACCGCCCTGCGCTCGACCATGAGTGCCACCTCCTCGAGGGAGCCGTGGACCGCGCCGTAGCGCAACCGCTCCCGCCGGGTCGCCTCGTCGATCTGCGGCGAGTAGACGCTGGGATACAGGTTGAGGGATTGCTGGTCGACGGACGGGAAGTGCTTCCTGCTGACGTCCTGCCGCAGCACCCGCCGGACGGCGTGGAGCTGCCTGCCCACCTGCTCCACCGGATTCGGGATCGCCGCCCCGTTCACCAGGGTCCAGGGCTTTCCCTCGTCCATCACCTGCAGCACCGCGGCCGGATACCGCTTCCACTCGCTGAGGATGAAGGTGCCATTGAGGGAGTTGTAGAACAGCCAGTCCACCTCGGCGACCGGCAGCCCCGGAGCGTCGACCCGGCAGTTGCTGAACGCCCAGACATGGTGGCCGAGCAGCTGATGCAGGCGGGTGACGTCACGCGGATCCGGCGTGTGGGCGGCGGTGTTCGTCGAAGGAAAGTGCAGCACGGAAGGACCTCCAGGTCAGGGGTCAGAACGGCAGGACGCCCACGGCCGACGCGAAGACCGTCGCGGGCACTGCGAGCAGCCAGCCGATCCGTCGTCGTCGTGCCTGTTCCACCAACCGGTGCAGCCCGTCGAAGGATCGGGCGACCTCCACGGGATCGCGGAGCTCCGACGGCGCGCGCCGCCAGGTCGAGGGCTGCGCGGCGGCCGCCGCCAGCAGGGCGACCTGCTGTGGCGTGTGGACGACGGGTCGTCGCGTGAGCCAGCGCAGCAGCTGGCCCTCGGTGAGCACCGTGACGGACCTGTGCTTCTCCTTCACGGTGACCTGCTGCGCGCCGACGACGACGATCGCTGCCTCCGCGGTGACCGCCTGGCGGACCGCCGCCGAGAGCAGCTTCCCGGCCCGGGCCGCCTCGTGGTCCGAGTTCCTGATGTAGGGGTGCCGTGTCCCGGCGACCATGAAGGTGCCCTTCGCCGTCCAGATCCTCTGACCCGGATGCCGCTTCGTGTTGAGGGTGAAGACGCCCGTGGGGCCGATCACCACGTGGTCGATGTCGGCCGATCTCTCGCCGACCGGTACGGCGTGCAGGACCGTCCACTCCGGCCCCAGCGCGGCGAGGGTGCGTCCCACCGCGCGCTCGCCGAGCGCGCCCCAGTACCAGGGGCGGCTCGCGGCGTCGAGCAGACGGACGCCGAACGCTCGGGCGACGGGGCCCCGCGGGTCGCGGTGACCGCGGACCTCGAGCAGTTCCTCCATCACGGACTGTCCCGGGGCACGCCGCCGCAGCAGCCCCAGGCCCTCCGGCTCGGTGTAGCGGACATCGCTCTCCAGCGGCTCGGCAGCACTCATCGCGTCGTCCTCGTGCTCATCTGGTCCCTGTCCGCCTACCGCTTCGCTCACGCCTCGGTGATCCGGCGGGCTGAGCCCCGCCCGATCATCCTCAACCTATCGGCCGCGCCCCGACGCCGGGTCCCGCCCACGCGCCGGATCGCTGCAGGATTCCGTCAGCGTTTCCGCAGGCCGCAGCGGAGCGCTCGCCGGCGAAGGGGCCGAGGGCGGCTAGGCTGTCCGGGGCCCCCGAACGGGCGGCGACAGCTACAGGGAGTAACAGTGCACGGTCTCAATTTCACCGCGATCGACTTCGAGACCGCGAACAGCAAGCGTGGCTCGGTCTGCGCCGTGGGCCTGGCGAGGGTGATGGACGGCGTCGTCGTCGAGTCGGCGTCCTGGCTGATCAGGCCGCCGCGCTCCGTCGGCGAGTTCTCCCCGATCAACGTCGCGGTCCACGGCATCCGTCCCGCCGACGTCCGCACGGCACCGGGATGGACGGAGAGCCTGCGGCGCATCATGGATTTCACGGGGGAGGACCCCTTCGTGGCCCACAACGCGCCCTTCGACCGCTCCGTACTGCGCAGTGCGTGCGCGGAGTCGGGAGTGGCCGTACCGGAGAATCCGTTCCACTGCTCGGTCGCGCTCGCCCGCCGCCTCCTCGGCCTCGAGGTGAACAAGCTCCCGCACGTCGCGAAGGCCCTCGGCCTCGGCGCCTTCCGGCATCACGACGCCGGGAGCGACGCCGAGATGTGCGCGGCCGCCGTCGTCGCCATCGCGCGCCGGTACGCGCTGCACTCCCTGGACGCGCTGTGGCCGGCCGCGGGAGCGACGTCGGTCGGCAGGACGCGGGTCAGCGGGCGCCGGCTCTGACGCGACTCAGGCCCCGGAGACGCCCGCCGTCACGGAGTCCCGCCGCGCGGCACGCATCCGCCACCGCGCCACGGCGGCCGGCAGCCACCGGCACAGCGCCCAGTAGCCCACCCCGACGGGAAGGCACCCGACCACCGCGACGACCGGCCCGAAGGGCATCAGCACGGGGTAGACCAGCCAGTGCGTCAGGTAGATGTACAGCGACGCGGCGGCGAGCCAGCCCGTCACCCGGCGGAGGACCGAGGGCACGGGCAGCGCCGGCACCCACGTGATGAGCAGCAGTCCCACCACGATGGTCACCTCGCGCAGCGGGTCGTCGAAGGAGCCCGGCACGGTCAGCGCGGCGAGGACGGACACCAGCAGGCGACGGCGCGTGTCGTCCGCGCGTGCGACCGCCCACCCGAGCATGAAGAGCCAGAACACGGGCAGGGGCTTCGGCAGGCCGGGATCCACGATGTCGTACCGGCTGAGCAGCGTGACTGCGAGGAGCCCCAGGGCGAACGCGAACGGCAGGCGGCGTTCGAGGCGGTCCAGCCAGGGGACGGCGAGCAGGGCCGTGACGGCGACGAGCACGTAGACGAGCATCTCGACGAACCAGAAGTGCCACTCGCTGGTGACCTCCTGCGGCCCCACCATCCCGTTGAGCAGGAAGATGTTGGCCAGGCTGTAGTCGTCTGTGAGGACGTAGGCCACCGCGATGAACGCGACGGACGGGACGACGATCCTCGCGAGGCTCCTGGCGTGGCGCCGCAGCCGTGCGGATCGCGTCCCGGTGAGCTGGAACCGCGCGAAGTTGAAGCCGGCGATGACGAAGAGCAGGTGCGCGGTGTGGAACGTGAACAGCTCCACGTGGGCCGCGACGATGCAGACGGTGGCGACGGCCCGCAGCACGATCGACGGCTCCAGGAAAGACACGAGGCGACGGCGGCGCCGGGGTGTGCTGCGACCGGCCAGCTCGCCGACGGGCAGGAGGTGCCAGTCGGCGGGCAGCGGACCGAGCGCCGCCTCCAGCCGGACCGACAGGGCCACGTAGGAGAGCGAATCGCCGTCGAGCGTGACGAACGTGTCCGTGTCGCGCACGTCCGGGCGGTCGAGGCATTCCGCGAAGATACGCGGGACGTCGGCGAGGCCTTCCCGGCCGGGACGCTCGACCGGGGCGGGCGCGGCCGGCGCAGGGGCCGCGAGGCGGAGGACGGCGGGGTAGTCGATCTTGCCGGTGCCGAGCCGGGGCAGGCGCTCCACCAGGTGCAGCCCGACGGCGGTCCGGGGCAGCCCGAGCTCGACGGCGAGGACCTTCGCGAGCATGCTGCCGTCGTGCTCGCCCTCGACCGCGATCACCAGGCCGTCGTCGTCGGACCCGGCGACGGCGGCGACCGCACCCAGGTCGGCGAGGATCCGCTCCACTTGTCCGAGGTCCACGCGCAGGCCGGCGATCTTCACGAAGCGGCTGCGGCGGCCCACCACCTCGTAGAGGCCGTTCGGGTGCCGCCGGGCGAGGTCGCCGGTCCGCAGTTCGTGTACCTCGCGGCCGAGCGCGAGATCCTCCGGCTCCTCGGCATAGCCGAGCATGACGTTCGGGCCGGAGTACACCAGCTCCCCGTGCGGCAGGCCGTCCACGGGGTCGATGCGGAAGGAGCCGCCGGGAATGGGTACGCCGATGGTCCCCGGGTGCTCCGCCGCGAGATCCGGCGGGAGGTAGGCCATCCGTGCGGTGGCCTCCGTGGCCCCGTACATGACGAACAGGTCCCACCCCCGGCGCTGGCCGGTCTCCGCCCACGCCCGCACCTTCTCCGGGGCGAGCCGCCCGCCGGCCTGGGTGATGTAGCGCAGGCTCGGCAGGTCCATGTCCGCGAAGCCCACGCGGTCCAGCAGGTCGAAGCTGTAGGGGACGGCGGCGAACGAGGTGGCGCCGCGCTCGCGGACGACGTCCCAGAAGCAGGGGTCGACGACGGACAGGTCCGTGAGCACCAGCCCGGCCCCGCGGGCCAGATGGCTGTTGATCACGGACAGGCCGTAGCAGTAGGAGAACGGGAGGGTGGTGGCGGCGCGGTCGTCCGGGCCGATGCCCAGGTACCCGGCGATGGACCGGGCGTTCTCCTCGAGGTTCGTCCGGGACAGCCGGACCAGTTTCGGGGAGCCCGTGGAGCCCGAGGTGCTGACCAGGAGCGCGAGGTCCGGGTGGAGCGCGTGCCGGGTGCCGGGCCTGCGCTCGGTGATCTCGAGGGACCCGCCCCCGGTCCGGAGCACCACGTCGGGATCGTAGGCCGCCACGAGGGACTCCATGGCGGCGGGCTTGTCCGCCGGGACGAGCAGCAGCGGGTGGCCTGCCGTGACCGCCGCGAGGTAGGCCACGAGGGTGTCGGTGTCGTTGCGGGCCGCCAGCAGGACGAGCCGCCGCTCCGTGCCGAGCCGCACCACGACGTCGTCGACCCGCGCCGCGAGCCCGCGGTACGAGAGCACGCCGTCGGCGGTGAGGATCGCGGGCCGGTCGCCGTGGCGGGCGAGGTCGGTGAACGTGGCCTGGGACAGGTCCGGGTCGACGCTCACGGGACCGCGGGGGGTCGCGGGGCGTTGCGGGGCGGCGTGGTGACGGCGCGGTCGCCCACGAGGAGCGTGGGGGAGGTGCCGGGGGCCACGGTCACGATGACCGGCGTGCCGACGGGGTGGCGGACGTCGTGGGGCTGCCAGGACCGCAGGGTCCGCCCCGAGGCGAGCGTCACGTGGTGCAGCACGAACGCGCCGTGGTACTCCACGGCCGAGACGCGGGCGGTGGCGTCCGGGTCCGGGCGCAGGGCCACCTCGTGGGGCCGGAGGACGACGTCGACGTCCACATCGCTGTCCGCCCACCCCGGAACGGTCGACACGACGCCGATCTCGCAGGTCAGCAGGGCGCGGTGCACGTGGGCGGGCAGGAAATCGGCGTCGCCCATGAAGGAGGCGACGAAGCGCGTGGCGGGTTGCTCGAAGACCTTCTCGGGCACATCGGCCTGTTCGATCACGCCGTTGTGCATGACGACCACGCGGGTCCCCACGGACAGCGCCTCCGTCTGGTCGTGCGTGACGAGCACCCCGGTGGTGCCGGTCTCCCGCAGCGCCGCCACGGTGTCGCGGCGCACCTGGCCGCGCAGCGACTCGTCGAGGCTGGAGAACGGCTCGTCCAGGAGGACGACGGCGGGACGCGGCGCCAGCGCCCGGGCGAGGGCCACGCGCTGCTGCTCGCCGCCGGAGAGCTCGTGCGGGTACCGCTCCGCGAGATGGGGCAGCTGGACGAGGTCCAGGAGGTCGCCGACGCGCTTCCGGCGCTCGCTGCGCGGCAGGCGGTCCAGCCCGAACTCCACGTTCCGGGCGACGGTCAGGTGCGGGAAGAGTGCGTGGTCCTGGAACACGAGCCCTACGCGGCGGTTCTCCGGGTTCACGAACCGGGTCCTGTCCGCGATGACGTCGCCGGCCACGGTGATCCGCCCGGCGTCGGGCCGTTCCAGGCCTGCCACGAGCCGCAGCGTCGTGGACTTGCCGCACCCCGAGGGGCCGATCAGCGTCACGAGTTCACCCGCGGGGATGGAGAGGTCCAGGGACTCCACGCCGCGGGCGGAGCCGTAGCGCTTGGTCACCCCCTCGAGGGTGAGGGCGGGAGGGGCCCCGGCCGTGCCGGGATCGGCCGGTGGCGCGCTCTGCATCTGTGCCGTCACTGTCCTTCCTTTCCGGAAGCGGTCCCGTGCAGTTCGCGCCCGCGGGTCTGGCGGACGAGCACGAACACGGGGATGATGGCCGCTGCCACGATGACGAGGGCCGGGAGGGAGGCCTTCTCCCAGAAGTTCTCACGGGCGAGCTCGTAGACCCAGACGGACGCCGTGGTGAAGCCGAAGGGCCGCAGGAGCAGCACGATGGGCAGTTCCTTGATGGCGTCGATCACCACGAGCATGAGGGCGACGGCCACGCCGGGGCGCGCGAGGGGCAGATGCACCCGGCGGAGGATGCGGCGCGGGCCGGCCCCGAGGCTCAGCGCGGAGGACGTGACGGTGGGGCTGATCTTCTCGAGGCTCGCGCTGACGGACTGGTAGGCAGGGGCGAGGAACCGGATCACGTAGGCGTAGAGGATGCCGACCACCGAGCCGGTGACGATCAGCCCGGTGCCCCCGGGCACGCCGGCGCGCTCCAGTGCGGTGTCGAGGGCGGCGAAGGACAGCAGGACACCGATCCCGATGACGGCGCCGGGCACCGCGTACCCGAACGTGGTCAGCTGCGCCGCGAAGGAGATGATCCGGCCTCCGCCCATCCGGATCGCGTGGCCGACGCCCAGGGAGATCGCGACGCACGCGAGGGCTGTGACCGCTGCCACCAGGAGGCTGTTGGCCAGGTACTCGGCGAAGCGCGGGTCGGCGAGGAAGGTCGCGTCGGTGATGATCTGCCCGAACGCCCAGATCAGCAGCTGCGCCACGGGGATGAGGAACCCGGCGGAGAGGGCCGCCATGCAGACCGCCGTCGCGGCCCAGGCGCGTGCGCCCCGCAGCCGTTCCGGCTGGAAGCCCTGCCGGCGTCCGCCCTGCTGGTGGTAGCGCGCGCGGCCCCGCAGTGCCCGCTCGGCGGCCAGCACGGCCACGGCGAACAGGAGGACCAGGACGGCGAGCTGCGTCGCGGCGTGGAAGTCGAACGTTCCCTTCCAGACGAGGTAGACACCCACCGAGACGGTCTGCACATTGAAGTACTGCACCGTGGCGAAGTCGGTGAGCGTCTCCATCATCACCAGGGCCAGTCCCGCGGCCAGGGAGGGCCGGGCGAGCGGCAGCACCACGCGCCGGAGGGCCTGCCCGCGGGTGGATCCCAGGGTGCGGGCGGCGTCGTACGTCCCGGAGGACTGCTCGATCAGCGCCGAGCGCGCCATCAGGTAGACGTACGGGTAGAGGGACAGCGTCATCACGAGGATCGCGGCGGGCAGCGAGCGGACCTCGGGCACCCACACGTCGGTGCCGAAGACGGTCCGAAGGAGGGACTGCACGGGCCCGGCGACGTCGAACACGGAGAGGAAGATGAACCCGAGGACGTAGGCCGGCACGGCCAGCGGCAGGACGAGCAGCCATACCAGCAGGTTCCGCAGCGGGAAGCGGTAGGCGGTCACGAGCCAGGCCAGGCCGCCGCCCACCACCAGTGCGCCCGCGCCGACGCCCAGCATCAGGGCGATGGTGGTGAGGATCATGGGGACGAGGTCCCGCGGCGGGGCGGTGCTGCCGAGGCTGCCGAGGCCGTCGATGACGACCGCCAGGACGGGCGTGGCGACGACGACGGCGACCGTGACGACGAGCGTCGACCAGGCCGGCCGGCCGACGCCGTACGTCCGGTAACGACGGCGGGGCGGCCGCGGCTCGGCGAGCGCCGCCGTGTCCGTCACTTGTATCCGGCCTCGGCGAGCAGGTCGACGGCGTCGGCGTTGAGCGTCCCGTAGGCCTCGGCGTTGAGCGGCATGCGCGTGAACTCGCCGAAGGCGGCGATGACCGGCTCGGGCTCGACGGTCGGGTTGACGGGGAACTCGTGGTTGGCGTCGACGAAGGCGTTCTGCCCGTCGGTGGCGAGCCACTCGATGAGCTGCTGCGCGTCCTCCGCATTGTCCGAGCCCTCGACCACGCCCGCGCCGGAGATGTTCACATGCGTGCCGGCGCCCTGCTGGCTCGCCCAGAACAGGTCCACGTCGAGGTCGGGGTTCTCCTCGAGGGTCCGGGCCAGGTAGTAGTGGTTGTTGATGCCGACGTCGCAGGTGCCGGCGTCGATCGCCTCGAGCAGCAGGATGTCGTTGCTCAGGATGTCCACGTTGTTGGCCACCCAGCCCTCGACGATCTCGAGGGCCTGCTCCCGTCCGTGGAGGTCGATCAGGCTGGCCACGAGGGACTGCGTGTAGGCGGAGGTGGCGTCCCGCATGCACAGGCGGTCCTTCCACTTCGGGTCGGCGAGGCCCGCGTAGGTCTCGGTCGCGTCGAACTCGGCGGGATCCACGGCGGTGGGGTTGTAGGTGACGGTGCGGGCGCGCAGGGCGAGCCCGTACCAGCGGCCCTCGGCGTCGCGCAGGTCCTCGGGGACGGCCTCGTCGAGCACGGGGGAGTCGATCGCGGCGAGTTCGCCCTGGCGTGCGCCGTTCCAGAGGTTGCCGGCGTCGACCGTCATGAAGACGTCCGCGGGGGTGTCGTCTCCCTCGGCCTTGAGGCGCTCGAGGAGTTCGGCGTCGTCACCGGTGATGAACTCGACGGTGATGCCGGTCTCCTCGGTGAACTGCCCGAACGCACCCTCGAGGTCGTAGTGTCGCGCCGAGTAGATCTGGAGGTCCGCCGAGTCGCCGCCGATGGCGCTGCAGCCCGTGAGGATCGACGTCAGGGCGGTCAGGCCGACGAGGGTTTTCGTCAGGGGGCGCGGGTGCATCAGGGTCTCATCTCAGGCGGGGGAAGTCGTCGGGAGAGCACAGCCCTCTATAAGCAAGGGTAGCCTAAACTAAGTCGGCGCGGCCATTCGGTGGACCGGTCGTCAGCTCAGGATGTCCTTCGTGCTGAACCGCCCGTAGGCGAGGCTCCCGAACACGGCGATGTAGCCGAGCTGCAGCAGGGCGTTGTCGAGGAAGCTGTTCCACACGATCGGCTGCCGCAGGAAGTCGGCGAAGCCCAGCCAGTAGTTGGTGAACAGCCAGGGGTGCAGCCATTCGAGCTGGGGGAGCGCTCCGAGGATCTGCGCGACGGCGGCCAGGGCGGCGGTCGCGGCCATCGCGCCGACGGGGATGGTGGTCAGGGTGGAGATGAACAGCCCGATGGCGCTGAGCCCCATGAGCGACACCGTGACGTACAGCGCGAGCAGCAGCAGCCGGCCGAAGTAGCCGGCAATGCCCACGGTGTCCCCCGACAGGAGCGTCACCGGGCCCACGGGGAACAGCAGCGCCCCGATGATCGCGCCGGTGACCACGACCGTCAGGGTCGCGACGAGGCAGAACAGCGCCGCCCCCGCGTACTTCACGAGCAGCAGCCGGATGCGCCCGGCCGGGGCGACGAGCAGGTAGCGGAGCGTGCCGAGGTTGGCCTCGCCGGCGATCGTGTCTCCCGCGACGACGCCGATGGTCAGCGGCAGGAACAGCGGGATGGCCACGGTCAGCGCCGTGAGCGAGACGAACAGGCCGTTCTGGGTGATGCTGTCGAGGAACGCGGGGCCGCGTCCGCTGGCCGAGCCGTCCGAGGAGACCCGGACGACGACGGCGATGAGGATGGGGATCAGCGCCAGTGCGCCGATCATCGCCCAGGTGCGCAGCCGCCGGAACAGGACGGTGATCTCGGACAGGACGAGCGAGAGGCCCAGGGATCGGTCAGCCGGCAACGTCGAACCCCTCTCCGGTGAGTGCGACGAAGCGGTCCTCGAGCGAGGCGCCGCTGGCCTCGAAGCCGCGGACCCGCACGTCGGCGCGGACCAGGGCGGCGTTGACCGCCTCGGGCAGGAGCCCGGGGACGGCCAGTTCGGCGGCGACGACGTCGTCCCGCCCGTGGGGTTCGGGGCGGAGGCCGAGGCCGGTGAGGACCCGGCGGGCATCGGTGACATCGGGGGTGGTGACGCGGACCCGGACGGTGCCGCCGTCCCTCAGCTCGTCCAGGGAGCCCTGGGCCACGAGCCTGCCCGCGCTCATGACGGCGATCATGGTGCACATCTGCTCCACCTCGGCGAGGAGGTGGCTGGAGACGAAGATGGTGGTGCCGTCCTCGGACAGGGAGCGGATGAGGCTGCGGACCTCGCGGGTGCCCTGCGGGTCGAGGCCGTTGGTGGGTTCGTCGAGGATCAGCAGGTCCCGGGGGGCGAGGAGCGCGTTGGCGATGCCGAGGCGCTGCTTCATCCCGAGCGAGTAGGCGTGTGCCCGCTTCTTCGCCGCGTGGCTCAGCCCCACGCGCTCGAGGGCGGCGTCCACGCGGCGGTTCCGGGTGGCGGGGGAGGTGTGGCGGTCGGCGGCGTCGAAGCGCTGCAGGTTCGCCCGCCCGGAGAGGAACGGGTAGATGGCGGGACCCTCGACGAGGGCACCGACGCGCGGCAGGACCGTGCGCGCGTCCTTCGGCATGGCGCCGTCGAGCAGCCGCACCTCGCCGCTCGACGCCGCGGCGAGGCCGAGGAGCACGCGGATGGTGGTGGTCTTCCCGGACCCGTTGGGGCCGAGGAAGCCGAACACCGTGCCGCGGGGGACGGCGAGGTCCACACTGTTCACGGCCTTCTGGCGGCCGAACGCCTTGGTCAGTCCGCGCGTCTCGATCGCGAGCCCGCCGCCACTCACCCGCGGACCTGCACCGGCTGTGCGGGGTCCGCGGGGTTCCTGCCGGTCACCGCTGGGCTGCGGCGACGAGCTGGTCCACGCCGACGGCGCCCGCGAGGATGCGGCCGTCGTCGGTGACGAGTACCGAGACCAGTGAGGTCTGCAGGGCGCTGCCGCCGTCGACCTCGGTGAGAGCCTGGTCCAGCATCGCCTGGGCTCCCGCGACCTCCTGCGGGTCCATGCCGGGCTTGATGTCCATGATGTCGCCCATCCCGGCGGCCTCGCCGCCGCCCGGGGTGACCCCGAGCTTCGTGGCGGTCCCGGCGGGCAGTTCCACGATGGTGCTCCAGCCCTCGCCGAGGACCACGGGCTCGTCCGTTGCGACGGGTGCGTCCTTCGCTTCCATGCGGGCCCTGGCGTCATCCACCGGGGCCTCGGTGACGGTGGCGTCGGCGGGCGGCGTGAACGCGAAGATGTCGGCGTCGGGGGTGCTGAAGTCGACGGCGCTGAACCCTGCCTGGAACGCGGCGTCCTCCTGGCCCTCGGCCTGGACGGTGACGCTGAGCGGGACGCCCGTCTCGGAGTCCACGGCGATGGCGATGGAACCGATGAGGGTCGCGGTGTCCTCGGGGGTCAGCAGCAGCTCGTACGCGCTGCGGCCGGCCACGCGACTGGTGCCGTCGACGGTCACCTCGGTGGTCGGGTCGATCGTGGAGAGGAACACCTCGGCGAGCTCCGCCGGGGTGCGGGGGACGTTCTGCAGTTCGGGGTATTCGGCGGCCTTCTCCTGCAGCTTCGCCTCGACCTCCGCCTTCGCGGACTCACGGTCGGGCAGGACGGCGTGCGTGGCCTCGTTGGTGCTCGAGTCGTAGAACCAGACGTCGTCCTGGTTGACGACGACGTCGCGCTGGGCCAGCTGGTCGAGCACCTGGACACGCGCCCGGTCCGGTCCGTCGACGTAGACCTGGGCGGTGTGGTCGGCGGTCAGGAGTTCGAGCGCGGTGGAGGTGGGGTCGGAACCGGAGGTGGCCCCCGGAGGGGTCGCCATGCTGATGTCGGGGAGGCCGAGATCCGAGGACTGCTCGACGGTACCGGAGTATGCGTCATCGGTGCTCGTGGCCACGAACTCGAGCAGTTCCTGGGCGGTCTTCGCGGGGAGCTGCGGTTGGGCCTCGGCGACCGCGGAACCACTCACGGCTGCGGTGACGATGACGACCGGGACGATGCCGGCGGGGAGCCAGCGCCAGTTCTTGTTCATGATTGAGCCTTCCGAACGAATCTGTGCCCCATCTGGTACCTACGCTACACCCGCAAGCTGGACGTTCTGCGGGCACGGGTACTGGGTGAACGAGCGGACGGGCCGACACGTGCCGGGCACGAAAAAGGGGCGGCCGCAGCCGCCCCTTCGTCCGTGCCCGGGAGGAATCAGCGGGTGACGCGACGGCGACCCGAGAGGCTCTCGGCGACGCCGATGAGGAGCACGGCGGCGATGACCGAGACGATGAAACCGAACACGTTCAGTTCCATGATCTGGCCGGTCCCGACGAAGCTCGCGATGGTGCCGCCGATGAGGGAACCGACGATCCCCAGCAGGAGCGTGGCCACCAGGCCGAGGTTCTGCTTGCCCGGCTTGATGAGTCGAGCGAGTGCGCCGATGATGAGACCGGCGATGATGAATCCGAACACGATGAATCTCCTTCTGAGGACCCGCGCTGCGCGGGAAGTATGTGGTCCTGCCGATCGGGACCGTCTGCCGGCCATGCGCCGGGCGGTATGGCAAGCCCGGGATGCGCAGCCGTGGTCCTTGCCGCCGGCATCGATCGCTGTCCATCATAGAGGAATGCCAAGCTTACTGAATAATTCGAATGCATCGACCTAGGCACCGGAGGAGGTCGAACGGCTCCAGTTCCGTCGGACGGACCAGGCCCCAGGGCGCCCATCGGGTCCTCGGCCTGGTGGTGGGCTGGCTGCTGGTGCTGGTCGGCCTCGCCGCCCTCGTCCTTCCGGGCCCGGGCCTGCTCGCGCTCGTCGCGGGCCTCGCCGTCCTGGCCCAGCAGTACGAGTGGGCGCGGCGATGGCTCCGGCCGGTGAAGGAGAAGGCCTTCGCCGGTGCGGCGCAGGGGGTGAAGACCACCCCCAACATCGTCTTCAGCTTCTCGGGCGCCCTGGTGCTCGTGCTGCTCGGGGTCCTGTGGGGCGTTCAGCCCCCGGCCCCGGGGTGGTGGCCCGTGAGCGCCACGTGGTGGATCCCGGGCGGCTGGAGCGTGGGTCCGGGCCTCGCCCTGTCGGGCGTGCTCGCGGCCGTCTTCATCGTGTACAGCATCCGCCGTTTCCGGCCCGGGCACCGATAGCGGCGTCACGCACAGCGCGGCGCCGCACCCCACCGGGTGCGGCGCCGTCGTTCCTCCTACCTCCTGTCGTAGTCCAGCCGGGTGCGCTCGAGGGCACCCTGCGGCTCGGTCGGAAGAGCGCCAGGTTCGGGATTGCCCGCTACCGCGTTGGTGGTCGCGTAGAGGTATGTGCCGTCGACCTCCACATCGGCGGGCCGGGGGACCTCACGGAAGGGCACCGCCTCGTCGGATCCCGCCGCGATGATCGAGATCCTGTCGGCGAAGAGCTCGGCGACGAACAGGTTGCCGCGGCGGTCGAAGGCCAGCCCGGTGGGCGAGGTCAGGCCGGAGACGACGAGCTCGACGTCTCCCGACCTGGGATCGAAGCTGCGCACCGACCCGAGCGTCGGATCCTCCGGAGCCCCGGGCAGCGACGTCAGGTACAGCAGATCGTCCGGACCGGACTCGATGTCCGTGGGGACGGGCTGGGAGTTGTAGGTCAGGCCGACGACACACTCGGGCAGATCGATCTGTTGCTGATCCTTGAGGTAGACGAGCAGTTCAGGCGTGACCGGCGTGGGCACCGGCTCGAGGACCGTCGCGTCGACCGTCCCGCGCCGCGTGTCCACGGTCCAGATGACGTTGGCCCCGGCGTCCGCCACATACACGTAGCGTCCCGAGTGGGACGCCGCCGTCGCATAGGGGTGCGAGTAGACCTCGCCTCCGTGCGGGAGCAGGAAGGGGAGCAGATCCTTGGGGAGCTGGGCCGCGCACTCCTCGGGGAGGTCCTGGAACCCGTACTCGCTGTCGAGGTCGTAGTTGTTCTCGGTCTCGAGCGCGGCGAAGTCGGCGAGTTCGCGCGTCTCGCCGTCCTCGAGGACGCTGACGTTCGCGACGAACGGGTCGGGACTGCCGGGGCCGCCGGAACTCTCGGTGTAGTACACGCGGCCCTTGGTGGTGGACACGCCGCCGATCTCGATGCCGGGACGATCGAGCACCGTGGCGATGGTCTTGTTGCGGTCCACGCTGGTGAGCTTGCCCGCGAAGTTCTGCGAGACGTAGGCGATGTTGTCCCGACCGATGGCCACGCGGAGCGGGCTGACGAGTCCGGTGGCCAGCTCGGTCGTGTCGCCGGCCGTCACTGATCCGCCGCGGTGCGCGGAGATGGTCACCGTGGGGGACGCCGTGGCGGCGCCGGCGGTGGACAGGAGGGCGACGGCGAGTGCCGCCGCCACGATGGGCGTGTTCTTACCCTGCATGATGGATGTCCTAGGGGGTGCGTTTCATCACGAGACGCTGTGACCGGCCCCAGCACCGAGAAGCGGCAGGTGGGCCGCTTTCCGACGAGCGCGGCCCTGACGCCCAAGGGCATTCGCGCACCTGCCATGGTAGGACCACACCGGGCCGGTGTCGACGGTCCTACGACCCTGAAGCATGGCCCGGTGGCTACCCGGGCGCGGCGTCGGGGAGTGGCTCGGCCGGTCAGTCGGAGAGCGCCCGGATCCGGTCCGTGAGCTCGCGGGCCTTCTCGTCCGCCCCGGCCTCGGAGTGCAGCCGTGCAGCGGCGGCCAGATGGTGGGCGGCCTGCCGGGGGGATTCTCGTGCCACGTAGTACAGGCCGAGGCTCTCCTCGAGGTCGGCCTCGGCCTCGAAGTGGAGCAGGTGGCGCTGGTCGATCAGCCGTTTCAGCAGCTCCTCGGCGGTGTCGAGGTCCGCCGTCAGCAGGGCGAGCTTGGCCTGCGCGAGTGCGAGCTCCAGCCTCTGGACGTCGGTGCCCACGAGCTGGAGCCCGAGTTCTGCGTTGGCGATGGAGGCCCGCACGGAGTCGTCCACGAAGCCGGCGAGCAGCCTGTAGATGGCGCTGGCGCAATGGAATTCCGTCCAGGCCTGCAGGTCCGCCTGAGGCAACAGCAGCTCGCTCGCGAGCGCGTAGTACTTCTCGCCGACCTCCGAGTCCCCGCGGCGGAAGGCGACGTTGCCGATCGCCCAGGCCCCCCGGGCGATGAGGAGCGACGGAGCGGGCGATACTCCCTCGGTGATGTCCAGGTTCGTCGCCACCTCCCACGCCTCGTCCAGTTCGCCCTTGACCGAGAGTGCGGCGATGAGGATGAAGGCCGCGTGCAGACGGGTGGGGGCATGGTCCGGGAGCTCGGCGGCGAGCTCCACCGACCGGCGTGCAAGCTCCACGCCTTCCGCCAGCCGTCCTGCACTCCGCGCGATGGTGGACAGCCGCCCCTGGACGATCGACTGCAGCTCGGGCGTGGCGACCATCAGCGACGACCTGTCCATGGACCGCAGGACGTTCTCCGCCTCCTCGAGCCGGCGCAGGTTGATCAGGGATTGTGCCTGGAGCATGGACATGTCCCACCAGGCCGGGGCGTTCCGCTGCTCGTAGGCGATACCCGCCGCGTGTTCCGCCTCGGATGCGGCCAGGGCGTCGTCATGCATGTCGCGCGCGTAGTTCGCGGCGAACATGGCGGACGTGAGGCCCGGCTGGTCGTCGGCGGGGGGCTGTTCCACCCACCAGGTCAGGGTCAGGGGGTCCATGCGGAGCCGCACGGCGAGATGCTGCACCATCTCGGGCGTGGGCTGGCGCAGGCCGCGCTCGAGCAGCGAGATGAAATGGGGGGAGTAGACCCCGTCTCCCAGTTCCGCCTGTGTGAGCCCTGCAGCGGTGCGCGCCTGGCGCAGCATGTCCCCGAATCGCATGTCGTCCATCCCCCAGAAATACGCCACGGCGGCCCGCCCCATGCAAAGGCCTGTCCGTGACTCCACTTGTCTAACAGATGCCGCGGACAATCCGGAAAACCGCCGCCGACTTCCTTCAGCCGAGCAGGCCGAGGTAGGTGGCGAAGCCCGCCGGGACCCGGCCGACCGTCCGCGACGACGTCGTGACGGTCAGCGACCCGGAGGCGGTCCACCGTGCGCCGGCTGCCTTGGCCCGCTCCACGAGGCCGACGTCCTCGTCCTGCTCCAGCGGCCCGAAGCCGCCGAGTTCCTGGTACGTGCTTCCCCTGATGCCCAGGTTCGCGCCGTGGACGTGGTGGTGTCCGTCGTCGGGCACGTAGGCGGCGGACCACAGTCGGAACCGTTCGCCGTTGTCGGGGGTCAGGGTGGGCCGGACCGTGCCGAGGACGAGATCGTGGTCGCTGCCGAGACGGTGGTGCCGGACGAGCCAGTCGCGCGGCACGGTGGTGTCGGCGTCGGTGTTCGCGATCCAGGTGCGGACGGGCAGGCTGCGGGACTTGGCGAGCGCGAACCTCGCGCCCGCGTCCCGGGCCGCACCCACGGAGCCGAAGCTGCCCGCGATGACGGAGATGCCCGGCACCGTGCGTGCTTCCGCGGCCGACCGGTCGGTGCAGCGGTCGAGGACCACGGTCACGGAGACGAGGATCCGCGGAACGGTGCGCAGGAGGTGCAGCCGAGCGGCGTCGAGCGAGGCGAGGCATGCGGCGAGCCGCTCCTCCTCGTTGCGGGCGGGGACGACGACCGCCACCTGGCCGGGGATCACACCAGGCCCTCCCGCCGGGCGACGGAGGCGGCGGGCGCGGGGACGAGGACCTCGAGGAGGAAGTCCTCCTCGGTGTGCAGGGAGAGCGTGGTGAGGCCGGACCGGTCTCGGACGCGCTCGTGGACGGTGTCCCCGTCCAGCTCCCAGCCCTCGATGGGGTGGCGCCAGTGGCACAGGACCAGCACGCCGTCGTCGTCGAGCGATGCGCCGATGAGCCGGATGACGTCGTCGAGCTGGTCCGAGGACAGGAAGTACCCGGTCTCCGAGAGCACGATCAGGTCGAAGGGCCCGTCCTCGTGCGGCCAGTCCCGCGGGACGGTGGCGAGCCGCGCGCCGGCGGCGGCGTGCATGATGACCGCCTCGTTGGTGCGGCGCACCGCCGTCTCGCTGGTGTCGAGCGCCAGCAGGTTGTCCGACACCGCGGCGAGGTCCTTCGTGAGGGCGCCGACGGAGGAGCCGATCTCCAGGGTCCGGCAGAAGCGGCGCCGCGGCAGGCCGGCGATGGTCAGGGCGCGCTTGCGCTGCTCGTAGAACCGCTCGGCGACCTCCCACGGATCCGCCCGGTCGCGGTGCAGGCGCTCGAAGGTGGACGGCGCGCCGGTGACGAAGAAGGACTCGAAGCTGCGGGCGAAGTGCTCGAGGACGCCGGGTGTCAGCAGGACCTCGTCGCCCGGCGCGTCGGAGAGGGGCAGGGTCTGGGACACGTGGGTGGCGAGGGCGGAGCCCTTGCGGGCGTGCTCGTCGGCGCCGAGGTGGTGCAGGGACAGGTCGGCGAGCTGCTCCGCCTGCTCCTCCGCCGTTCCCCAGTGCCAGAGCCAGATGGGGTATTCGAGCAGCGTGATGGCGCGGTCGCCGCAGAACCGCGCAGCGGCAGCACCGACGGCGTCGTGGTCGGCGTGTCCGTCGTGTCGCCACGGTGCGGCCACCAGGGTGCGGGCGGTCTCGCCGTCGGCGAGCTCGCGGGCCAGGACCGCCGTGACGTCCTCCGGCGTGATCCCGCCGTCGGGCAGGCCCTCGAAGACGAGCCGGGCGGCCGGGGCCAGGACCTGCAGGGCGGTGGTCACCTCGCTGCGCCGCAGCTCGGCGAGCTGGTGCGGTGAGTAGGTGGGGGAGGACGGGTGGGACGCCTCTCCGTCGCTGAGGACGACGACGTCGCACCGCACGCCGTCGCGTGCGAGCCGGGAGAGCAGGCCTCCGGCGCCGAGCGTCTCGTCGTCGGGGTGCGCGGCCAGGAGGACGAACCGGGAGGGGAGCCGCCCGTCGAAGAGCTCCTCGACCTGGAGATCCCGTGGTGCGCGGTCCTGCTCCCAGGTGCGCCAGTGGCTCTCCGGCGTCCCCGCGCCGTCGTGCGTGAACCTCACCACGCCGCACCGTCCTGCGGCGTCCCCTCGAGGACGCGCCGGCCCAGCGAGGCGTCGTCGCGCTCCGCGTGGTGCTGCCGCAGGTAGAGGTGCAGGTCGGCGACGCGGGCGGCGTGGCGCTCGTCGAACGCCAGGGGCGCCGGGCCGAGCCCGTGGGCGGCTGCCTCGAGCACCCGTTCCGCGCAGTCGAAGGCCAGGGAGCGCACGCGGGCCGCGAGCAGGGCGCCGTCCTGTCCACCGGCGCGTCCGTCGTCGACGGCGTCCGCGGCTGCGGCGAGTGCCGTCCGGGTGGCGTGCAGGGCGGCGTCCACGCGGCCGAGGTGCATGAGCGCGATCTGGTCCGGGGTGCGGTGCCGGGACGCTGCGAGGAGGGTGCGGGCGACGCCGAGGGCGCCCCCGAACCAGCAGGCCGCGACGCCGATCCCACCCCACGCGAAGCCGTCGCGGGTGAGGTACCAGTCGGCGTCCCCGACCGGGACGGCTACGGCGGCGTCGAAGCGCACCGAGCAGCTGGTCACCGCCGCGAGGCCGTGGCTGATCCAGGCCTCGGCGGGCTCCGGCGTGACGCCGTCGGCGCGGAGATCCACGGCGAAGGCCCGGCGTCTCCCCTCGCGCACGTGGGCGGTGACGATCGCGGCGTCGAGGTGGTCGGCGAGGGAACACCAGGGTTTGGTGCCCGTGAGGGTCCAGGTGCCGTCCGGCCCCTCCGACGCCGTGAGCGCGACGCCGGGCCCCTCCGCCGCGAACACGCCCCACGTCCCGGCGCCGTCGTACCGGCCGGTGGATCCGGCCGCTCCGGTGGGTGGGCCCATCCCGGCCTGGTCGAGGATGGCCAGGGCGTCGAGGTGGGGCTCGACGACGCGCGCCGCGGTGAGGTCCGTGGCGGCGAGGGTGGTGAGCAGCTGCCAGGTGAGGGCCGTCCTGCCCGATCCCGGCAGGGGCACCGCGGCGCCCAGCTCTCCGGCGAGGACCAGGGTGCGCGGGAGGGAGCCCCGCGCGGCATCGACGCGGTCGGCGAGGAAGTCCAGCGGATCGGCGTTGGTGGGCCGGGGCGCGCTGTGCTGGGGCCCGCTGGTCCGGGTCCCGGTGTGCTCCGGGGACGGAACTGCGGGGGATCGGTCGTCGGAGCGCAACATATCCGCAGTCTACTGAGATCCCGGCAGTCACTTGCGCACCAGCGCGGGGGTTGACGCCGTGAGCGCCACCGATGCCCCTGTCACCTCGCGCGGGTGACGCGAGGCGGCAGCACCTGCAGGACCATTCCTGTGTCAGCCCTGACAGGAGGATCATGATGCCGCGCTCGGAGACTGCACACACTCCTGCGCCGACCACCGGGGCGGGGCGGTCGACCGCGCCGGGAACCGGTGGCGGAGCCGGAGCCGGAGCCGGAGCCGGTGTCAGAGCCGGCGGCAAGGATCTGCGGAGGCGCGCACCCCGCAGGAGCCATGGCGGGTGGTCTGCCGCCCCGGACCGGGTGAGCCCGCTCGAGATCCTCCACGAGCAGGAGAAGGACCGCGTCCCCGGGCTCATCCCCCTCCGGCACGAACGGATGGCGGCGTCCCCGTTCGCATTCTTCCGCGGCGGAGCAGCCATCATGGCCGCCGATCTCCGCGACACCCCGACCACCGGGCTGGAGGTCCAGCTCTGCGGAGACGCCCACATCAGCAATTTCGGCGGCTTCGCGTCCCCGGAGCGGCGCCTGGTCTTCGACATCAACGACTTCGACGAGACGCTGCCGGGGCCGTGGGAGTGGGATGTCAAGAGACTGGTGGCCAGTGTCGAGATCGCCGCCCGGGACCGCGGATTCGCCGGGGCGGAGGGACGGGCCGCCGTCCTCGAGACCGCCAGGGCCTACCGGGACGCCATGAGATCCTTCGCGGCGATGACCCCGCTGGACGTCTGGTACGCCTCGTTCGACATCCAGTCCCTGCTCCCGGCCATCAGGAAGACCCTGGGCGGCCACGCCGTGAAGGAGACGGAACACGAGATCGCCCGGGCGGGGAGCAAGGACAGTGCACGGGCCGCCCGGAAACTGACGGAGATCGTCGACGGCAGGCCGAGGATCATCGACGATCCGCCGCTCGTGGTCCCGCTCCATGAGCTGCTGCCGGGCCTCGAGGCGCAGCACCTCGAGGACGGCATCCGCGCGGTGATGGCCGACTACCGGCAGAGCCTGTCCCCCGACCGGCAGTCCCTCCTCGACCGTTACGAGTACCAGGACGTCGCCCGCAAGGTCGTCGGTGTCGGCAGCGTCGGGACGCTCAGCTGGATCGTGCTTCTGGTGGGCCGTGAGCACGCGGACCCCCTGGTGCTGCAGCTCAAGCAGGCCGACACGTCGGCGCTGGAAGCCGGTCTGGGCCCGAGCCGGTACGCGAACCACGGCGAGCGGGTGGTCCAGGGCCAGCGCCTGATCCAGGCCTCGAGCGACGTGCTGCTGGGCTGGCTGCGGACCACGGGCATCGACGGCGTCGAGCGCGACTTCTACGTCCGCCAGCTCTGGGACTGGAAGACCTCCGCGGATCTGACCACCGCCTCGGCGTCGAGGCTCACGGCCCATGCCCGCCTGTGCGCATGGACGCTCGCACGGGCTCACGCCCGCACCGGCGACCCCACCGCGATCGCGTCCTACCTGGGGTCGGGAGAAGCCTTCGACCACGCGTTGGCCGTCTTCGCCGCCGTCTACGCGGACCGGAACCAGATGGACTTCGATGAGTTCACCCGGAGCCGGGGCGACGGCCCCGGGGGGCTTTGACGCGGCTGCTCAGGCTTCTGGCGGGAGCGCCTCGTGGTGCGGCCGGCCCTTGGTGCGGCGCTCCTCCTTCATCTCCGCTTCGAAGAGGTGGCGTTTGCCCCCGACGAGGGAGTCACGGGCCTCCTGCTCGAAGGACTTGAACGCGGAGAAGTAGTTGTCGTCGTAGTCCTCGACGATCTGGAACGTCCATCGGCCCTCGATCACGTTGCGGCCGATGATCTCGGTGGCGAGCCGGTCCGCGATCCCGGGGTGGCCGGCCTTGCGGAACAGCTCTTCGGCCTCGGAGAGGTTGAGATCGGCCTTGCCGGTGAGGCGGTGGAACCCGTACAGGTAGCCGCGGGCGTGCTCCGCGACCTCGAGGGCCTCGGAGAGCTTGCCGAGCGCCTCGACGGTGAGGTCGGAGACGCCGTCGGGACGCTGGTGGTTGGAATCGGGACCGGGGACATCTGGGATAGCCATACCGATCACGGTACCCAGATCCACCGGCATCCAGACAGTACTTTCGGGACGCGGTCAGCCCAGTTCGGGCTTCGCGATCACCGCGATGTCGTCGTCGCCCGCGCCGGCGCGCTGGGCGTCGGTGAGGGACTGCAGGACTGCCGTCACCGCAGGCAGGGGATCCGGCGTGGAGCGCAGCATGAGCCGGGCGTCCTTGGCGAGCAGGTCCGCGGAGAACCGGGTGTCGCCGAAGGTGCCCCCGGTGATGATCGGCCCCTTCAGCGCGGCGACCCCGCCCAGCCCCGTGCCCTGCAGCAGATCGAGGACCGCGGCGGCGTCGAGCCCGTTGGCCCTGCCGAGGCGCAGGGCCTCCACGAGCCCCTGGAGCGTGACGCCCAGGGCGAGGTTGGCGAGCAGCTTGCCGGTCGCGGCGTCCCACGGCGTCGCCACGCGGCGCAGGCGCCCTGCATCACCCCACAGCGCGGCGAGCGGCTCGACGACGTCGACATCCCCGGCCGCACCGCCGAGCAGGACCCCGAGCGTGCCTGCCCGCGCCGGGGCGAGGCTGCCGGTCACGGGCCCGTGGACGTAGCGGACACCGGCCGCCGCCGCGTAGTCGGCGAACTCACGGGCGTCCTCGGGGGACACCGTGGTGACGTCCAGCCAGACGGCCTCGGCCGGAATCCCGAGCCCGGAGAGCACCACCTCGCGGACCGCGTCCGGTCCGAAGAAGACCGTCATGACGACGTCGGCGTCCTGCACCGCTGCCTGGGCCGACCCGGCCCGGGCAGCACCGGCGTGGTGCAGGCGGTCGACGGCGCCGGCCGTCCGGTTCCAGGCCGTGACCTCGTGGCCGGCCTGCAGCAGGTGCAGGCCGAGCTCGTGGCCCATGCGTCCTACGCCGAGCAGTGCGATCTTCATGGTGGTCCTCCGGGTAGCTGTCGGTGTCCCCAGGCGGGCGAGGCGTCAGTCGGCGCTGATCTGGTGGCGGAAGGTGTCCCGCCGGGCGTGGAGGCCCCAGATGGCGTCCGCGAGGACCGTCGGGTCCTTCTCCGGATCACCCTCGATGATGCGGCCGCCGATGATCAGCTGCGAGACGTGGATGCCCTCCTCGCCGAGCACCTCGTGCAGCAGTTGCGCGTAGGCGGCCTGGCCGGCGAAGGCCACGGAGGTGCCGGTCACGGTGCGGCCGGGCTTCACGGCCGAGCCGCCGTTGATGAAGAGGATGGTGCCCCGGTTCTTGCCGAGGAACCGCATGCCGGGCAGGACCTGGTGCACGGCGGCCACGGGACCGTAGATGGAGAACTCCACCGGGCCCACGAGGTCCGCCGGCGTGGTCTCGAGGACGGGCCGCATGAAGTCCTTCTGCGGGAGGGGGCTGTACTGCAGCACCTCGATGGGGCCGAGGGTCTCGGTCGCCGCTTCGAGGGCGGCGGCGAGCGATTCCGGGCTCCGGACGTCCGCGGCGAAGCCACGGGCCTGGATGCCCTCCTTGCCGAGGTCCTCGGCGAGGGCGTCCATCTTGCCCTGGCTCCGGGAGATGAGGGCCACAGAGAAGCCCTCCGCTCCGAAACGACGTGCCACTGCGGCGCCGAGGCCGCGTCCTGCTCCGATGATCGCGATAGTAGTCATACCCGGTGCAATTCATCAGGGTGCTGAATAATTCCGGGCCGGGCGCGGCGTGCGTCAGCGCAGGGTCCCCAGGATGGTGCGCTGGATGACGACGGCGGCGGCCCCGCGCGCCCACTGCGCGAAGTCGGTCGGCTGCCGGCGCAGCCGGACGGGGGACGCCTCCGGGTCCCGGTAGTAGTCGATCGCGGCATGCAGTGAGGGGCCTGCGGCGTCGGCGAGGTCCATGCCCTCGCCGGAGAGGATCACGAGGTCCACCATCGTCAGGTTCGCGACGGCGGACACCAGCAGGCCGAGGGCGGCACCGGCGGCCTCCACCACGCCGCCCGCCACGGGATGCCCCTGGCCCGCGAGCGCGAGGATCTCCTCGTAGGAGCGCTGCTCGCCGGTGGAGGCCGCGAACTGGGAGCAGATGGCCGGGATGGTGAGGACCGCCGACGAGCAGCCGCGGTGGCCCTCCATGCAGCGCGGCCCGTTGGGATCGAGCGGATAGTGCCCCACGAGGCCCAGCCCGGCGTCCGGCGGGGCGATGACGACGTCGTTGATGACGAGCCCGTAGCCCACGCCGGCGCCGACCGTCAGGACTGCGAAGTCCTTCTCGCCGCGCCCGGCGCCGAACCACTGCTCCGCGATGGTGAGGGCCACGACGTCGTTCTCGACGACGACGGGCAATCCGGTCCGCTGCTGCACGAGGTGGGCAAGGGGGACGTCGCGCCAGCCGAGGAAGGGCGCGCGCAGCACCGAGGAATCGGCGTTGACCCTGCCCCCGATGCTGATGCCGATGCCGCTGAACCGGTCGATCGGGCCGAGGTCGGCCACGGCGTCGACGATGGCGCCGACCACGTCCGCCACGGCGTGCCCCGGCAGCGTGCGCTCGCCGGCCCCGACGACGTCGGCCTTGAGGTTGGTGGCGACCGCCGAGGCGGTGTCGCCGGTGAGCTTGATGCCCACGAAGCGGTGCGCGTCAGGGCTGATCTCGAGGGGCCGGACGGGGCGCCCGATCGAGGCGGCCCCGGCCTCCTCCGACTCACGGAGCACTCCCGCGTCGAGGAGCGGTTTGCTGAGGCGGGTGAGGCTGGCGACCGACAGGCCGAGCCGCGTCGCCAGGTCCCCGCGGGAGATGGGTCCGTGGATCAGGACCTCGCGCGCCAGCGCCCGGGCGGGACTGGAGGGGGCGAGCGACGTGACCGCGTCCATGGCTTCCGTTCCGGAGGGAGTAGTTATTTCCAAAGTACAGGTAAAGGTGCGGCGCGGGCGTCCGCCACCCGAGCGGCCTCGGGGAAAATCGCGTCGAAGGTGACGGTTGACACAGTTGTTATTTCTGTCGTAAAAATAACTCGTGTCGCTCGAGGGTTGTCCAGCCTGCGGCCGCCCATCACACCGCACGAAGGAGAGCCTGTTGTGAAGCTTCCCCCCGGCCCCGCGCTGCGAGCCGTCCGATGCCTGGCCGGAGGGACGGCCCTGGCGCTGGTCCTGTCCGCCTGCGCCCCCCAGGACGACGTCGTCACGCTGGACTTCTTCCAGTTCAAACCCGAGGCGGTGGCGAACTTCGGTGCCATCATCGACCGGTTCGAGGCGGCGAATCCCGGCATCCGGGTGGTGCAGAACCACGTCCCCGACGCCGACACGGCGATCCGCACGCTGCTCGTGAAGGACAAGACGCCGGACGTCCTGACGCTCAACGGGAACGGACGCTACGGCGAGCTCGCCGAGGCGTGCGTGTTCGCGGACCTCTCGGACCTGCCCGTCGTCGAGCAGGTCCGGCCGGCGGTCAGCGACATCATCGGCGACCTCGGTTCCTGCAGCGCCGACGAGGTGAACGCGGTGCCCTTCTCGAACAACGCGAGCGGCATCCTCTACAACAAGGACCTCTTCGAGCAGCACGGCGTCGAGGTCCCGACCACCTGGGACGAACTGCTGGCGGCGGCGCAGACCTTCGAGGACGCCGGCGTCACGCCCTTCTACACCACCCTCAAGGACGCCTGGACGGTGAGCCCCGCGTTCGTGAACCTCGGCGGGGCCCTCCAGCCGGAGGGCTTCTTCGACCGGCTCCGCGCCGAGGGACCGGACGTGGCATCGGGGGAGGTGTCCTTCTCCCAGGACTACCCGGAGGCCATGGAGAAGCTGACGACGCTGTACGGCTTCGGGCAGGACGGCGCCGCCAGCCGCGACTACAACGCGGGCAACGCGGCGTTCGGGGCGGGGGACTCCGCGATGTACATGCAGGGCAGCTACGCCATCCCCGCGATCCGTGCCTCGAACCCTGACGCCAACATCGGCTCCTTCCCCTACCCGGCCACCAACTCACCGGAGGACACCGTCGTCGTGTCCGGCGTCGACGTCGCCGTGTCGGTGGGACGCGACACCGAGCATCCCGAGGAGGCCAGGCGGTTCGTCGAGTTCCTCATGTCGCCGGAGGTGGTGCAGCAGTACGCGGAGGAGCAGAGCGCGTTCTCCCCCCTCGCCAGCGGCGCCGAGACCACCGACCCGGCCCTGGCCGGCCTCGCCCCGTACTTCGACGACAACCGGATCATCGGGTTCATCGACCACCAGCTGCCCGCGAGCCTGCCCCTCCCGCAGTACCTGCAGGAGCTGGCCCTCGGCGGATCGGTGGAGGACTTCCTGTCCGTCATGGACCGCGAGTGGAGCAAGATCGCCGCCCGCACCATCCCCAACGAGAAGGACTGACATGAGCACCGACGTGAGCCGACCCGCCCGCCCGGGCACGCCACCTCCCGCGCTGCGGCAGGACCGGCGGGTGCCGCGGGTCTTCTACCTGATGGTCCTCCCCGCGGTGGCGCTGTTCGCCGTGTTCCACACGCTGCCGCTGCTCACGGGCATGTTCTTCAGCCTGACCAACTACGCCGGGTACGGCGAATGGTCCTTCGTGGGCCTGCAGAACTACGCCAACCTGTTCGGCGACGACCGCATCTACGGGGCCTACGGGTTCACGTTCCTCTTCGCGATCGTGTCCACGATCGCCGTGAACATCATCGCGCTCGCGGTGGCGATCGCCCTCAACGGCAGGATCCGCTTCAAGACCGGGTTCCGCGGGATCTTCTTCATCCCGAACATCCTGTCCATCCTGATCGTCGGGTACGTCTTCAACTACCTGTTCTCGAACTCCGTCCCGGCGATCGCCGAGGCCCTGGGCATCACCTCCCTGACCACGAGCATCCTCGCGAGCCCGGACACGGCCTGGATCGGCGTCGTGATCCTGTCCGTGTGGCAGGCGGCGGCGTTCAACATCATCATCTACCTCGCCGGGCTGCAGACCATCCCGACCGAGCTCTACGAGGCGGCCGCCCTCGACGGCGCCTCCCCGTGGAAGCAGTTCACCTCGATCACCTTCCCGATGATCGGCGCGTTCTTCACCATCAACATGGTGCTGAGCCTCAAGAACTTCCTGCAGGTGTTCGACCAGATCATCTCGCTGACGGCGGGCGGGCCCGGGACGTCGACCGAATCGATCTCCGTGCTGATCTACCGCGGAGGCTTCCAGGGCGGGGAGTACGGCTACCAGACCGCCAACGCCGTGATCTACCTGTTCGTGATCATCGCCATCTCATTCATCCAGCTGCGCATCCTGCAGCGCAGGGAGGCCTCGTTCTGATGACTGCCACATCGCAATCCGCGGGCCGCGTGCTCGTCGACACCCCCCGGCCCGACGACGTCGGACCGGTCTACCGCCCCGACCGCCGCAGCGTGAACTGGTGGCTGACGGCGCTCGTCGCGGTCTGCGCCCTCACGGTGCTGATCCCGCTCTACTTCACCGTGGTGACGGCGCTGAAGACGCCGGACCAGCTCGGCGGCACGGGGTTCGGACTGCCGACGTCGGCCCGCTGGGAGAACTTCGCCGAGGCGTGGACGCTCACGAGCTTCCCCCGGGCCCTGCTCAACACCGGGCTGGTCACCGTGGGGGCGGTGCTGCTGACGCTCCTGACCAACTCCATGGTCGCCTACGCGATCGCCCGCAACCTGCACCGGCGGTTCTTCAAGGGCCTCTACCTCTACTTCATCGCCGCCTTGTTCGTCCCGTTCCCGATCATCATGCTGCCCGTGGTGAAGCAGACCGCCATCCTCGGGCTCGACAACCAGCTGGGGCTCATCCTGCTCTACACGGTGTACGGGCTCTCGTTCAACATCTTCGTGTACGTGGCCTACATCCGGTCCATCCCCCTCGAACTCGAGGAGGCCGCGCTGACCGACGGCGCCACCACGTGGACGGTCTTCTGGCGCATCATCTTCCCGCTGCTGGGCCCCATGAACGCGACCGTCGGCATCCTCACCTGCCTCTGGGCCTGGAACGACTTCATGCTGCCGCTGGTGATCCTCTCCGACCCGTCGGCGCAGACCCTGCCGCTGGCACAGTTCATCTTCCAGGGCCAGTTCAATACGAACTATTCGGTGGCATTCGCCTCCTACCTCATGGCAATGGCACCGTTGTTGATCGTGTACATCTTCGCGCAGCGCTGGGTCATCTCCGGCGTGATGCGCGGATCCTCGAAGTAGCCCCACCGACCGACCAACGAAAGGGACCACCTTCGTGACTTCCACCGTCAATCCCGACGTCGACTCCGCCGTGGACGCCGCCGCCGAGCTGCCCGCCGAGGCGCTCGCCGAACGCATGCAGGACCCGGACTGGTGGCGCCAGGCCGCCGTCTACCAGATCTACCCCCGGAGCTTCGCCGATTCCAACGGCGACGGCATCGGCGACCTCAAGGGCATCACGTCCCGCATCCCGTACCTGAAGTCGCTCGGCGTGGACGCCGTCTGGCTCAGCCCCTTCTACCCGTCCGCGCTCGCCGACGGCGGGTACGACGTCGACGACTACCGGGACGTCGACCCCAAGCTCGGCACGCTCGAGGACTTCGACGAGATGGTCGCCGCCCTGCACGCCGCGGGCATCAAGCTCGTCGCGGACATCGTCCCGAACCACACCTCCGACCGCCACGAGTGGTTCCGGGAGGCCCTCGCCTCGCCGAAGGGGTCCGCCGCCCGTGACCGCTACATCTTCCACGACGGCAAGGGCCCCGACGGCTCGGAGCCGCCGTCGGACTGGGACTCCGTGTTCGGCGGTCCCGCCTGGGAGCGCACGGAGGACGGCCAGTGGTACATGCACATCTTCGCCCTGGAGCAGCCGGACCTGAACTGGGACAACCGCGAGGTCCGCGACGACTTCCTGAAGACCCTCCGCTTCTGGTCCGACCGCGGCGTCGACGGCTTCCGCGTGGATGTGGCCCACGCCCTCACCAAGGACATGACCGAGCCGCTGCCGTCCAAGGCCGACCTCGGCCCCGAGGGTGGGAACAACCAGGGCAAGCACCCCTTCTGGGACCGCGACGAGGTCCACGAGGTCTTCGCCGAATGGCGCCGGGTGTTCAACGAGTACACGCCGCCGCGCACCGCCGTGGCCGAGGCGTGGGTCCACGCCGATCGCCGCGCCCGCTACGCGAGCCCCGAGGGGCTCGGCCAGGCGTTCAACTTCGACCTCCTCAAGGCCGACTGGAACCCCGGCCAGTTCCGCGACATCATCACCAAGAACCTCGCCGAGGCGACCTCCTCGGGCGCGTCGTCCACCTGGGTCTTCTCCAACCACGACGTCGTCCGGCATGCCACGCGCTACGGCCTGCCGCCCGCCGCTGCCGGCAGCGAGGACGGCCAGGACGGCTCGGCCTGGCTCATGAGCGGCGGCCAGGAGCCCGCGCTGGACCACGCGCTCGGCGAGCGTCGCGCCCGCGCCGTCTCCCAGCTCATGCTCGCCCTGCCCGGCTCCGCCTACCTGTACCAGGGCGAGGAGCTCGGCCTGCACGAGGTCGCGGACATCCCCGACGAGCACCGGCAGGACCCCACGTTCTTCCGCAACACGGGCGTCGACGTGGGCCGTGACGGCTGCCGCGTCCCGCTGCCGTGGACGCGCGACGGCGAGTCCTTCGGCTTCGGGTTCCAGGGTGCGCACCTGCCGCAGCCGGCGTGGTTCGGCGAGTACGCCGTCGAGGTGCAGGAGGCGGACCCCGCCTCCCACCTCAGCTTCTACCGCCGCGCGCTCGCCCTGCGCCGCGAACTGCAGGGCGAGGAGGACTTCGCGTGGGTCGACGAGCCCTCCGCCGACGTCCTCCACTTCACGCGCCCGAACGGCTGGCGCTCCGTGACCAACTTCGGGTCGACGCCGGTGGACCTGCCCGAGGGCAGGGTGCTGCTGAGCAGTTCGCCACTCGAGGACGGCAGGCTGCCGGGCGACACGACGGCCTGGCTCGTCTAGCATGCCTTCGTGCGGGTCACCCTCCCGGGGGTGGCCCGCCGTCGTCGTTCCTGCCCGCGGGAGTGCCGCGGCGCCCGTTCGTCCGCAGGGGAATCGGTTGCGGCCGGATTCGGCGCCTCGGAATACTGGAGGGACGGCACGGGCGAGGGAGGGCAGCGGCATGGGCGGGTCACAGGAACACGAGGAGAGGCTGCGCAGGGCAGCCCAGTACCGTGCTGCCCAGGGCGACGAGGGCGCCGCCATGGCCGAAATGGAACGCCAGAACGACGACGGCCGTGAGGCGGACGGGGAGATGGCGCCGCTGCGCCGGGGCGAGGACGAGACCAGGCGGGCCCGGCTCATCGTGGACCGCGCCGTGGCGCGCGGCGACTTCGACAACCTGGCCCTCGCGGGCAAGCCGATCCCGGGGCTGGGGGAGGCCCACGATCCGGACTGGTGGGTCAAGGGCCTGATCCAGCGCGAGAACATCACCGGCCTCGGCCCCCGCGCCATCCTGCTGCGCACGGAGGACGCCGAACTCGACGCCCGGCTCGACCGCCAGTACACCGAGCGCCAGGTCCGTGAGGTCCTCGAGGACTTCAACCACCGGGTGGTCGACGCCCGGCGCCAGCTCCTCGGCGGCCCTCCCGTGATCACTCCGCTCCGCGACGCGGACGCCGAGGTGCAGCGCTGGCGCGACCGCCGGGAGGCGGCCCGCCGCGCCGCCGAGGTCGAGTCCCCGCCGGACCAGCCCCCGACCTCGTTCTGGCGGCGTCTCTGGCGGGGCCGGAGCTAGCTCCCGGCGCCCTTCGCGGCCTGCCGGGCCTTCGCCGCCGCGATGTCCGCCTGGTAGTGCTCGTACCCGCGGTAGCGGACGGCCTCGATGATGACGCTGAAGATCACGAGGTCGAAGATCACCCACACGATGTTGACGGACGTCCCGAGGATGTCCGCCTGCCCGAGGACCATGCGGATGATGCCGACGACCGCCGCCCCGGCCAGCAGGCCCATCGCCCACAGCTGCGGCTTCACGAGGTCCCAGCGCAGCGTGGCGTCCTGCTGCAGGGTCTTCGGCGTCACGGCGAAGTCCAGGTCGCGGCCCAGGTAGACGTTGCCGAAGGCCGAGGTGATGGATCGGATCCAGACGGGGAACAGGGCGAGGGAGTACTGCTGGCCGCGCCACGTCCTCACGCCCTTCCCGACCACGAGGAACAGGAGCTGGTTGACCACCAGGAACGGGATCAGCCGCAGGAAGAACTCGGTGCTGATCGAGTCCACCGGGAGGATGCCGAAGACGAGGTAGATGATGGGCGCGGCGATGTAGACGATCGCGGCGAACCCGGAGAGGTAGCTCCACATCGTGGCGCCGTACATGAGTTTCTGGGCGAACGTCAGGCCCTTCTGCGCGAACGGGTTCTCGCGGAACAGCACCTGGATGGTGCCCTGCGCCCAGCGCAGCCGCTGGGTCAGCATGGAGCTGAGGTCCTCGGGTGCGAGGCCGTCGGCGAGCTTCTCGTGATGGTAGGCGGACTCCCAGCCCAGGGAGTGCAGCCGCATGCACGTGGCCATGTCCTCGGTGACGGAGATGGTGGCCATCGGCATGACCGCCTGCGCCTCGCCGGTGCGCTCCGCGCTGACCGACTCGATGAGGACGCGGACGGCGTCGATCGCCGCGAGCGGGGACCAGGAGCGCTGGGCCAGCTGGTCGAGGGCGGTGTCGTCGACGACGGCGAGGGCGGCGGTGCTCGCCGCTGCGCCCTGCAGTCCGGGCTCCAGGCCGTCGATGCCGAGGTCGGCCAGGGAGGCCAGGTCGTCGTGGAACGCGGCGATGTCCGCGGCGACCAGGCCGCGGGTCACCGCCACGACGCGCTGCTGGAACTCGTAGGTCACCTCGGAGATGCCGTGGCCCTTCTGCAGGCGGCGGCGGACCCGGCGGAGGTCCTTCGCCACCAGGTCCAGCGCCTCGGTCACCCGCTCGTTGTCCGCGCCGAGGTTCTTCTTGGCCCTCGCGATGACCTTGTCGGAGGTCCGGAGCGCCTTGTGCAGGGCGAGTTCGACCTCCGTGACGTAGCGGGTGACCCCCAGCTGCATGAGCGCCTCACGGCGGATGATGGCGTTCGAGCCGCAGAAGAAGGCGGCGTTCCAGCCGTCCTTGCCCTGCTGGATGGGGCCGTAGAAGAGCGGCGCCTGGCTTCCCAGGGGGTCCGCGTCCGGCACGTTGACGAAGACCTGAGGGGTCTGGACCAGGGCCATCCTCTCGTTGGTGAAGTACCCGAGGGTCCGTTCCAGGAGGAGGGGATCGGGAATCTGGTCCGCATCGAGGATGACGAGGAACTCGCCGTCCGTGGACATGAGCGCGTTGTTCAGGTTGCCGGCCTTGGCGTGGCGCGGCATGTCCTTCCAGTCCGCCGAGCGCGTGATCCAGCCGATGCCCTCCGCCTCCGCGGCCGCCCGGACGTCGGCGCGGTCGCCGTCGTCGAGGATCCAGGTCTGGTGCGGATAGCGGATGGCCTTCGCGGCCCGCGCGGTGGTCAGTACGAGGTCCAGCGGCTCGTTGTAGGTGGTGATGAAGACGTCCACGGTGAGGCCGGCAGGTGCCTCCGGGGGCTCACGCCTCTTGAGCCTCCACACGGTGAAGCCGAACAGCAGCGAATCGACCAGGGAGTACGTCTCCGCCAGGACCAGCGGGATTGCGATCCACCAGGCGTCCCAGCTGATCGAGAAGAGCCATCGCCAGACGATGTAGTTCAGGCCGAGGACCGCCGTCACGAGCACGATGGCCCGGATCAGGAGGGTACGGCCCCCGAAGGAGCGGTCCCGGCGTGAAGGATCCACGGAGCGATCGGTTGTCACTGTCCCCATGCGGCAGCACGTTCCACTTCTGCTTCCGTGCACGCAGGCACTGTCGGTGACTTGTGTGCGCCGGGGTGGCCGCACTGAGACGCTCACCGGGTCCCGGGGACCATGAAGCACTGGGACCAAGGTACCCGAGGACCCGCCGGGCCGGGCGGAGGTCCCTCACCGCGGCTCCTCAGCCGCGGGTAGCGCCGTCCGTCCACACGTAGAACTTCTCGGGCCTGCCCGCGGATCCGTACTGCGGCACGATCCGCGCCTGCCCGCGCGAGACCAGGAACTCGAGGTAGCGACGGGCACTCACGCGGGCCATGCCGAGCCGGGCCGCGACCTCGGACGCCGACGTCCCGCGGCCCTGCCCCGCCAGGTCCAGGACGACGGCGTCGAGCGTCGGCGCGGAGAGTCCCTTCGGGGGCGCGAGGGCGGTGGTCCCGGTCGGTTCCCTCGGCCCCGACAGCGCACCGCCCGCTCCCGCCGTCGTGCCGAGGAGCTGGTCGATCCGGTGCTGGTCCAGCGCCGGCGCGCTGTCCCCGGCGTGGGCGTCGAGCTCCCGCCGGTACGCCACGTAGTGGTCGAGCCGCCGGTTCAGGACCGCGGCGCCGAAGGGCTTCACGAGATAGTGCAGCACGCCACCGGCCACCGCGGCCCGCACTGTGTCGAGCTCGCGGGCTGCGGTGATCGCCATGACGTCGAGGGGCTCGCCCGGCCGGTTCCGCAGGGCCCGGAGCACCTCGATCCCGGACATGTCCGGGAGGTGGATGTCCAGCAGCACGAGCCGGGGCTGCAGCTCCTGCACGAGGTCGAGGGCGCGGGCGCCGGTGTGCGCGGCGCCGACGACGTCGAAGGCGCCGTGGGCCAGCAGGAACCCGGTGTGGATGCCGGCGACCTCGCGGTCGTCGTCGACCACGAGGGTGGGGATCAGCGCGGGGGTGCTCACGGCACCTGCAGGGTGGGGCGGGGCACGTCGGCGAGCGACGGCGCGAGCCAGACCGTGAACTCGGCACCGCCGAGCTCGGAACAGTCGACGACGACGTGCCCGGAGCGCCGGCGCGCGATCCGGTCCACGAGCGCGAGGCCGAAGCCGCGGGTCCCGGTCCGGCCGCCGTCCTTCGTCGAGTACCCGGAGGAGAAGATGCCGGCGACGTCCTCGGGCGGGACGCCGGGACCGTCGTCGGAGACCGTGACGCGCACGCCGTCGTCGGTCGTGTCGAGGTGCACGGAGACCTGCCCCGGACCGCCGTCGGCCACGGCCTCCAGCGCGTTGTCGATCAGGATGCCGAGGATGGTGACGACGTCGGTGGTGCCGTCGGACTGCAGCGTGGAGGTGTCGTCGATGGACAGGGTGATGCCTTTCTCCGCGGCGATGGTGCTCTTGGTCATGAGCAGGCTCGCGGCGTCCGGGTCCTGGATGCCCGGGGCGATCGAGCCGGAGACCAGGGACCCGCCGTGCCCGGACCGCTGGATGAAGTCGACGGCCTGCTCCGTGCGGCCGAGCTCCAGCAGGCCGGAGATGGTATGCATGCGGTTCGCGAACTCGTGTGCCTGCGCGCGGAGGGCCTGCGTGGCGTCGCGCTCGCCGTCGAGGTCGGTGAGCAGCTGGTAGAGCTCGGTGCGATCGCGGAGGATCATGACCCGCCCCACGCGGACGCCGTCCACGAGGGCGTCGGAGGTGCGGGCGAGCAGCACGCGCTCCCCGGAGAGCACCGTCTCGTCGGTGTCCGCGGGGTCGGTGAGGAGCCGGGCGAGGGCGGGTTCCATGACATCCGCGGCGGGGCGGCCGGTGGCATCGTCGTCGAGGCCGAGGAGCCGCTTGGCCTCGTCGTTGAGGAGCGCGATCCTGTGGTGGGCGTCGACGGCGACCAGGCCCTCGCTGATGCCGTGGATCATGGCGTCGCGCGTCTCGAGGAGGGAGGCGATCTGCTCGGGTTCGAGGCGGTAGATGCGCCGCCAGACGAGGCGCGAGATCCAGATGGCGCCGGCGGAACCGACCAGCGCCGCGACGATCAGCCAGGCGAGCAGGCGCGGGAGGTCCTCGTAGAGGACGGCGTCCAGCTCGGACTCGAGGACACCCACCGAGGCGGTGCCGATGATGTCTCCGGTGGTGGTGCCGTCCTCGTACACGGGGACCTTGACGCGCCACGACTCGCCGAGCGTGCCGGTCTGCGTACCCACGAAGGTCTCCCCCGAGAGCGGGACGGAGGGATCGGTGGAGACGGGCTCGCCGATCAGCGCCGGGTTGGGGTGGGAGTACCGGATGCCCTCGGCATCGGTGACGACGACGTAGGTCACCCCCGTGGACTGGCGGATGAGGTCGGCGATCGGCTGGATGGTCGCGCTGGGGTCATCCTGGCCGAACGCCTCGATCACGGAGGGCAGCTGTGCGACGGACTGCGCGACCCCCACCATGCGGTCCTGGTACTGCTCCCGGATCTGCAGCCGCTGCATGGCGACGGCGGTGGACCCGGCGACGGCGACGATGACGAGCACGATGGCCAGCTGCAGCAGGAACAGCTGCGATCGAAGCGGCAGCGTCCTGATCATCCCCATAGTGTGACACGCCCCGTCGCGTCACAATCGTCTGTTTCGTCGAGCGGTCGTGACCACAAAGACCACTACGAGCACTACGACCGCATGCTTTACCGCCGCTCCGCAGGGTTCCTAGCCTGAGGTCAGCAGTGGTGACCCGCATCACATCTGGCAGTCCATTCGCAGTACCTCTCAAGGAAGAGAAGAACCATGACGATCGATCGCACAACGGCGCGCCGTTCGACCCTCACCGCCCTCGCCCTCGCCTCCGCACTCGCCCTCTCGGCCTGCGGCTCGATGACGGAGAGCACCACCGCCGGGGAGGCGGAAGGAACCATCGAGAAACTCAACATCGTGGTCCCCGCCGACCCCGGGGGAGGGTGGGACCAGACGGGCCGGGCCATGGAGACCGACCTCAAGGAGAACGACCTCGTGGGCAACGCGTCCGTCGTCAACGTCGGTGGCGCCGGCGGCACCAACGGCCTCGCGAAGCTCGCCACCGAGACGGATCCGAACACCCTCATGGTCATGGGCTACGTCATGGTCGGCGCCGTCGAGACCAACAACGCCGCCAACCGCATCGAGGACACCACGCCGATCGCCCGCCTCACCGAGGAGCCCCTCGTGATCGTGGTGCCCGCGGATTCGCCCTACCAGACCGTGCAGGACCTGCTCGACGACATCGAGGCCAAGGGTCAGGGAGTCTCCATCACGGGCGGCTCGGCCGGCGGCGCGGACCACATCCTCGCCGGTTCCGTCCTGAAGGAAGCGGGCATCGCGCCCGAGAACCTGAACTACATCCCCTACTCGGGCGGCGGCGAGTCACTCGCCGCCCTGCTCGGCAATAAGGTCAACGCGGGCATCTCCGGCGTCGGGGAGTACGCCGAGCAGGTGAATGCCGGCAAGCTGCGCGCGCTCGCGGTGTCCGGCGAGGACGCCGCACCCCAGCTGCCCGACACCCCGACCCTCACCGAGGAGGGCATCGACCTCGTGCTGACCAACTGGCGCGGCGTCGTCGCCCCCGGCACCATCGACGACGCCCAGGCGGAGGCCCTCACGCAGCTCGTCACCGACCTGCACGCCACCGACACCTGGAAGGCCACCCTCGAGGAGAACAACTGGGCCGACGCGTTCCTGGCAGGCGAGGAGTTCGAGACCTTCCTCGACGAGGACATCGCGAGCGTCAAGACGACCCTCACCGACATCGGACTGCTGTAGACCATGAGTACCTCGGTCCAGAACGCCGGGAGCGGCACGGCCGCCGCTCCCGGGAAGCCGATCGGCGAGCTGGTCTTCGCGCTCGTCATCGTGAGCATCGGTGTGCTCGGCTTCGTGGCGGGCGCCGGTATCCAGACGCCGCCGTCGGCCAGCGACATCGGGCCACGGGCCTTCCCCTTCGCCGTCTCCGCGCTGCTCCTCGTGGTCGGGGCGGGCCTGGTGTTCCAGGTGCTCCGCGGCCACCGGGGTGCGGCGGACGAGGGCGAGGACGTGGACCTCGAGGCGAAGACCGACTGGGTGACCGTCGGGAAGCTCGCGGGGTTCGTGCTGCTGCACGCCTTCCTGATCGTCCCGCTCGGCTGGCCCCTCGCCGCCGCGATCCTGTTCTTCGGTGCCGCCTGGTCCCTCGGCGCCCGCCCGTGGTGGCGCAACCTGGTGACCGCCGTCGTCCTGGCCCTGGTGCTGCAGTTCGTCTTCGCCGGGCTCCTCGGTGTCTCGCTGCCCCCGGGGTTCCTCGAAGGGTTCGGTGTGTTCGGTGGATAACTTTTTCCTGCTGATGGAGGGCTTCGCCACGGCGATGCAGCCCATCTACCTGCTCTTCGCGCTCGGCGGCGTGCTCGTCGGCACCGCGGTCGGCGTCCTGCCGGGCATCGGCCCGGCCATGACCGTCGCGCTGCTCATGCCCATCACCTACAGCCTCGAGCCGACGGCGGCGATCATCGTCTTCGCCGGTATCTACTACGGCGGCATGTACGGCGGGTCCACGACCTCGATCCTGCTGAACACCCCGGGGGAGTCGTCCTCGATCGTCACAGCGCTCGAGGGCAACAAGATGGCCAAGGCCGGGCGGGGAGCGGCGGCGCTGGCGACGGCGGCGGTCGGCTCGTTCGTGGCAGGCACCATCGCCACGGTGCTGCTCAGCTTCGTGGCACCGTACGTGGCCGCGTTCGCCGTGCAGATCGGCCCCGTCGAGTACGTGGCCCTCATGGTCGTCGCCTTCCTGACGGTCGGTGCGCTCCTCGGATCCTCCGCGCTGCGCGGCCTGGCGTCCCTGGGGCTCGGCCTGTTCATCGCGCTCGTCGGCTTCGACGCGCTCACCGCCCAGCAGCGGTACACGTTCGGCAGCCCGTTCCTGGCGGACGGGATCGACGTCGTCCTCGTGGCCGTCGCCCTGTTCGCCGTCGGCGAGGCGCTCTACGTGGCCTCGCGTCTGCGCCACGGACCCATCAAGGTCATCCCGGTCACCGGGGGCTGGGCCAGCTGGCTCCGCAAGGAGGACCTCCGCCGGTCCTGGAAGCCGTGGCTCCGCGGCACCCTGATCGGGTTCCCCGTGGGCACCATCCCTGCGGGCGGCGCCGATGTGGCGACGTTCCTCTCCTACGCCTCCGAGCGCAAACTCGCGAAGGGAGAGCACAAGAAGCAGTTCGGCAAGGGTGCCATCGAGGGAGTGGCCGGTCCGGAGGCTGCGAACAACGCGGCGGCCGCCGGCGTCCTCGTGCCGCTGCTGACGCTCGGCATCCCGACGACGGCGACCGCCGCCATGATGCTCGTGGCGTTCCAGCGCTACCAGATCCCGGTGGGGCCGCAGCTCTTCGAGTCCAACAGCACGCTCGTGTGGGCGCTCATCGCGAGCCTCTACGTCGGCAACCTGATGCTGCTGGTGCTGAACCTGCCGCTCGTGGGCATCTGGGTCAAGATCCTGCAGATCCCGCGGCCCTACCTGTACGCGGGCATCCTGGTGTTCGCGGTGCTGGGTGCGTTCTCGGTGAACTTCACGCCGATCGACGTCATCATCCTGCTGATCGTGGGCATCCTCGGGTTCTTCATGCGCCGCTACGGCTATCCGATCGCGCCGATGGTGGTGGGCCTGATCCTGGGACCCATCTTCGAGAGCCAGCTGCGGCGCTCGCTCGCGATCTCGCAGGGTGATCCTGTGGCGCTCATCCAGTCACCGGTCGCGGCGACGATCTACGTGGTCCTGATCGTGATCTTCGCACTGTCCCTCCTGCTCAAGCGGCGTCAGCGCCAGTTCGAGGCCATGGTGGCTGCCGGTGCCGACACGGAGGTCTCCGCAGACTCCGACACGAGCGCTCACGCCGGCGCCGACTCCAGTGCTCACGCCGCGGCCGATTCCGGCGCTCATGCCGCGGCCGATTCCGGCACTCCTTCCGTCGCGCGGGGAGGCGGATCCGAGGCCGGGGTCACGACCACCGCGACGCCGACGACCGCGACGTCGGCAGACCAGCCCAACCGAGAGGACACCGACCGATGAGCACGATCGTGGTGGGCTACGTGCCCAACGCCCTAGGCGAGGCCGCCGTTTCCGCGGCCGTCGAGGAGGCCGGCCGGAGGGAGGCCGACCTCGTGGTCATCAACACCACGCGCGCCGACCGCCTCGTGAACCCGGCCTACGCCGACGACGAGGACGTCTCGAAGCTCGACGCCCTGCTCCGGGCCACCGGCGTGCCGTTCTCGGTCCGCCACAGCATCTCCGAAGCCACGGCGGCCGAGGAGGTCGTGGACACGGCGGAGGAGCTGGGCGCCGAGCTGATCGTGATCGGGCTGCGGCACCGGACGCCCGTGGGCAAGCTGATCATGGGCTCGACGGCGCAGACCATCCTGCTGTCGGCGCGCTGCAACGTCCTGGCGGTGAAGCTGCCCTGACGGTTGGTTCTGACGGTTGGTTCTGACGGTCGATCTTGGCGGCTGATTCCGCCGGCTGACCTTGATGACACGACGACGGCGGGTTGCCCCTGGGGCAGCCCGCCGTCGACGTCTGCCGTCGTCGCTCGTCGCTCGGCGGACGTCCGCGCCCGCGTCCGTCGTACGACGCTGCCGTTCACGGTGCCGGGGCTGTCCTCGCTCCTGCCGTGTCCTTCGTGCCGTGTCCTTTGTGCCGTGTCCGTTGCCATGCAACCGGACCCTCAGGATCTGTCGGCCATGCTTCCATCGGCGGGTGATGCGGTCCGCCGGGCGGTCCCGCGATTGAGAGCGAGATGGCCGCCGAGGAACCCGGATCCTGCCACGATCACGTTTCCGGCGAGTCCCAGGCTCGTGCCCAGGGCGAAGCGTCCACGCCTGCGGGCGATCAGCGACCCCAGGAGAAGGAAGACGGCGAGGTCTGTGCCCAGTGCGTGCACTGCAGCGATGCGGCGTTCCGCTCCCTCCATGCCCGCCCAATCACCGGCACCCGACAGGGCCGTCGGCACGGCGGCCACCACCCCGGTTCCGACCAGGAGCGTGGCGCCGCTGCGGGACTGTTCCCCGCCGGCCAGATCGAGGATGGATGCACTCAGCCAGCACCCGAGCGTCACATCGGTGAGCAGCGGATGGATCGAGTGGCCGAGGACGCCGGTGTGGAACGGGCTGCGCCGTGCCCAGCCGATCAGCGGGCCGTACAGGACCTCCTGCGTGTGTGCCACCTTCTCCGAGAGGGGGCTCACCCCGACGGACCGGGCCAGGCGTTGCGGAAGCGGCAATCCATTCACGCTGCAGGACTATAGGCGCGTTCGGCGCGGCGACACAGAGCCGGAAGTCCCGCGGTGCCGCGGGGCTGCTCATCCGACGCAATGGGCCCGGGACGCGGGGGTCCACTGCGCGGTCGTCACGCGGCGAGCGGAGGGAGGATGAAGTCGATCACCGAATGCACCGGCCGGGGTGTCCTCCTCGACAGGGGCGTTCCCGGCAGGGGTGGCGCTTCCGAGACGTACGCGTGCCCGGTGGGGGTGCGCCGTTCGATGGCGTGTCGTGCTCCCGGCAGCGGTTGTGACGACCAGCCGAGAGCCTCCTTGATGTAGTTGCAGCTCTCGCACAGTCCCTGTCCACCATCGGCGCTCGTGGTGCCGGAGAGGCGCCACGGGACGATGTGGTCGGTATGCCGGATCGGCGCGTCACAGTACGGGGTGCGGCAGGTCGCGTCCCTCGCAGCGATCAGGCGGCGGAGCCCGGGTGGAAAGAGCCGGGCCCGGGAGTCCATTGCCACCAGTTCTCCGGTGTCCGGGGCGGTGTAGAGCCGACGGAGCCATGCCTGAGCGGCACGGTCGGAGGCCCCGCCGGCGCTGCTGGTACTGGCGGCCCCGCCGGTACTGCTGGTACTGGCGGCCCCGCCGGTACTGCTGGTACTGGCGGCCCCGCCGGTACTGCTGGTACTGGCGGCCCCGCCGGTACTGCTGGTACTGGCGGCCCCGCCGGTACTGCTGGTACTGCCGGCCCCGCCGGTACTGCTGGTACTGCCGGCCCCACCGGTGTTGCTGGTGCCCCGACTGCTCATACGGCCGGTCGTGTCCTGAGCGTCCTGAGTGCCCTCCGCGTCCCGGGTTCGCCGTGTTCGCACCCGACCCTCCGTGCCTCCCGGGACAGCCCCGGAGGAGGTCCCGGGCGTACTGCGCCGGAACAGACCCGTACCCCGGCAGGTACGCCGGTTCACTGTCGCCTTGCAGCAGGGTGCGGTCGGTCATGATCAGCTGCACGTCGGTCCGGACCGAACCCGCGGGTGCGCCGGTCAGGCGTTCGACGACGGCATCGGCCATCAGCTGCCCCCGTCCGCGCCCCCGGTCGTCCCCGGCAGTGAGCTGGGTGTCGGCATGGCGGGACAGGGCAGAGTAGGCGCTGATGGCTTCGGCGGCGGGAAGCAACGCAGTCAGATAGGCCATGGTGTCCGGGGCAGGCCGGCAGCTGACGTAGCGCTCAGTGGCAGCCTTGCGGGCCCTGGCAACAGCGGCTTCGGGCTCCAGGCGCAGGGCGATCTTCCGAGCCCTGTTCTTCAGTCCCTGGGTCCCGACGCCTTCGAGGGCTCCCGGGTGAGCGGCCAGCTCCGTGTCCATGGCGTGCCGGTTCTCGGCGCTGAGGCAGATGGTCTCACGGACGATCAGGGTTGCTCGCCACTCGTTGATGACGCCGGAATCCAGGGCCGCGAGGGTGTGGGGCATGCCGGTGACGAGCGTCCGGGCCAATCCCAGCAGTCGCGAGCCCTGGTGCGGGGACTCCCTCCTTGCCAGGGCGACTTCTGCGCCCACACCCCGGCCGCGCTGGTCGGCCGGCATGCCGGCGGCCGCCTCAGCCCGTCGTCGTGCGGTATCCAGCGCCAGGGCTGTGCGTGCCTGGTCTGCCGCCACCGCACTCTTGAGGTCCTCGAGCGCTCGCAGGCGCGAGACCAACGACTCCTCGTAGCCCTCGGCGGGTTCTGCAGGGTCGGCGGAATCTGCGGTGTCGGCAGGTCCTGCAGGGGAGGGGGCAGGCATGGAACCACGAGCCGCGGACGGTCGAGGGGCCAGATCCGTGATCCACCCGCGCACGGTGGAAGCGGTCACTGCCGGCATGTAAGCACCGGAGGAGGACTTCTCAGGCGTTTCGTGGAACATGTGTTCTATTCTATCCCGTGTGAAATAGAACACAAGAGCGATTACTGACAGCCTGTCCCGCCGGCCTGGCTCAGGCAGTCAGGGCAGTATGCAAGGAAAGGTTCGCCAAAACTTCAGGTTCGCAGTGCCGTTTGCGGCCGTCGGCTTGAGGTCGGTCAGCCAGTATGGGTACATCCGTTGCTTTGGTCAACGGATGGTCTCCCACCCCCCCCACTTGAGCGGACTTCTTCTTGCCCACCCCCTTAGCCCTTGTCGCACCGCGCCCACCGGAACTGCCGGCGTCGCTCACGGCCCGTGCGGCCGAACGCGAAAGGCTGCGTTCCCTTCATCGTTCGAACCTCCTCGATTCCGGCGACGAGGAACGCTTCGACCGCCTGACGCGTCACGCCCGGATCCATTTCGCGGTGGCGACGGCGATCATCTCGCTCATCGCCGAGGACCGGCAGTACCTCAAGTCCTTCGTGGGGTCCTTCCCCCGCACCCTCCCGCGGGAGGCCGCATTCTGCAATGTGACCATCGAGAGCGAAGACACGCTGGTGGTGCCCGACCTGCTGGAGGACGAGCGCTTTCAGAACAGCCCCTTCGTCGTGGGTCCGCCCTTCATCCGCTTCTATGCGGGCGTGCCGTTGCGCGGACCCGGCGGCTGGTTCGTGGGCAGTCTGTGCATCCTCGACACCGAGCCCCGGCGTCTGGGCCCCCGTGAGCTCCTGCAGCTCCGTCGCCTCGCCGACCAGGCCGAGCTCGAGGTCAACAGCGCGAGCTGATCGTCCGGCCGAGGACCGGGCGGACGGGTTCCGTCCCCAGGCCGCGGGTGTGAAGAGCTCGAGCGCGATGCCGTCCGGGTCACGGAACTCCAGGATGTGCCCCATGCCGATGTCCTTCACCCCGGCGTGCTGAATACGGCGGTCGTCCCACTGCTTCACGGCGTCGTCGAGCACGTCCTTGTCCTCCACGGTGAAGGCGAGGTGGTCGAGGCCCACGCGGTTCTCGTCGAAGGCGTCGTCCGCCATCGGCCGTAGACCGAGCAGGGTGTCCCCGAGCCGATAGATCACGCCGCCGAACAGGAAGCCGAGCTGTTCACGCGTCTCCGCGTCCGCGTCCTCCGGTACCTCGAAGGCGACGGGCAGCCCGAAGAGGGCGTCGTGGAACGCGCGGGAGGCGCCGATATCGGTGACCGTGAGACGGACATGGGCGTAGGCCTTGATGGGGATCGACATGGTCGGAGTCCTGCACGCCGGGCCGGTGGACGGGGGAGCGGGGTCGGACCTCGCGCAGGCCGCCGACCGCCAGGCCCTGCTCGTGCTCACGGCGCAGGGGCTGCCATCAGGGCAGGAGGAGCGCTGCAGCCACGAACGCCAGGCATCCCACGGCGTGGCCGGCCAGGACCTGCCCTGGCGTGTGCGCGCCGAGCCGGATCCTCGACCAGCCGACCGATGATGCGAGCAGCAGGGCGAGCGCCGGACCGATGAGCGGAACAGGGGCCAGCAGGGTCAGTGCGACGTACGCAGCGACAGCGGCATGCACGGAAAGCTTCCATGCGAGGTTCACCAGGAGGCACAGCACCAGGCCGATGAAGACGCCACCGATCTCGCCGAAGAGTGCGGCGGGCGCGTCCTGGAGGGCCAGCAGAAGAGCTCCGGCCCCCAGGGAGAGCGCCGCCGCGACCAGGATCGGCGCGCGCTGCTCGCGGACACTGACGTGGTGATCGGTCACGGTGCCGCGGTGCTTCAGCACGAGGACCAGCGCGAAGGGCAGGCCCACGGTGAACACTGCCGCCGTCGCAGCCTGAAGCAGGGTGACTCCGGACGTGAGCCAGGGCTGGGCGAGGAGCAGGACCCCCACGAGTACGGTCGGCGCGAAGAGCTCGGTGATGATCCGCGCCAGGGTGAGGCCCCCCGTGCCGGTCTCGGCTGCAGGAAGCTGCTGGATCTCAGGCATCAGACGATCATACGAGGTGCCCTCACATCGCCAGGTGGGATCGTCCGGACGGTCGGGCCGGTCGTGGTGACGATCGGGCACCAGGGCGACGGCTCGGTGAGCGGTGCGCCCCGTCGCCCTGTTCGGGGGCGACCGACTCCCCTGATCCGGGAGCGGTCCGCAGTATTCACCACTCGTATACGTGGTCTGCACGGCATAACAGAGTGGAATAAAAAAACTGGGCACGTGCCTGCCTCAGAACTTTAGGTACTACCTACTCGTGATCGGATCTACTCACACCTCCAAGCTGGGTAGACAAGGCAAGTTCAATTACCGATCGTCCACTTTCTCGTCGGATCCCCAGTACCCACCGTGCAGATACGCGTAGGAAGCACCAGTACTGGTACCCGCAGCTCTGAGTGGCGGTCGTCAAGAATGCCGTGGTCTTGAATCTCACATCGTCGAACCATGCAACCACCCCTCTTCGGTGGGTGGGCATGCAGGTCTTGGGAAGGGTTTCGAAATCTATCGGTTTCGAGGAGGTCTCATTGAATTCCACTATTAGTCCGCCGACTGGCCGTCCAGTCGACACGCTTCACTCCGCTGTCCTCGATCTGTCCGGTCTGGACCGGCCCGGGCCCCGCATCGTGTCGCTCATCCCGGCGCACAACGAGGAGGACGGCATCGTCAAGACCGTCCGGAGCCAGTTCGCCCAGTCCGTTCAGCCGGCCCTGGTCATCGTGATGGCCGACAACTGCACCGATGACACAGTGCGCCTGGCCCGGGCGGCCGGTGCGCAGGTGGTGGAGACGGTGGGCAACAGGGCCAAGAAGGCCGGCGCGCTCAACCAGGGGCTCGCCCTGGTCATGCCCCTGCTCGAGGACGAGGACTACATCCTGGCCCAGGATGCCGACGGTGAGCTCAGTGAGGACTTCGTCATGAACGCCCTGTGGGCCTATGACGTGAAGCCGAACCTGGGCGGGGTGTCGGGCTGCATCGTCGCCCGGACCCCGAACAACTTCATCGAACGCGCGCAGGCCATCGAGTACGCCCGTGGTACGCGACTCATGGGGAGGCAGGGCGGCAAGGTGCATGTCCTGTCCGGTGCTGCCTCGCTGTTCCCGGTGCAGGTCTTCCGGGCCATTGCCGAGGCACGCGGCAAGAGCCTTCCCGGAGCCCCCGGGAGCGTCTATATGGAGGACTCGCTCACCGAGGACTACGAGCTGACCCTCGCGATCCGGCATCTGGGGTTCGACTGCACCAGCACCAAGCGCTGCCCGGTGGTCACCGACGTCATGCCGACCATCCAGGACCTCGAAGTCCAGCGCCTGCGCTGGTACCGAGGGGCCATGGAGTCGCTGTGGCTCTACGGCTGGAACAAGATCACGCGCCGCACCTGGGGCGGGGTGGCGTTCACGTTCTTCTCGTCCCTGCTCTTCCCGGCCGCGCTGCTCGCCCTGGTGCTGAGCTGGCTCCTGTGGGATATCGCACCCAACCCCATCTACTGGTTCCTGCTGCCCATCTTCATGGCAGAGAACATCGTCACGGCATACCGGACCAAGGACAGGGCCTCCATCCGGACGGCCGTCCTCTTCGTCCCGCTGTGGCTCTATGACAACGCCATGTTCATCGTGTACTGGCGTTCACTGTTCGGAGCCGTGCGCCGCGAGGCGCGCGTCTGGATCACCTGAGAGGAGGGAAATACGAAATGTACGGAGCAAACGGAAGTCTCGCTGCAACCGGTGCGTCGGCCACAACGCTGGCCGCCACGGGGTTGGACGCGTTCTGGATCATCGTCTCCAGTGTGGCGGTCGTCATGGCCGGCGTCGTCCTGACGCGGCTGCGCCCCAAGGAGGAGTTTTGAGCCGCGCGGCGGCCCTGCAGTCCAGGGCCGCTATCGCGGTGCTCATGCTCGCACTCACAGGCTGTGCTGGCCAGGAACCCCTGCCGCCGACGCCCATCCCACGCGTCGAGGTCCCGGCCGGGGCCGCTGACATGAGTCAGCTGCCGGAGCTCACGGCGCCCGCCACCTGTGCCGGCTACGTGGCACTGACGTTCGACGACGGACCCACAGAACTCACCTCGGACCTCCGGGCCGTGCTCGACCACTACGAGATCCCTGGCGTGTTCTTCAACACCGGCGCCCAGGAGCAAGCCCGTCCCCGGGAAGTAGAGCGCACGAAGGCGGCGGGTCATCAGTTGGGCAACCACAGCATGACCCACCCGGACCTCCTGGCCGGGGATCTGACGGCGGCACTGGCCGATATCGACGCGGCAACAGTGGTGCACCGCGACCTCGGTCACGACGCCCCGACGTTGTTCCGCCCACCGTACGGCAGCACCAGCTCCGCGCTCAGGGCTGCCGTCGAGAGCCGGGGGATGCTCGAGGTCCTGTGGACCGTCGACTCGAAGGACTTCGAGGCCGGGACCGCCGAGCAGGTGGTCGAGCAGTCGAAGGGAATGACCGACGGCGGGATCCTCCTCCTGCACGACGGCAAGCCCCTCACCGTAGAGGCGCTGCCCCGGATCATCGAGCACTACTACGCCCAGGACCTGTGCTTCGGCGAGGTCGTTGCCGCAGATACCGAACTTCCCACAGACGTCGGCCTGACCCACCGGGCACGAGCAACCAAGCAGGAGCCATGACCGCCACCACCCTGATGCGTCCCGAGGCATCGCAGACAACCCCCGCGGCCCGCCCGCCGATGAGCCGCGCACGGAAGCAGTGGTTGCTCCTGGTGCTGGTCCTCGGTTACGGCGTCGCACTCGCGGTCCGTCTCCGCAACACGGCCTTCATCGACGAGGCGCTGTACATCGACGCCGGCAACGCGTACCTGGACCATTGGTTCGAGGGTCGACCGCTCGGTGACGCCGGCGCGTTCTTCTCCGGCCTGCCCGTGCTCTACCCCGTACTCGCGGCCCTGCTCGACTCCGCAGGAGGCCTGTACCTCGTGCGGGCGTTCAGCCTGGTGTGCGTGCTCGGCACGGCCATGGCCCTCTACGCCACGGCACGCCACCTCTGGGGCAAGCGCGCGGGCCTGCTCGCCGCGACCACATTCATGCTCTCCGGCCCGGTGATCTTCACCGGCTGGCTGGGCACGTTCGACGCCCTGGTGATCCTCCTGCTCGCCCTGGGCCTGTGGGTGGGATTGACGCGCCACGGCTATCCCTCCTCCATCGCACTCGGGGGTGTGCTGACACTGGCCGCCCTGACCAAGTACACGGCCGGAATCTTCGTCCCGGTCGTGCTCGCGGCGACCCTCGCCCTGGGCGTCCTCGGGGCGCGCCGAGCACTCGTCGCCGCCGGGGTGACGCTGGGTCTGCTCACCATGGTCTGGGCGGTGTGGGGAGAGGGCCTCGTCCGGGACGTCGCGTTCACCACGACCGCCCGCCAGGCGCTGTCCCCGACCACCACCGGGTCGCTCGTGGCCCTGGCCGGCGACCATCTGGTCCTCCTGCTACTGCTCGCCGCGGTGTCGCTGGTGCTCATGTTCCGCACGGGGGACCGGCGGCTGCTCCTCCTGGGGTCCGGCCTGGTGCTCGCCTCGATGGCACTGCCCGTCGGCCAGATGATCCTCGGCGAGGCCGTCTCCTTCGAGAAGCACCTGGCCTACTCGGTCATGCTCCTCGCGCTGCCCGTCGGGTGGGGCCTCGCGCGTATCTCCCGCTACCCGCTGATGGTCACTCCAGTGGTGATCACGGTGATGATCATGGCACTGTTCCCGCTGGTCCGCGCCGATGCCATGTATCGGTGGACCAATGTCCAGAGCGTCGTGACGGCGATCGAGTCCGACCCTCGGGAAGGGCTGTACATCAGCTCGGCCACCGACGCGCTCGACTACCACACGCGCGATCTGCCCGGAATCGCCTGGGAGACGACGTTCGAGCTCTACTTCGAGGGCGAGGGCACCATCCGCTCGGCCGTCGACGACGAGCGCTACCAGACGGTGATCCTCCGCACCTCCAGCCTGGGGAATCCGGACCAGGACGCCGCGCAGGCCGTGCTTCTCGACGCCCTGGAAGAGAGCTCCACCTATTCCCTGGCCTTCGAGCCATTCCCTGCGTCTCCCACCCCGGGTGACAACTGGCTCATCTACACCCGTGGCTGATCCGTCGCAGGACAAGAAAGGGATCGAATGAACTCTCTACGAGCGCTGGCGGCCCGAAGCCTGGCCGTGTTGACCACCGTGCTGCTGGTGGGGCTGGTCGGGGTCACTCCCGCGAGCGCAGCGCCGTGTCCCTGGGGGACGCAGTGCGTCGCCGTCACCCTGTCCGCACCAGCCTCCGGTGCCACGCTCAGCGGCACCGTGCCGCTGGAGGCGACTGCCCGCGCCACCCAGTCCGCCCGCGGCGCAGTCGTCAAGGTCGAGTGGTGGCTCTACCATCCCGACTTCACCCGGCAGGTCCCCGAGAACAGCGAGGGCAGGATCCTGCTCGCCGAGGCGACCGCGCCGGCCACGGGGACCCGCACGGACGGTACCTGGCGCAGTTCCTGGGCCGTCGCCAACCGGATGACCACCAAGGACGGGGCCTACGGGCTGCCCGGTACCAGGACCTACACCCTGCCGAACACAGGGGGGTACTCCATCGAGGCGCACGTCCTCGACGAGGAGTGGTCGCGCACATGGGGCGGGCCTCCGGGCCGCAGCCCCGCAGCGAACGTCTCCATCGACGTCGGCGGCACCACCCCGCCGCCGCCGACGCCGACTCCTCCGGCCGCCAACGAGGTCCGCATCGGATCCGCCGTCCGAACCCTCACCGGCACGAACATCTACCGCGCGGCCGGGGCCCTCGTGCGCTACACCGGCACCCGGAGCCCGGCCAACCCGTACGGTGTCGAGGTAGCCGTGGGAGCCGACAACAAGGTGACCGCCGTCTCGCGCTACCGGGTGGGCATGGCGATCCCGGCCGGGGGCTACGTACTGTCCGGACACCAGGTCTCGGCCGCCTGGCTGGATGCGAACGCCCCGGTCGGTGCCACGGTCCAGGTGGGCGGTGGCACGCCGTCGCCGTCGCCGTCGCCCACGCCGTCGCCCACGCCGTCGCCGTCGCCCACGCCGTCACCCACGAGTCCGCCGACGGCGCCGGCCGCCAACGAGATCCAGATCGGCCCGGCGAAGCACGTGCTGAACGGGACCAACGTGGCCCGTGCAGCCGACTACCTGGTGCGCTACACCGGCACCGCGAGCCCGGCCAACATGTGGGGCTTCGAGGTCGCGGTCGGGGCTGACGGAAAAGTGGCCTCGATCAGCAGGCGCCAGCCGGGCATGGCCATCCCCGGGGGAGGCTATGTCCTGTCCGGCCATGGGGAGTCCGAGCGCTGGCTGGAACTCCATGCGCCGGTCGGCGCGACGGTCACCCTGCCGGGCGGCACGGCTCCGGCGCCCACGACTCCGCCCACGACTCCGCCCACGACGCCGCCCACGACGGCACCCACGACTCCGCCCCCCGCCACCGGTCTGGCGGCGACCGGTCGGTGGACCGTCGCGAACGCTCCGCTGCCCGCCCGGGCGATCCACTCGACGCTGCTGCGCGACGGCCGCGTGCTGCTGCTCGCCGGCTCGGGCAACAACACCGGCGACTTCGACGCCGGGACCTTCAAGAGCGCCGTGTGGAACCCCTCCACAGGGGCCTTCAAGGAGATCCGTGTCCCCTATGACATGTTCTGCGCGGGGCACGTCACCCTGGCGGACGGCCGGGTGCTCATCAGCGGTGGCACCGAGGGATACGCGGGCCACAAGAACGCGGTCGGGTACGTGGGGTCGAAGCAGTCCTACATCTTCGACCCCGGCACCGACAGCTACACGAAGGTCAACGACACGATCGAGGGCCACTGGTACCCGACGCTGACCAAGCTCGAGAACGGCAACATCTGGTCGGTGGGCGGTTACGACAACCGCGACGGCGTGGCCAAGGGATCGACCGCCGTCGAGATGTTCGACGCGGCCACGAACCGGTGGCAGCCGCGCACGGCCACACCCCAGACCAACCGGTACTGGGGTACCTACCCCCACTTCTTCCTCATGGCCAACGGCAACCTGTTCTTCACCGGCGGCTACACCTTCGGTAACTCGCCGTCGGCCACGGGGTCGGTCATCCACAACTGGCGCAACGCCACGAGTGGTGACGTGCCCGGCCTCCGGAACCGATCGTTGCGTGACCAGGCCAGTTCGGTCCTGCTCCCTCCGGCGCAGAACCAGACGTTCATGATCGCGGGTGGCGGCTCGACCGACCGAGGAGGGGCGACCAACAGCGTCGATCTGATCAACCTCAACTCGGCCAACCCCGCCTGGACCCCTGGGCCGGCCCTGCCCGGACCGGAGGGGCGGATGTACGTCAACCTGACGACCCTGCCCGACCGCACCGTCCTGTCCTCCAACGGCAGCACCGGACCCCGCGCGGGCAATGTGCTGCGGGCGGCGACCTACAACCCCGCGACGAATGCCTGGACGACGGTCGCGGCGGACCCGGTGGGCCGCAACTACCACTCCTCCTCGTTGGTCCTCATGGACGGCCGGGTCGCTGTGTTCGGTTCCAACCCGGCAGACGGTTCGTTCGAGATGCGGGTCTCGGTCTACGAGCCGGCCTACCTGTTCAAGGGCACGCGTCCGACCATCACGGCAGCCCCTGCGACGACCGGCTACGGCGCGGGCTTCGACCTCGGCGTCACCGGGGACGTCGTCAGCGCCTCGCTGACTGCCGTGGGTTCGGCCACCCACCAGACGGACACCAACGCCCGCCTGGTGGACCTGCCCATCACCGGTACCGGTGCGACCCGTCGCGCCACCGTCCCGTCCAACTCCGCGCTACTGCCGCCCGGTCCGTACATGCTCACGGTCCTGGACGCCAGCGGCGTTCCCTCCGTCGCCAGGATGGTGAACGTCCGATGAAAGCACGACTCATGGCCGCTGCAGCAGGACTGTTGCTGCTCACCGGGTGTGCCACCCACTCCGCAGTCGGAGCCCCCCCGGGCGCGGAGACCCCTCCCGTGGGGTCGGCGGACGCCCGACCGGATTCGCAGATCCCCGAGGCCGACGTCCCGATCGCGGACGTCGCCCCCGAGGCGGAGGAGGTCAACGATCCCGCGCCGCAGCAGGCCGAGGGCATCAGGATGACCCCCGACGATGCCAAGGGCCTGAACGCCGGTGACGTGTCCGACACGGCTCTTGCAGGCGGCTGCGTGCCGGGCTACGGAACGGACGGGCAGTGTCTGCCTCCCATCCCTCCTCGGCTTGCGGCCGAACACGCAGGCCACGCGGGCATGGACGGGCCCGAGATGGCTATGTTCTACACGTGCGAGGATGTGCGGGCGCTGCTACCACAGGGTGTAGCCGCAGTGGAGGACTCCCTCGGGCTCGACAGCAACAAGGACGGCATCGCCTGCGGAAAGGGTGACGACCATAAGTAGTCGGCAAGGACACCTACGAGCGGCGGGAACCGGTTCATGACCACTCGCCGCTCGTTCCTGCGCGGAGCAGCCTGGATGGCGGTGCTTCCTCACCTCGCCCTCGGAACGGACCAGGGCGCTCTTGACTGGTCCTCGCGAGGTGCGGAGCCCGTGCCTGCGGAGTATCCCTATGACGCGCCCATCCCCGACATGAGGAGCAAGATCACGAACCCACTTCCCAGGCGCGTCATCGCAGGCTACTGGACCTACTGGGGTTCACCGATCCGGCTGAAGGACATCCCGGCGCGTTACAACACCGTGTTCCTGTTCCACGCCACTCCTGTCGGTGGTGCCGGGGGTACCAGCGGGGCCGTGCAGTGGAACGCACCGGGCGACGGACGTGGGGCGGCAAGCAACTTCAGGGAGGATCTGGCCGAGTTCCGGGAGACCCGCACCGCAATCCTCTCGGTCGGCGGTGCCCAGGCCCACGTCGACCTTTCCACGCGTGCCCGGGCTCAGGCATTCCTGGACAGCATCAAGCGCATCCATGGCGACCTCGGCGGTTTCGACGGTCTCGATTGGAACAACTATGAGGGTGGCCAACGGCCCGACACCGAACAGATGATCTGGGTCTCCCTGCAACTCAAAAGTACCTATGGCAAGGACTTCGCGATCACCAGCCCGCCCGCTCCCTGGCGACCGGACGACATGACCCACTGCCGGGCGATGATCGATGCCGGCGTCATGGACATGGTCAGCCCCCAGTACTACGACGGCGCAGGCCTCACCACCGAGGGCTACATCGTGAACTCCGTGAACGAATGGGTTGCCCGCATGGGGGACGCCGGCCGCGTCGGTGTGGGCTTCGGCCTGGGCGATGCAGCGGACCGTTCCGATCAGGCCGTCGTGGAGGGCGCCTGGAAGAGCCTGGCCGCGCGCCATCCCGAGCTTCGAGGTGCCTACACTTGGGATCTTCCGATGGATGAGCGCATGGGCTGGCCGTTCGCCGAGAACATCGCCCCCCTGGTGATGCTCGACCTGGCCTCCGCGAGCCCGCCCCCCGTGATCATCCCGCCTGTCTTCCCCATCCGCGTTCGCGCCGCTGACCCGACTCATACCGTGGTCGCAGGGGACACGCTTCAGAAGATCGCCGTGCGGTACGGGGTGGACGACTGGCGGGAGATCGCTGCACTGAACGGTGATCCCGATCCTGAGTCCCTGAGGGTGGGCCATTTCCTGAGGCTGCCTCCGGGGAGCTGAATCCACCGAGGCTCGCCGGCCTGCCGTCGGCCGTCGCTGCGACCGTCCCGGCCGCAGCGGGAATGGGTCCGTCCTCCCGAGCGCTGCACCCGGCATGACGAACATCGGGTTCCTGTCCTTCGGCCACTACCAGGATGTGCGGGGCTCGCTCGTCCCCACCGCGCAGGAGGCCCTCGTCCAGGCCATCGAGCTGGCCGTGGCGGCCGAGGAGCTCGGCGTGGACGGCGCCTACCTCCGCGTGCACCATTTCGCTCCGCAGTATTCGGCGCCCTTCCCGCTGCTGGCCGCGATGGCCGCGCGGACGAAGACCATCGAACTGGGGACCGGCGTGATCGACATGCGCTACGAGAACCCGCTCTACATGGCGGAGGAAGCCGCCGTCACCGACCTCGTCAGCAACCGCCGCCTGCAGCTCGGGATCAGTCGCGGATCGCCCGAGACCGCCCTCGACGGCTGGCGCGCCTTCGGCTATTCCCCCGCGGAAGGCTCCGACGACGCGCGCATGGCACGCGACAAGGCGCTGCTCTTCCGCCAGGCGATCGCGGGCTCCGGGATCGCCGATCCCAACCCGCGGATGTCCGGCAGTACCGGCCGGCTCCCGATCGACCCGCTCTCGCCGGGACTGTCGGAGCGCATCTGGTGGGGGTCGGGCACCAGGGCCACGGCCCAGTGGGCGGGGGAGCAGGGGATGAACCTCATGAGCTCGACCCTTCTCACGGAGGACACGGGCGTCCCCTTCGACGAGCTGCAGGCCGAGCAGATCGCCGTCTTCCGCAAGGCGTGGGCGGAGGCGGGGCACGGGTGGACCCCGAGGGTCTCCGTCAGTCGCAGTATCCTGCCGATCGTCAGCGAGACCGACGAGTACTACTTCGGTGTCCGCGCCCAGCGCGAATCACGGGACCAGGTGGGAATCCTCGACGGCGCCCGGTCACGTTTCGGCCGCAGCTACATCGGTGCCCCCGACGTCATCGCCGCCGAGCTCGCCGCCGACGCGGCCGTGCAGGCGGCCGACACGCTTCTGGTGACCATCCCGAACCAGCTCGGTGTGGACTTCAATGCCGCACTCCTCGGGAACATCGTGCAGCTGGTGGCTCCCGCTGCCGGACTGCGCTGAAAACGAGCCCGTACTTCTCCTCGACCCGATCCTGGGCTACCGTGTAACCATAAGCATGCTGATCTTCTTGGGGGACAGCATGACCCAGTAGCTCGAGGAGAAGCCGTGCACCAGGTCCAACTGGAGCTGATGCTCACCGCGTTGTCGGCGGGCGGCTTCTCCCTCGAGCAGGCGTGGCTGCGCTACTGCGCGATGGGCGGACGGCTGACCGAGGCGCAGATGGTCCGCTTCCTGCACACCGATCAGAGCCAGGCCGACCCGGGCATCACCGATCTCGACCGGGACATCCTCGCGCATTCGATCAACGAGATGTTCTGGGACCGGGACCTGCCCAGCTGCGTGCCCTACGTGCTGGACTCGATGGGCAGTGCCCGGACCGCCGACGGCCCGAGCATCAGTGCCGCGGCGGCCTGGTTGCTCACCGACGCGGAGGCCGAGACCGAGCGCCTGCGATCGCTCACCGCGAGCGGCCTGCTCGCCTCCGGCCCGGCCCCGGCGCTCGACGCCCTCGTGGTCGAGGCCCGTGATGCGTTCGATGTGAGCTCGGCAAGCGTCTCCCTGATCGGCGCGGACCATCAGTTCCTCAAGGCGTCGGTAGGGCCGCTGTGCCGGCTCCTGCCCAGGCGGGAGAGCTTCTGCGACGAGGCCATCCGCACGTCCGCGCCCCTCGTCCTTCCCGACACGATGGGCGACGAGCGTTTCCGTCACCATTCGCTGGTGGTCAGCGAGCCCTCCATGAGGTTCTACGCGGCGTATCCGCTGCGGGGCCCCGGAGGGTGGAACATCGGGACCTTCTGCATCCTCGATCAGCACCCCCACGGCTTCTCCGCCGGCGACCGCCGCGTCCTCCACACGTTCGCGAACCGTGCACAGCGGGAAGTCAGGACGCACCTGCCTGCCGGCGCTGCCCTGCTCGACGACGCGGACGTTTCCTGACCGGACGAGCGGACGGCGTCAGCCGTCCAGCAGCGTCCGGGCCGCCTCCTCCGCCGCTTCCGCCTCCTCCACCGAACGCGTAGCGGCTTCCGTCTCGCGGGCCAGTGCGGAGCCCTGCTCGTCGGCGTCGGCCAGCTCCCGATGCAGGGCACCCAGGCGTTCCTCGAGGTCCTCGATCGAGGCGCTCAGCCCCTCCCGCCGCACCCTGACGCGTTCCGTCGCCTCGGCCGCCGCCGCCAGCCGGGCCCGCGCGTCGGTGAGCGTTTCGCGGGCAGTGGCGAGCCCCGCCTCGGCCTTCTCGCGCTGACGTGCGGAGGGTCTCCGCGGCGTCGTACGCGGCTCGCCGTCGTCGTTGCCGGTTCCCCCCGCTCCCGCCGGACCGGACGCCGGCGCCGTGAAGGGGCCCGCGACGGCGCCGTCGAGGTCCACCGGATCCCAGCCGCTCGCCTGGAGGGGGCGCACGAGCCGCCCGGTCAGGACGGCGGCCGCCGCCGCGGGATCGGCGAGGGCGGCGCGCAGGGTCTGCTCGACGTCGGGGAGCGCCGCGGGACCGACGTCGTGCCCCACCTCCGCGGCGGCGTCCAGTGCCTCGCGGGCGACGGCGGCGAGGAGCCGCTGCCGCTGCCGGCCGAGCGCGTGCAGCTGGGCCCGGTCGAGGCCCGCCTGCGCTTCCTCGAGGGACGCGGCGAGTTCCAGCACCTGCTCCACCTCGCCGCGCCGACGGTCGACGAGCACGTTGACGAGCCACGCGGCCGAGGACGGCTTGGGGAGCGCGCGGAGGGCGGCGGCGAGGTCCTTCTCGCCGTCCTTCGCCGCCTCCTTCGCCGCAGCGTTGCGCGCGGCCGTGAAGCGGTCGAGCGGCAGGACGTACAGGGCGCCGGCCCGTTCGGTCAGGTCCATGACCGCCTCCTACCCCTCGTCCCCGGGCCGCGCACCCTCCGGTGCGAGCTCCTCCAACCGTCCCACGGGCAGGGCGATCCAGCCCTCCCGGCACGCCTGCTCCCGATACCCGGGCGGCACAGGATGTGTCCGGCCGAGGGCGTGCGCCCGGGCGGCGAGGGCGGCGATCACGGCGTCGAAGGCGTCGTCCGAGGAGATCATGAGGTGCCGGTCGGCACTTTCGAGGTCCAGCCACGGCGCCCCTGCCAGGAGCCGGTCCAGGAGGGCCTCACGCACGCCGTCGTCGGTCTTGTACCCACGGGTGTCGAGGCCCCACCCCCGCAGTGTGGCCGCGGGATACACCTCCACGGCGGTCCCGCCGCCGGCGCGGTCCACGGGGGTGCCGAGGGCGTCACCGATCGCGTCCAGCAGCACGGCGCAGTGCATCGCCGTGAGGCCGAGCCGGTCCGTGGCGACACTCAGCGGCCAGCGGCCCGTGATCTCACGGGTCACGCGGTCCGTCGCCCGGTAGGACAGGCGGCGGCGCCACGCCATGCCCTCGTCCGCACCCCCGTCCACGCGCAGGCCCCCGGCGTGGCGCGTGACGAAGGTGACGAAGTCGTCGGGCCATCCGAAGGCGCAGTCGATCCCGAGGCGGGCGACGTCGGGGGCCACCCGTGCGATCTCGGCGTCCCGGACGCCGAGGCGTACGTCCACGGTGACCGTGGGCCGGGACCAGTCGAGCACTGCGAGGGCGGTGCCCTTCGATTCTGCTGCGAGATCCACGCCGGCTGTGAGCACGCCTGATTATAGGCACCCGGGGCGGAGCCCTCCAGTGACGATCGCTCCTGCCGCGGGCAGCGGCCCGGGGGGTAGAGATGGAGGGGACACGATCCGACAGGCACCAGGAGAACCGTGCGCCCGGGAGGATCTGCCGGTGGAACCCGCCGATGAACAGGAGACCCTGATGGATGCACGATGCCCCAGGTGCGGTTCCACGCTCGTGGAACTCGGCGAGGATCAGTGGCCCGCGGAAGGGCCGGTCCCACCCGGTACGCTCGCCGTGTTCCAGTGCGAGCAGAACCACAGGATCACCGTGGGGCAGACCCAGGTGCAGGCCTGACGGAGCCGCCCGGGGGCGCGCTCCCTCGGGTGCCGGACTACCCTGCGTCGGCCGGCCGGATCGCGAGATTGGGGTGCAGCAGCCCGAAGCCGTCGTCCGTGATGGCGTTGCGGTCGATGTCGTCCGGCAGCAGCACCACCGTGGCCCTGCTGTCGCGCATCACCGGGCCGGCCGTCCCGCGCTCGAGCGGGGCACATTCCAGGCCCACCCCGAGGCCCTCCTCCGCGAGGAGGCAGACGGTGTCCTCGCTCGCGCTGCCGGCCGTCGGGCGGGCCGCGAAGTACTCGACGCCGTCCTGCTCGGCGAGGAACCGCGTGGTCGCGAGGTCGATGCCGTCGAGGTCCGTCCGGATGGTCAGGACGTCCTGCTCCGCCTGGTCCTGCTCCAGCACGTCGAGCACGGGCCCGCCCGTGCAGCCGGACAGCCCGAGGACCGCACCCGCCATCAGGAGGCCGATTCTCGTGGTCGGACGCATGGATCTCCTCGGTGCGGCAGGACGATGGGTGGTGCCTCCAGCCTAGCGAAGCCGGCGCACCTAGGCTGGGGCCATGGACTCCACCTCCGCCCTGTCAGGACGTACGTTCGTGGTCACCGGGGTGAGCCGGCGCCGGGGCATCGGCTACGCCGTGGCCTCCCGCCTCGCCGCGATGGGTGCCGGCCTGTTCCTCCACCACTTCGCCCCGCACGACGACGAGCAGCCCTGGGGTGCGGACAGCATCGACGACGTCGTCGCCGGCATCCGCGGTCGGATGCAGGACGGCGCCGGGCTCGCGCACGCGGAGATCGACCTCGCCGAGCCCGACGGCGGCGAACGGCTCATCGCGGCAGCGGCGGGAGCCCTCGGCCACCTGGACGGCCTCGTCTGCAACCACGCGCGGAGCGGCGGTGACGGGCGGCTCGGCGAGATCTCGTGGCAGGACCTGGACGCGCACTGGCAGGTCAACACGCGGGCCACCCTCCTGGCGACGAAGCACTTCGCCGACCAGCACGACGGACGGGAGGGCGGCCGCGTGATCTGGATGACCTCCGGCCAGGTGGCCGGCCCCATGTCCGGGGAGATCGCCTACGCGGCGTCCAAGGCCGCGCTCGCCGGGCTGACGGCGTCGGTGGCCGACGACCTCGTGGACCGGCGCATCCTGCTCAACACCGTCAACCCGGGGCCGGTGAACACCGGGTACCTGGACGAGGACACCGCGGACCGGCCGTCGGAGGTGCTGCGGGGCGTCCTCGCCCACTGCCCGTCCGGGCGCTTCGGCGAGCCGGACGACCCAGCGCGGCTCATCGCCTGGCTGGTGAGCGACGAGGGCCGCTGGATGGTGGGTCAGGTGCTCAGCACCGAGGGCGGGTTCCGCCGCTGGTGAAAGCTACCGCTCGAAGACCACGCGCCCGCCCACGATCGTCAGGTCCACCGCCACCGTGTACAGTTCCGAGGCGTCGACGTCGAACGGGTCGACGGCCAGCACCGCGAGGTCCGCGGGCAGGCCGGCGCGTACCCGGCCCGCCGTGGACCGGGTGACCCGGGCGGAACCCGCCGTGTACGCGGACAGCGCCGCCTCGAGGGTCAGCGCTTCCCCCGGTACCAGGGGCGGGATGCCCGGATGGTCGGGGTGCGTCCGGTTGACCGCGACATGGATGGCCTGCCATGGATCGGCGTCGGACACGGACCAGTCGGAGCCCATGGCGAGTGGCGCCCCGCCGGACACCATCGACGCGAACGGGTACTGCCACCGCGCCCGCTCCTCCCCGATCAGGGGCACCGTGAGGGACCGCATCTGCTCGTCGCTGCAGGCCCAGAGCGCCTGCGCGTTGACGGTCACCCCGAGGTCGCCGAAGCGCGGGACGTCCTCGGGATGCACCAGCTGCACGTGGGCCATGGTGTGCCGCGGCCGCCAGGAGCCGTCGGGCGGCACGTGCGCCCGGGCATGCGCGACGGCGTCGAGGCCCGTCCGGACGGCGCGGTCGCCGATGGCGTGCAGGTGGAGGTCGAACCGCGCGGCCTGCAGGGCGGCGACGACGGCGTCGAGCACCTCCGGCGGCAGATAGGTGGGGCCGCGGTCGGCCTCGGCCGGGGAAGGAGCCACGCACCCGCAGCCGACGGGCTCGTAGGGGTCCAGGAGCGCAGCGGTCCGGTTCTCGGGCACGCCGTCGACCATGATCTTGGCGCTCGACGTCGGGAAACCCGCCTCCGCGTTGACGCGCCGGCGCTCGCGGAAGTCCTTGATCAGGTCCGGGACGTCCTGCACGGTGAGGCCCCGGGGCACCCAGAGCGCGCCGGTCGCCCGGCCCGTCAGCCGGCCGGAGGCCGCGAGCGAGCGGTAGGCGGGCGCGGCGTCGGGATAGCCGGCGTACTCGCCGATGATCGCCTCCTGCCACCCCGTCACGCCGAGGGCGTGGAGGTGGCGCTGGCCGTGCAGGATGCCGGCCTCGACGGCGGCACGGGTGATCGGCGGCAGGAGCCGGGCGACGAGGGCCATGGCCCCCTCGTGCAGGATGCCGCTCGCCGATCCGTCGGTGCGGCGGCCGATCCGCCCGTCCGGCGGGTCGGGGGTGCGCCCGTCGATGCCCGCACGCCCGAGCGCCGCCGTGTTGACCCAGGCGCTGTGGTGGTCCCTGTTGATGAGGTAGACCGGCCGGTGCGGCGCGACGGCGTCGAGCACGCGGGCGTCGGGGAACCCGCCGTCGTAGTCGCCCTTGTACCAGCCGGCTCCGGTGATCCAGTCCTGTCCGTCCGTCGCGTCGGCATAGGCGGCCACGGCGCGCTGCACCCCGGCGGCCCCGCGGTGTTCCGCGAGACTGCACGCGAGGGCCTCGATGCCGCCCATGAAGGTGTGCGCGTGGGCGTCCGTGAAGCCGGGCGTGAGCAGGCGTCCCCGCAGGTCGACGACGTCGGTGCGCGGTCCGGCCGCGGCGAGGGCCTCCGCGTCCGTCCCGACCGCCGAGAGGGTGCCGCCGGTGACGGCGACCGCCGTCGCGGTGGGGTGGACGGACCGGCCGTCGAAGACGCGGCCATTGTGGAGGACGAGGTCGGGGTGGAGGACGAGGCGGGCGGGCATGAGGGTCAGCGGATGCCGGGGCGGACCGGCATCAGAACCCGACGAGGGGGTGGGGCACGTAGTGCTCCTCGAGGGCGAGGACCTCGGCGTCCGTCAGGTCGAGGTCGAGGGACGCGAGGGCGTCCTCGAGGTGCCGGGGCTTGCCGACCCCGACGATCGGCGCGGACACCACGGGATTGCGCGACACCCAGGCGAGGGCCACCTGGGCGCGGGTGACGCCGCGGGCCTCCGCCACGGTCCCGACGGCGTCGGCCACGCGGCGGTCGGCGTCGAGGGTGCCGTAGAGCGTCCTGCCGAACTGGTCCGATTCCGAGCGCGACGTCGTCTCGTCCCACGGACGGGTGAGCTTCCCGCGCGCGAGCGGGCTCCACGGCAGGACGCCGATGCCCTGGTCCGCGCACAGTCCGTACATCTCGCGCTCCTCCTCGCGGTTGATCAGGTTGTAGTGGTCCTGCATGGTGACGAAGCGGGTCCAGCCGTTGATGCGCTGCAGGTAGAGCGCCTTCGAGAACTGCCAGGCGAACATCGAGGACGCCCCGAGGTAGCGCACCTTGCCCGCCTTCACGACGTCGTGTAGTGCCTCGAGGGTCTCCTCCAGGGGAGTCGCCGGATCGAACCGGTGGATCTGGTAGAGGTCCACGTAGTCGGTGCCGAGGCGGCGCAGGCTGTTGTCCAGTTCCGCCAGGATCGCCTTGCGCGAGAGCCCGGCGCCGTTCGGCCCCTCGTGCATGCGCCCGTGGACCTTCGTGGCGATCACGGTGTCCTCGCGGCGCGTGAAGTCGGCCAGCGCGCGGCCCACGATCTCCTCGCTGGAACCGTCCGAGTACACGTTGGCGGTGTCGAAGAAGTTGATGCCCGCCTCCACGGCGGCGCGGATCAGGGGGCGGCTCTGCTCTTCCGGGAGGGTCCAGGCGTGGTTGCCGCGGTCGGGGGAGCCGTAGCTCATGCAGCCGAGGGCGAGAGGGGAGATGTCGAGCCCGGTCGAGCCGAGTTTCACGTAGCGCATGCTTCACCTTTGCTGGCGGGAATGTCCCGCCAGCCTAGTTCGGGCGGCCCACGGTTGCGAAGCGCAACCGTGGGCGCCCGGGGCACGGTCCCTCGGGACCGGGCAGGGTGCTTCCCCCACGGAGACCCTGCAGTGCCAGCAGCAACAATAGCGATGATCGGCCGGAAAACAAACCGTTCGACCGGTTTATTCCGAGGGGCCGTCCCGGAACAGGGCCACGAGGTGCGGGACGCGCTCCTGCCGGTCCGGACCGACGACGCCCGGCAGGAGCATCTGCCACAGGTCGGCGAGCCGCTCGATCACGTCCGCCCGGCCCGTGAGCACGTTGGACACCATCTGCACACCGGTGTAGGAACCGACGACCACCTGCGCGAAGGCGTCGGAGTCCAGGTCCGGCCGCAGGTCGCCGTCCTGCTGGGCCATCCGGGCCAGCTCGCCGAAGCGCGCTGACCAGTCGACGTAGGGCCGGCGGACATCATGCCCGAAGGCCGACGCCTCGAAGGTCAGGCGGATCCCGGCGCGCATGACGGAGTGCTCGATCAGCTGCAGGGTGAAGCCCCGGCAGATCAGCACCATCGTCTCCAGCGGCGGCCGCCCCAGGGCCTGGACGCGCTCTCCGTCCGCCGAGGCGATCGCGTGCTGCTCCTCGATCACCGCCACCGCGAGGGCGTCCTTCGACGCGAAATGGAAATACAGCGCCCCCTTGGTGACCTCGGCCGCGGAGGCTACGGCGGCCAGCGAGGTGTTGCCGTACCCGTGCTCCTCGAAGACGCCGGCCGCGGCGAGGATGATCGCCGAGCGGGTGGACCGCGCGCGCGCCTGCTGTCGGACCGGGGGGAGTGTCGCTTGCCTCATGACGCAATTCTCCGGCACAACCGGGTGGTAGGGCAGGATGGCTGTGTGACACGCGAGAATCCCGAGAACGACAGCGCCCGGAGCGACACCGCCACCCCCGCCGACACCGGACCATCCGCCGACACCGGACCATCCGCCGTCGACGGCACCCGGGGTGCCGAACCGCACGGATCCACGGTGGCCCGCCGTTTCCGCCCCCGTGCGCTCGCTGACGGATTGCGCGTCAGCGCGGTCTGGACCGCCCGGGCGCTGATCGTCCTCGCAGGCCTCGTGGTCCTCTGGTACGTCACCGGGGCGCTGTGGTCGATCGTGCTGCCCACCCTCTTCGCGCTGCTCCTCGCCTCCGTCCTCTGGCCCGTCAACCGGTTCCTGCGCAAGGGCCTGCCGAAGGTCCTGGCGGCCCTCCTGACGCTGCTCGGTTTCCTCGGGGTCGTCGTCGGCATCGGGGCGGCGACCATCCCCGCGATCGCGAGTGGCGTCACCGAACTCTCCGGCCTGGCCCGCGACAACGTCGCCGACCTCGTGGACTTCGTCGCCGGGCCACCGCTGAACTTCGACGCGGCCAGCCTCGACGAGGTCGTCGACACCGCCCTGACCCAGCTCCAGGCGAACGTCGGGAACGTGGTCACCGGGATCACGGCGGGCCTGAGCGAGCTGACATCCCTGACCGTCGTCGTGCTGCTGGCACTCGTCTTCACGTTCTTCTGCCTGAAGGACGGCGACCGCTTCATGCCGTGGGCGTCCCGCTGGACGAACTCCGCCGCCTTCGGCCACGCCTCCACGATCGCCAGCGGGACCTGGAAGACGCTGTCCTCCTACATCTTCGCCCAGGCCACCGTGGCACTCGTCGATGCCCTCTTCATCGGGCTCGGCCTCGTGCTGCTGGACATCCCGCTCGCCATCCCGCTGGCCGTGCTCGTGTTCTTCTCCGCCTTCATCCCCGTGGTCGGGGCGATCGTGTCCGGGCTCGTGGCGACCCTCGTCGCCTTCCTCGCGTACGGCTGGGTGAGCGCCCTCGTGGTGCTGGGCCTCGTGGTCCTGGTCCAGCAGCTCGAGAGCAACTTCATCCAGCCGCTGCTGGTGGGCCGTACGCTCGAGATCCACCCCGCCGTCGTCCTCGCCTCCGTGACCGTGGGCGGCACCCTGTTCGGGCTGATCGGTGCGTTCCTCGCGGTCCCGACGACGGCGGTCGCGATCGTGGTGCTCCGCTACCTCCGCGACCTGTCCACCGAGAACCGGCCGGAGCGGGGCGCCGGTGCCGACGGCCCGCCGCAGCAGTCGCAGGGCACCGGGGTGACGACGACGGAAGCAGGACCCCTCGCGCACAGCCCCGAGCAGTCCGGTGCGTAGGCGGCCCGTGGTGGCCGTGCTCGAGGGGGCGCGGCCCGTGCGGGGGCTCGAGCGTGTCGCCGAGCTGGCCGAGGTGAGGGTGGCGCAGGCCGCCGACCTCGACCGCGCGCTCGACGGCGCCGAGGTGCTCTACCTGTGGGACTACTTCTCCGGGGCTCTGCCCGCCGCCTGGCACGCCGCCGGATCCCTGCGCTGGCTGCACGTCGCCGCGGCCGGCGTGGACAAGATGCTGTTCCCCGACCTCGTGGCCTCCGACGTCGTCGTCACGAACGCGCACGGCATCTTCGACCAGCCGATGGCCGAGTACGTGCTGGGCGCCATGCTCCACTCCGCGAAGGGCTTCGGCCCCCTGCGCGACCAGCAGCGGGCCGGGCAGTGGACGTGGCGCGAGGGCCGGAACATCGCCGGGACGCGGGCGCTCGTCGTGGGCACGGGCAGCATCGGCCGGCACACGGCGCGGCTCCTCCGGGCGGTCGGGGTGCGGGTCGAGGGGGTGGGCCGCACCGCCGTCGCGCACGACGACGACTTCGGCCGCGTCCACGCCTCCGCCGACCTGGCGGGTGTGGTGGGCGGCGTCGACTGGCTGGTCCTCGTGGCACCCCTGACCCCGGCCACCGAGAACCTCGTGGGTGCGGAGGTCATCGGGGCGCTTCCGGCCTCGGCGGTGGTGATCAACGTGGGCCGGGGCCGGCTCGTGGACGAGGAGGCACTCGTCCGCTCCCTCGCGGGCGGGGCGATCGCGGGCGCCGTGCTGGACACGTTCGCCGTCGAGCCGCTCCCGCCCGAGAATCCGCTGTGGTCCCTGCCCACGGTCCTCGTCACCCCGCACATGGCGAGCAACGCCGATTCCTGGCTGGACGACCTCGCCGCGCAGTTCGAGCGGAACTTCCTGCTGTGGCTGGAGGGCCGTCCGCTGCCCGGCGTCGTCGACAAGGCCCTCGGCTACGTGCCCTCGCGGGGGTAGTCCCGGTCGGAGGCCCCTGGGAGCGCCTACGCAGGCGCCTGGATGACCAGCAGCATGGTGCCCTCCGGGTCGCGGACGTAGGCCACCGTCTCACCCCACGGCATGGGCGACGGACGCAGTGGCACCTGCGCCTCCGCCTCGCGCGCGGCGTCGACGACGGCCGCGAGGTCCTCCACGTAGAGGCAGACGTCGACCGCGTGGCCGGTGGCCGGCAGGGGCGTGGCGCCGTACAGGGTCGGCGACGTGCCGACCCCGAGGGCGAGCTGCCCGTCCCCGATGCGCAGCGTGACGTAGACCGGCTCACCCTCCTCGGGGAACCGGTAGATCTGGCCGGCCGCGAACACGCGTTCGTAGAACGCGCACGTGGACGCCAGGTCGCTGCAGTTGATGATCGGGAACACCTCGCGCCGTGTCATCGCCCAAGGGTATGCCCCCGTGGTCCGGAGGGCGCCGGGTAGATTGGCGCGGGCCACGCGGCGGGTGAGACGATTGCCGCTGCCGCCACCCGCCGATCAGGAGCCATCCGTGCGCATCCGCCTGCCCCGTCCGGAGACCCGCAACAGCGCCCGCTCGGTCTGGTTGTTCTTCGCCCTCGTCCACGCCGGATTCCTCGCGCGGCTGCTGCCCTTCGTCATCGGCGGGGGAGTGCTCAGCGACGTCCGCTTCTACCGGGAGTGGGCGTACCAGGCGCTGGGCGACGGCGTGTGGCAGGGCATCGATACGGCGTGGGTCTACCCGGCCGGCGCCCTCGCCCCGATGCTCGTCGCCGCGGCGTTCGGGCCGTATCTGTACCAGCTCGCCTGGTTCGTGCTCTTCGCGGGCCTCAACGCCGTCGGTGTCGCCGCGCTGATCCGGCGGGGTACGCCGTCGTCGTCCACGGCCGCCTACTGGTGGCTCACCGTGACCGCGCTCCTCGGACCGGTGGCCGTGGGCAGGATCGACGGGCTGACCGCGCCGCTGGTCATCACCGCTCTGCTGATCGTCGCCGCGCGCCCGTTCGTCGCGTCCCTCCTGCTCAGCGCCGCCACCTGGATGAAGGTGTGGCCGGCCGCGGTGGTGCTCGCGGCGCTCGTCGTCGTCCGCGAGGGACGGCTCCGGATCCTCGCGGCGGGTGCGGCGCTCACGGCGGGCATCGCCGTCGTGGTGGCGGTGTTCGGCGACGTCCGCAACCTCACCGGCTTCCTGAGCGCGCAGGGCGCCCGCGGCATGCAGCTCGAGGCGCCGCTCAGCACGCCGGGCGTGTGGCAGGCGATCACCGGGACCTCCGGCGCCTACTTCTTCGAGGACGAGGTCATCAACACCATGGAGGTCCGCGGTGCCCTGAGCGGGCTGGTGGGGGACCTCATGTCCCCGCTGCTCGCCCTCACGGTGCTCCTGGTCGCCGTGTTCCTCGGGATCGCCCTGCACCGCGGCGCCGAGCCGGGGGCACTGCTCGCCACCGGGTCGCTGGCCCTCGTCAGCACCCTCGTGGTGTTCAACAAGGTGGGCTCGCCGCAGTTCATGCTGTGGATCGCGGCGACGATCGCGGCCGGCCTCGTGCTGGACCGGGCGGCGGAGTGGCGCTACCCGGCCGTCGCGATGCTCGCCACGGCCGCACTGACCACGCTCGTCTATCCCGTGTTCTACGACGCCCTGCGCTACGACCTGAACCCCGCCGTCGCCGTCCTGCTGACCCTGCGGAACCTGCTCGTGGTGAGCATCTTCGTGTGGTCGCTCGTGCGGTTGGGGCGCCTCACGGCGCGGGCGCGGTCGGCCGCGGAGGCCGCAGCACCTAGGAGTGCCTGACGCCCTGCCCGGCGAGCACCGCCCGGTAGCCCTCGCGGTAGGTCGGGTAGCCGAAGGTGAAGCCGGTGCCGCGGAGCAGGCTGCTGTCCACGCGGCGGGCACCACCACGGCCCGACGTCGGCTCGCCCCGGGGCGGTTCCGGCAGGTCCAGTTCGGCGGCCAGGAAGCGCAGCACCTCGCCGAGATCCACGGGCAGTTCGTCGCTGCCGAGGTAGATCGGCGCGGGGGAGGCCACCTCGGTGACCAGGTGCACGATCGCGGCCGCGGCGTCGTCGCGGTGGATCCGGTTGGTCCACTGCGGTTCCACCGGCAGCACCGCGCTCCCGTTCCGCACCTGGTCGATCAGGCGGGTGCGGCCGGGGCCGTAGATGCCCGAGAGCCGGAGGACCGTCCCGTGGACCGTCCCGTGGGCCGAGCCCTCGAGGAGGACCTGCTCGGCCTCCCGGACCAGCCGGGCCGTGGGGGCCGTGCTCTCCGCGGGTGATTCCTCGGTGACGAAGGCGCCGTCGAAGTCCCCGTACACCGCCGTGGAGGACACGAAGAGGATCCGCCGGGGCGTGACGCCGTCACGCTCGAGGGCGGCCAGGACGTTGCGGGTGGCGTCCACGTAGGCGCTGCGGTAGGCGGCCTCGGTGCGGTCTCCCGCGGCGGTGGCGATGAGGACGACGTCGGTATCCGCCGGGATGGTCGGCAGGTGCTGCGTCAGGTCGACGGACACGCCCTCGATCCCGGCGGGGAGGCGTCCGGCGGAACGACGCCAGCCGACCACGCGCTCGCCCCGTGCGGCCAGTCGCAGCCCCACCTCGGTCCCGAGATCCCCGCAGCCCGCTATCAGCACCGTCATCGCACCACTCTAGTCACGGATCCTCCAGTCACGGATCCTCCAGTCACGGATCCTCTAGTCACGGATCCGCACCGCGGTCTCGCGCAGGTACAGGTCCACGCGCGTGTAGGCGTCCCGGGTGAGCGCCTTCCAGAGCTGGACGGCGAGGTTCGGGTCCTCCTTCTCGATGGCCCGGATGGCCTGGGCCGTCAGCACCTTCACGTGCACGTCCTCCAGCGCCTTGACGGTGGTCTCCTGGCGGTCGTCGCTGCCGAGCGCCAGCTCGCCGAACGTCATGCCGGCGCTCAGGGTGGTCAGCTTGAGGCGCTCGCCGGAGGGCCCGGGCACCGACGTGACGATCTTGCCGGAGAGGATGAAGTAGACGCCGCCGAAGGACTGCCCCACGCGCCGCACCACGTGGCCCTTCTCGTAGCTGCGGTCCTCCATCCGGAGCGTCAGGGCCTCGACCTCCTCGCGGGTGAGCGGGCTCAGCGCCGGGCACTGGGACACCTCGACCTTCGAGGGGAGCAGGAGGTCCCCGCCGTACCGCGTGATGAGTTCGTTCTCGCACCACTCGACGGCGGCGGTGCGCGTGTCGAAGGTGGGGACGGGCCGGTCCACGTCCTTGAAGGTCTCCGCGAGGGTGCCCTCGCCGTCGATCAGCACGAGGTCGCACCCCACCTTCGTGAGGTTCTCCCGCACCTCGCCGAGCAGGCGCAGCGAGACGTCGGCGACCTCGTCGACGCGGCGCAGGTCGAGGATCACGAAGTCGACGTCGTCGTCGAGCCCGCTCAGCTCGCGCACCATGGACTCCGTGCCCGCGAAGAGCAGGTCGCCGTTGAGTTCGATCACCCTGGCCCGGTGCCCGTGGTCGCGGAGGACGTCCATCGCCTCCTCCGTCCGCCGGATGCCCGACGGCGCGGCCAGGATGTCGTAGGTGGCCCGGATGGCCGACTTCCCGGCGCGCGCGGCCCGGACGAAGTGCAGTTCCATGTCGCGGGAGAGGCGCTGGCTCGTGGCCATGCCGCGGACGCTGCTGCCGTGGTCGTCGAGGGGCGGCGAGTAGATGGCGAGGCCCACCTGGCCCGGCAGGACGGCGATCGTCCCGCCCGCCACGCCGCTCTTGGCGGGCATGCCCACCGTGCTGATCCAGGATCCGGCGTCGTCGTACATGCCGCACGTGGTCATGACGGACAGCACGCGTTCCACGGAGAGCAGATCCAGGGCCTCGACGCCCGTGATCGGGTTGCGGCCCGAGTTCGCGAGCGTGGCGGCCATGACGGAGAGGTCCATGCAGTTGACCATCACCGAGCACTGCCGGAAGTAGTCCTCGATGACGGGCGTCGGATCCGACTCGATGATGTCGAAGGACCGCAGCAGGTAGGCGAGCGCGCGGTTGCGGTGGCCGTGGTCGACCTCCGAGCGGAAGATCTCCTCGTCGACGCCCAGCTGGCGGCCCGCGAACTGCGAGTAGGTGCTGAGGATGCGCTTGAAGCGCGTGTTGCCGCCGCGCGACCGGACGAGGGACGTGGCCGTGAGCGCGCCCGCGTTGATCATGGCGTTGGAGGGCCGGCCGCTCCCGGGTGCGAGGGAGATCTCGTTGAACGTGTCCCCGGAGGGCTCGACGTCGACCTTCGCGTCCACGGCCTCCATACCGAGGTCGGCCAGCGCCAGCCCGTAGGTGAAGGGCTTCGAGATGGACTGGATGGTGAATTCCTCGCGGGTGTCGCCGACCTCGTACATGTAGCCGTCCACCGTCGTCAGGCAGATCCCGAAGTTGTCGGGATCCACGTTCGCCATCGCGGGGATGGAGCTGTAGGGCTTGCCGTCCCTGAGTTCGGAGATCTCCCGGTGGATGGTCTTCAGGTAGCTCTCGATCGGCGATTCCATGCCTTCCACACTACGGGTGCGGCGACCGGCAGCCGACCGGCATCCGACCGGCATCCGACCGGTGGCGGATCAGCGGCCGGTGAGCGTGTGCCGGACCGAGAGCACGAAGAGCTGGACGACGGCGGTGGCCACGCCGAGCATCAGCAGGATCGGGGCTGCCATGCTCACGTAGCTGAACCAGGGCGCGGCGTAGGGCCCCATCTGCACGGAGGTCATCGCCTCGGCGTACTGCTCCGCGTGGATCATCGGGGCCGCGAGGAGATAGGTGCCGAGTGCGACGAGGACACCGGCGACACCCCAGACCCAGGGGTCGTACGGATTGCGGGGATGCGCCGGCCCGGTGGCCCGGACACCCGGCTCCGGCCCCACCTCCCGGATCACGGAGGTGCCGGGGCCCGGCGGTTCGGCGACGGGCGCGACGGGGGCCGGGGAGCCCGTCCCCGCGGATGCATCGGTGACACCGCCACGCTGGTAGATGCCCTCGTAGCGTGGATCGGGCGTGGACTGCGGGCCACCACCGGTCATCGGTTGTCCTCCCCCTGGATCGACGAATGCCCCCAGTAAACCATGCCCGCCGCCGCAGGCCGCGGAGTCAGCGGACCTGCCCCGGGCGGGCGGCGAGCCGCTCGAGGAGCCGTTCCTCGGCGTCGTGCCCGGGCGCGATCCCGCGGGGGATCCGCAGCAGGAAGACGAGCCCCAGGACCCACCACAGGCCGAACAGGATCCACGGCGGGGGCGTCAGTGCCGCGGGCATGCCGGGCAGGTACAGGCTGAGCAGGCCGACGCAGAGGACGACGGCGATCCAGCCGATCACCGTGCCGCCGTTACCCGCCCCGCCGATGCGCAGCGGCCGCTCCATGGCCGGTTCGCGGCGGCGCAGGATCACGAAGACGAGCGAGACCAGGATGTAGGCGAGGACGATGCTGGGGGCTCCGGAGTCGACGAGCCAGCCGAGCATCTGCGTCCCGAAGAACGGGGCCGCGAAGGACAGCGCGCCGATGAAGACCAGGGCGTTCACCGGGGTCCGGTAGCGCGGGTGCAGCACGCCGAACCAGCGGGGGAGCATACCGGAGCGGGCCATGGAGTACATGAGGCGGGACGCGCCGAGGAGCAGCGAGTTCCAGGAGGTGAGGATGCCCGCGATGCCGCCGGCGATCAGCACGGTGGCCATGAGGTCCGAGCCGAACATCGCACCCATCGCGTCGGCCGTCGCGATGTCCGCCGTGGCGAGTTCACCCGCGGGCATGGCGGACGAGGTGGTCAGGATGGTCATCACGTACCAGATGGTCGCGAGGACGACGGCGACGACGACGAGGCGGCCGATCTGCCGTGCGGGGATGTCCACCTCCTCCGCGGACTGCGGGATGACGTCGAAGCCGACGAACAGGAACGGCACCACGACGAGGACGGCGAAGAACCCGGCCGAGCCGCCCGTGAAGAAGGGCTCCATGGTGGCTGCCGATCCGCCCGTGACACTGCCGAAGACCAGGATCAGTCCGATGACGAGGAGGAACAGGACCACGAAGGTCTGCGCGGCGCCGGCGATCTTCACGCCGCGGATGTTGATGACGGTGACGACCACGGCCGCGAGTGCGCCGACGAGCGCCCAGGTCAGGTGCACCTCGTCCCCCGCGATCGTCCACAGGGGGATCCGGCCGAGGTCGGGGAAGATGTACTCGGCGGTCCGCGGAAGGGCCACGGCCTCGAAGGCGACGATCGTGACGTAGCCCCCGGTGATGGCCCAGGAGCCCACGAAGGACCAGCGGGGGCCCATGCCGCGCAGGAGGAAGTTGTGCTCGCCGCCCGCCTTCGGCATGGCCGCCGTCAGCTCGGCGTACGTCAGGCCCACGACGCCCATGATGACGCCGCCCGTCACCATCGCGAGGACGGCTCCGCCGGTGCCCGCCGAGGCGATCCAGCCGCCGGTCAGCACCACCCAGCCGAAGCCGATCATCGCCCCGAACCCCAGGGCGAGGGCGTCCCAGTTGCCGAGGACCTTCAGGAGGGACGCGTCCTGCGCACCGCTCCCGGGTGTGCGGTCGAGGGTGCTGTCGGAGGTGCTGTCGGGCATCGGCATGGCGGCTCCAGATCGTTTCGGGTGGTCCAACCCTACGGAACCGGCCGGTCCGGACGAAGTGTTGCGTCGATGATTGGATGGAGGACCGGCCGCGGCCCGACCGGTCCGGACATGATGCGACGACGAACGGATCCAGCCATGCCACCACGCCCCACGCGCGGCACGACGAACGCGCCACGCCTGTCCCTGCAGCCGCCCACGGGCCTCACGCGCGTCGAGGCGCCGGAGCTGCTGGACGGCGATCATCGGGAGGGTGAGCACTACGGGAAGCTGGTGCTCGACGGCGAGGACCTGTCCGGGATCACCCTGCAGGAGTGCCTGCTCGAGGCCGTGTCCCTGAACGACGCCGACCTGCGGGGTGCCCGCGTCCTCGGCTGCTCCTTCGAGGACCTCTTCGCGCCGGTCCTCCGCGCGCCGCGCAGCACCTGGCGTGGGACCTCGCTGCGCGGCACCCGGTGGGGATCGGCGGAGCTGTACGACACCAGGCTCGACGGCGTCCACCTCGACGGCGGGAAGCTGGACTACGTGAACCTGCGCAGCGCCCGGCTGACGGACGTCCTCGTGAGCGGATGCATCATCGGCGAGCTCGACCTCACCGGTGCGCGGGCCACCCGCCTGGCCCTGCGGGACTGCACGATCGGCACCCTCACGCTCGACGGCGCCCGGCTGACGGACGTGGATCTGCGCACCAGCAGCTTCCGAGGCATCAACGGCCTCGACGGGCTGCGGGGCGCCACCATCGACGAGCACCAGCTGCTGATGCTGGCGCCCTTCCTCGCCGAGGGCATGGGGCTGCGGGTCGAGGCCTGAGACGGGCACTGCGCCGGGGCGTCCCTAGGCGCGGGGCTGCTCCCCGCCGGGCCGTTCCCAGACGGTCCGCTCCCGCTCGACGAAGGACCGGAAGGACAGCGGCTCCTGTCCCGTGACCCGCCGTACGTCGTCCGTGAGGTGCTTCGCGACGCCCAGCCGGGCGGTGGCGTGGATGACGGTGGTGGTGACGGCCTTGGCCGTGTCCATCCCGAGATCCGCCCGGGCGTGCCGGAAATACCCGACGATGCCGGGGTCGCGGTAGGTCACGGTGCGGCCGAGGACCTCCGACAGGGTCCGGGCCACCTCCGTGTAGGTGAGCGACTCCCGGCCCGTCGGGGACCACGACCGTCCGCGGTGGAGGCCGGGGTCCCCGAGTACCGCGGCGGCGACGGACGCGACGTCGAGGGCGTCCACGAACGCCGTCCGCCCTGTTCCCGCCGGGACGAGGATGCGGTCGTGGTCGCGGATGTCCGCCGCGAACACGGTGCTGAGGTTCTGGTCGAAGTAGGACGGCCGGAGGAACGTCCACGCCATGCCCGAAGCCCGGAGCCACCGCTCCAGCCGGGCATGCGGCAGGATCGGGACCCGGTCCGCGCCCTGCACGGAGAGCAGGACTACGTGCCGCACGCCGCGGCGGCGCGCCTCCTCGAGGGACGGCACCAGGTCCCGCGCGATATTCGCCAGGTGCGGCGGCCGGACGAGGAACATCGTGGCCACGCCGTCGAAGGCCGACGGCCAGGTCTCCGGAACGCCGAAGTCGAAGGCGATTCCCCCGGGGCCCGTCCCGCGGCGGCTCGCCGGGCGGACGGGCACGCCCATGGCACGCAGGGCCGTCACCAGCGGCCGGCCCACATTGCCGGTGGCTCCGGTGACGAGGACGGGGGAGGACACATCGGGGAGCATAGCCCCTCGAGCGGGCAGTGGGCAGGGGTCAGTGGTCAGGCGTCGGGCGCGAGGGGAGGGGCGGGCCCGGGAACGGGGTCGTCGGCTCCAGCACCGGCCGCAGGGCGACGGTCCGCGTCCGGGCGACACCGCGGCGGTCCGCCAGGCGGACGATGACGACGGCGGTGACGGCCATCGTCGCGGCGGACAGGACGAGCCCGCTCAGCGACCCCTCGGTGGAGTTCACATCCACGAGGCCGAAGGCTCCGAGGACGAAGATGGTCATGTTGTTGACCGCGTGCACCGCGATCGCCGCCTCCAGGCCGCCCGTGCGCCACGTGATCCAGCCCGCGAAGATCGCGAAGATCGCCACGTCGGCCTGTCCGAGCGGGTCGTAGCCGTGGCCGAGGACGAAGAGGGGCACGGGGAGGAGGATCGCGAAGGCGGGGTGGCGGAGCCAGCTGCCGATGGCCTGCATGAGGAAGCCGCGGAACACGTACTCCTCGGCGGCGGCCTGGAACGGGACGGCGAGGACGGAGAGGGCGAGCAGGATGAGCAGGGTGGACGTCTCCGGGGGGATGGGGGCGGGTTCCGCCTCCGCAGGGAAGAGCGCGCCGACCCCGAAGGAGACCGCGAGGTTCACGAGGAACACGGCCACGGAGACGCCCGCGCAGACCGCGAGCCACCGCCACCGGATCCGGCCTGCCACGGAGGAGAGCAGTCCGATCGGCCGGGGTCCCATGATCAGGGCGGCCAGGGCGAGCGCGGGGATCATCAGGATCAGGGAGACCAGGGTGAAGGCGAACATCACCGGGTTGCTGAGGTCCAGCACCGAGAGGGCATCGAAGTAGGGTCCCACGCCGGCGGGTGTGAGGCTGGCGAGTGCGATCCCCGTGACCAGGACCATGATGATGAAGACGACGTAGAACACGCCGCCGAGCAGTGCGGTGAGGAGCGGCTTCCACCAGCGGTGCTGCTGCCACGACCGTGCCAGCCGGTGGAATGCGAACTGCTCCTCGATCTGTTCCATGCTCCTACCGTAGTGCGGCTTCCCCGACGTTCTCCGTGTGCCCGCCGGACACGTCCTGCCGGTGACGGAGGTGGCCGAGGAGGGTGACCACGGCGGAGAGGAGCGCCGACACCGCGATGCCGAGCCAGAGGTCGACCCTCAGGGTCAGGGCGCCGACCACCGCGCCGGCCATGATCAGCGCGATCGCGGAGGCGCGCCGGGCCCAGAAGGGACTCTTCCCTCCGGCGAGGCGGGAGTCCGAGGCGAGGCCCGTGATGGTGGACGTGACGACGACGGTGGTGATCTCGGCGACCTTGAGGCGCTTGGCGGTCGCGGCCTGGACGCCCATCACGGTGGCGAGCACCGACGTCGTGATGCTGCCCAGGAGTTCGTCGGCGGCGACGTCGACCAGCGCGACGTAGACGGCGAGCGCGGTCAGGCCGACGGTCACCGTGAGGAACGTGCTCGAGGTGCGGCCGGACCATCCCTCGGGTCCCTTCCGCAGCACACGGCCGGCGAGCGCGGCACCCACCATGAAGAAGACCAGGGCCAGTGCCGGCCGGAGGATCGGCAGATCGGCGCCACCCGTGAAGGCCATGCCGAGGAGCACCACGTTGCCGGTCATGTTGCCCGTGAAGACGCGATCGAGCCCCAGGTAGCCGACGGCGTCGATCACCCCGGTGGAGAAGGTCAGGATGAGCATGAGCCACAGGTGAAGGCGGTCCGTGACCACCCGGTTCTTCGTCACGACGGTGTCCTCCGGTTACGACTGTGGGCGAATGTATACGAAGCTTATCCTTGGAGTGTCGATCGTATTCAATGCGGACAGTCCCGCGACTGCGGTCGCGCCGTCGATTCCCCTCCGAAAGTGATCCGATGACGTACACACTTCCTCCCTCCTTCACCACCCGTCCCACGCTGCAGGGCACGTTCGGGATGAGCGCCTCGACGCACTGGCTGGCCACCGCCTCCGCGCAGGCCGTCCTCGAGCGCGGGGGCAACGCCTTCGACGCGGCCGTGGCCGGAGCCTTCGTCCTGCACGTCGTCGAGCCCCACCTCAACGGGCCCGGCGGAGACATGACCGGCGTCTTCGCCACCGCCCAGGCGCCGGACCGGCCGGTCGTCCTCATGGGCCAGGGCCCCGCCCCGGCCGCCGCCACCCGGGAGCACTACCTCGCCGAGGGCCTCGAGCTCGTCCCCGGCGCCGGCGCTCTCGCCGCCGCCGTGCCCGCCGCCGTCGACGCCTGGCTCCTCCTGCTGCGCGACCACGGGACGTGGGAGCTCGGGGACGTCCTCGCCTTCGCGATCGGGTACGCCCGTGACGGCCACCCCGTCCTCGGCCGCGTGGGGGCGACGATCGCCGCCGTGGCGGATCTCTTCACCGACCACTGGCCCACCTCCGCCGCCCTGTGGATGCCCGAGGGCAGGCCGCCGCGGGAGGGCGAGGTCATCCGGAACGAGGCGTACGCCCGCGTGCTCGTCTCCCTCGTCGACGCCGGGGCCGATCCCGCGGCGTCGACACGCGCCGCGCGGATCGACGCCGCCCGGCGCGAGTGGCGCACCGGGCTCGTGGCGCAGGCCTCCGCCGCGTTCGTGGCGACACCGCACCGGCACTCCTCCGGGCTCGACCACGCCGGAGTCATCACCCTCGAGGACTTCGCAGGCTTCGAAGCGGGCTACGAGGAGGCCACCACCCTCGAGTTCCGCGGGCACACCATCGCGAAGACCGGGCCGTGGGGCCAGGGCCCGGCGCTGCTGCAGACCCTCGCGATCCTCGACGGGTTCGACGACGAGCGGCTCGACCCGTCCACGGCGCTCGGTGCGCACACCATCCTCGAGGCGCAGAAACTCGCCATCGCCGACCGCGAGGCCTACTACGGGGACGCCGACGTCCCGATGGAGTACCTGCTCTCCGCGGAGTACGCCGCCGAGCGGCGCGCGCTCATCGGGGACGAGGCCTCCCACGAGTTCCGACCCGGCGCCGTGCCGGGCCGCACCCCCTTCACGCCGCCGCTGCGCACCGGCTACACGCCGCCCGCCCTGGTCGGCGGCGGCGGCTTCGCCGGTGTGGGCGAACCCACGGTGTCCCGCAGCGGCGAGACGCGCGGCGACACGTGCCACATCGACGTCGTCGACGCGGCCGGCAACATGGTCTCCGCGACGCCGAGCGGAGGCTGGCTGCAGTCCTCACCGACCATCCCCGAACTCGGGTTCTGCCTCGGGTCGAGGCTCCAGATGACGTGGCTCGAGGAGGGTGCGCCGTCCACCCTGCAGCCGGGCAAGCGCCCCCGCACCACGCTCACGCCCACGCTGATCCTCAGGGACGGCACGCCCGTCGTCGCCCTCGGTTCGCCCGGCGGCGACCAGCAGGACCAGTGGCAGCTGCTCTACATCCTGCGCACCATCGTGGGCGGGTACACGCCGCAGCAGGCCATCGACGCACCGTCCCTGCACACCACGTCGATCCCCGGCTCCTTCTGGCCGCGCACCTGGGAGCCCGGCGGCGCCGTGGTCGAGGACCGGCTGGGCGAGGACGTCGTCGCCGACCTCGAACGCCGCGGCCACGTCGTCACGCAGGCGGGGGACTGGTCGCTCGGCCGGCTCTCCGCCGTCACCCGGGACCCCGGCACCGGCGTGCTCTCCGCCGCCGCCAACCCGCGGGGAGCGCAGGGCTATGCCGCGGGACGCTGAGGCCGTCCCGGACAGCACGCCGCAGGGTGGACCCGGTGCGGCCTGACCAGGATTCCGGGGCCCCGCAGCGCGTCCTCGACGCGGTCCGCCACGACATCATCTTCGGGGTGCTGGCACCCGGCACCCGTGTCACAGAGGCGGCGCTCGCCGCACGGTACGGCGTCTCCCGCGTGCCCGTGCGGGAGGCGCTGCGCGCGCTCGAGGCGGAGGGGTTCGTCGAGTCCCGCCCCTACGCCGGCTCCACGGTGGCGGCGATCCCGCTCGACGACGCGGAGGAGCTGTTCGCAGTGCGCGGGGTCATCGAGGCCACGATCGCGCGGCGCGCGGCCCGCCTGGCCGCCGCCCAGTTCGGCGCCGACGCGCCGGACGCCGCGTGGTGGGCCGCGCGGCGGGCGCTCACGGACATCCTCGACGACGGCGACCGCGCCGTGGCGGCGGACGCCCTCGCGGAGCTGCCGGAGCTGAACATCCGCTTCCACCTCGGGGTGGCGGAGCTCAGCGGCAGCATGTCCCTGGCCGCACTGCTCCGGCAGATCTCCGGCAAGATCGAGTGGCTGTACGCGGCGGACGTCGACCACCGGGGGAAGCAGTCCTGGGGCGAGCACCGCCTGATCATCGCGGCGATCGACGCCGGCAACGAGGCCGAGGCCGGGCGCCTGATGGCCGGCCACGTGGACTCCTCGCAGCGCGGCTACATGGAGCGCTTCGCGGGGCCCGGGCAGGCCCCGGGGCGGCCCGGGACGGGCCCCGGAGAGCCGTCCGGCGTCACAGGAACGGACGGAGCGGAGCGAGGATGATCTCGCTCGCACGGGCCACCAGATGGCGGCTGTCCCACTCCTCGCGGGTCAGTTCGCGGCTGTTGGAGGAGTCCACGGCGAAGATCTCCTCCATGGTCGCCGCGAGGTCGCGGTCGAAGATCTCGAGGTTGATCTCGTAGTTGCCCGTCAGGCTCAGGCGGTCGATGTTGGCCGTGCCGACCGTGCTCCACTCGCCGTCCACCGTGGCCGTCTTCGCGTGGATCATGGAGTTCTGGTAGAGCAGGATCCGCACGCCGGCGCTGATGAGGGAGGAGTAGAACCCGCGGGACAGCCAGTCGGAGATCACGTGGTTGGAGTCCTCGGGGAGGATCACCCGGACGTCCACGCCGCGGCGGCTCGCGCGCAGCAGCGCGTCGAGGATCTGCCGGTCGGGGATGAAGTACGCGGTGGTGATGAAGATGTGCTTGTGGGCGCGGTTGATCGCATCGAGGTAGACGCCGCGGATGGGGTACACCAGCAGGGCCGGGACGTTGTTGACGGCGCGGATCCGCGGTTCCCAGTAGGTGGCGCTGAGGTCCGGCAGCTCGGGGCGCCGGGGGTTGGCCCGGAGGTTCCAGAAGCTGACGAACGCCTCGCGGAGCTCCCACACGGCCGGGCCGCGGATCTCCAGGTGCGTGTCACGCCACTTCGTGGCGTACAGCGTCCCGATGTTGTAGCCGCCCACGAACCCCACCGCGCCGTCGACCACGAGGACCTTGCGGTGGTCCAGGCCCGTGCCCCGGATGTTCGTGAAGAAGATCGAGGGGCGGATGACGGGGAAGCGGTAGGCGTTGACGGCGGGGTGGAAGTCGTAGAAGAACGGGTTGACCACCAGGTTGGCGAAGCCGTCGTAGATGACGAAGACGTCCACGCCGCGATCCGCGGCCCGGTTCACGGCGTCCCGGAACCGCGCGCCGACCTCGTCGCCCTTCCAGATGTAGGTCTCCAGGAGCACCTGCTCCTTCGCGTCGTCGATCGCGGCGATCATCGCGTCGAAGAGGTCCTCGCCGTAGGTGAAGACGGTGGTCCCGGTCCCGGCGATCGTGGTGTGGAACGTGCCCGGCTGCGGGAATCCCGGGCGCTTGGTGCGCCGGCTCCTCTGGTACACGTCCACGGCGACGACCCCCACGATGACCACCGCCTGCGCCGTGATCATGGCGAGCACGCCGCGCTTCACCGTGCCGCGGGCGAAGCCCACCATCGTCTGACGCCTCAACCAGCCCATGCGGTCAGCGTATCGCGTCGCCCGGCCCGGCCCGGCGATCGCGGCCGGCCCGGGCTCAGTGTCCGCCGACCTCGAGTGCCTGCGCGACCGCCGACTCCACGCCCGCACCCCAGGGGAACCCGTGGCCCGGCAGCACCGTCCTCGCGGCCGTGGAGCGCAGCGCCTCGAGGGACCGCAGCGCCATCCCCATGTCGGCGGTGGCGGCGCGCGCGACGACCTGCGGGCCGGGGCGGCCGGTGTAGGGGTCGAGCGTCACGAGGGCGTCGCCGCTGATGACGGCGTCTCGGTCCGGGAGGTGCAGCGCGCAGTGGCCCTTCGTGTGCCCGGGCGTGGGGACCAGGAGGGGCGAGCCGGGCAGGGCCGCGGCGGCCTCGGGGGTGAGCGGCAGGGTGTCCTGCACGCCCCTGACCGCGACGGCGCCCGCGGCGGTCATGCGCAGCAGCCCCGGCACGGCCCGCGGGTAGCGCAGCGGGTACAGGAACGGAGACCGTTCCCTGTCGTAGCTGTAGGGGTGGGCGGCGATCCGCGCGTCGTCGGGGTGGCAGTAGACCGGGATGCCGTACCGCGAGCGGAGGTGCTCGGCGGTCCCCACGTGGTCGAAGTGCCCGTGGGTGAGCACGATGCCCCGGATGTCCTGCACGGTGCGCCCGATCCGGGCCAGTGCCGCCAGGAGGACGTTCTTCGAGCGGGGCAGCCCCGTATCGACCAGGAGGAGGCCGTCGTCGTCCTCCACGAGGTAGACGTTGGTCCTGGCATGCTCGAGGTAGTGGATCCCCGGGGCGATGTCCGTCCTGATCATGCGCCTGTTCCGTCCGTCGTCATCCTCCGACCCTAGGGGTTCGGCGGCGGCTCGGGGAGGGGCTCGATGAGGTCGGGCCCGTTGTTGCGTACCGAGCCCACACGCTGTCCGACCGGGCGCGGCACCAGGTGGGGGTCCGGGATGGCGTCCAGCAGTTCCTGCACCGCGGGCCGTGAGTCGTTGCGCGGATCCAGCCAGTCGCCGCGCAGCTCCGGGGGCAGGATCACCGGCGTGCGGTCGTGGATCTCGCCGAGGGCGTCGCTCGCCGGCCGGGTGATGATGGTGCAGCTGACCACCCATCCCCCCTGCGGGTGTTCGGGGGACGCGGTCGCCGGGTCCCGCCAGAACTCGTAGAGCCCGGCGAAGCCCAGGAGCGAGCCGTCCGGTCCGTGCAGGTAGATCGGGGTCTTGGAGCCGTCGCCGTTCTTCCGCCACTCGTAGTACCCGTCCGCGGGGACGATGGCCCGGCGCTTGAGCGCGGCGGCCCGGAAGGAGGGCTTCTCCAGGAGGGTCTCGCTGCGGGCGTTGATCATCCGCGATCCCACGGATGCCGATGTCGCCCACGAGGGGATGAGGCCCCAGCGTGCCGGTTCGAGCCGGCGCGTCAGCTCGCCCGTGTGCGGGTCCAGCCGCTCGACGACGAGCCGCACGGTGTCGGTCGGCGCCACGTTCCATGAGGGCCGCACCTCGTCCTCGGCGGCCTCGTCCACGTCGAAGGCGTCGATGAGGTCGGCCCTGGTGCCCGCGATGACGAAGCGTCCGCACATGCCCCGGTCTCCTGTCCTCGTGCGTCGTCGAGACTGCCGGGCTACTTCTTCCGGCGGTCCAGGATGAGGGCCAGGGCGATGCCCGCCATCCAGCTGTCCTTCGCGAGGGCCACGCCGTCCGGGCTCGGACGGACGCCGTCCTCCATCGTCATCTCGGGGGTCCTGAAGTACATGGTCAGCATCCCGGCCGAGAAGGCCAGCAGCGCCAGCCCGGCCAGCCTGCTGGGGATGAAGGGCGCCAGGAGCGCGGAGCCGATCGTGATCTCGGACGCCGCGAGGAACGTGCCGAACTGCTGCGCCTCGAACTGGCTGACCTGGGGGAAGGCCTTCGACGCCGCGGACTGCAGATACGCGGCGGTGCCCTCGTCCAGCGACGTCTTCCCGAGGCCCGCGTTGAGGATGAAGGCGCCCGTCGCGAGGCGGAGGGGGATGTGGGTGATGCGGATGCCCATGGTGGTGCCCTTCTGCGCGGATGATCGGTCGCCTGTGAGCCTACGGCGCGCGGTGCCGCCCCGCCAGTCTCCCGGGGCGGCGTCGGCGTCTGCGCGGCAGGTCCGCCCCGACGGCACATGTTTCCTGAATGTTTCGCGCCGAGCCGTCGGAAGTTCGCAGACAGGGGCCGGAGCTTCTGGTTGGATTGCAGACAAGCCAGCGTGCCCACCAGCTATCGGAGAAGGTCCCATGGTCCCCCGGACAGCAGAACATCCCCGGCCCCAGCACTTCGTCCTGCACATGAGCGACACCCACCTGCTCGGCGGGGACGCCCCGCTGTACGGGGCCGTGGACAGCGAGCGGAGGCTGCGGGAGGTGTTCGAGGACCTCGAGGCGTCCGGCGCGCGGCCGCACGCCATCGTCTTCACCGGTGACCTCGCGGACAAGGGGGAGCCGGGCGCCTACGCGAAGCTCCGCGCCATCGTGGACCCCGCGGCGGAACGCCTCGGGGCCCGGGTCATCTGGGCGATGGGCAACCACGACGACCGCGCGGCCTTCCGGGCGGGCCTCCTCGATGAGGTGCCGGCCGGACGCCAGGATGCCCCGGTGGACGCCGTGCACTTCGTCGACGGCCTGCGCATCATCACCCTGGACTCCACCGTGCCGGGGCGCCACCACGGCGAGCTCGCCGACGGGCAGCTGCGCTGGCTGGCCGCGCAGCTCGAGGTGCCCGCACCGCACGGGACCATCCTCGCCCTGCACCACCCGCCCGTCCCCAGCGTCCAGGACCTCGCGGTGCTCGTGGAGCTGCGCGACCAGCGCTCCCTCGCCGACGTCGTCCGCGGCTCGGACGTCCGGACGATCCTCGCCGGGCACCTGCACTACTCGACGACGGCGATGTTCGCCGGCGTCCCCGTCTCGGTGGCGAGTGCCACGTGCTACACGCAGGACCTGATGTTCGACGGCGGGGGTACGCGCGGCCGGGACGGAGCGCAGTCCTACAACCTCGTCCACGTCTACGAGGAGACGATCGTCCACTCGGTGGTGCCCGCGGGACGGCACACCACGGTGGGGGAGGTGGTCCCCCGCGAGGAGACCCGGCGCCGGCTCGAGGCCCACGGGGTGGTCATCCCCGAGGGCGGCCGCACGCGGCACCTCACCTCCGCCTGAGCCCTCGCCCCGGCCGGTCGTCTCGGGATCAGGCCTGCAGCGCGTCGGGCAGGTCCACGCCGAAGAGCGTCCGCGGGTCCTGCAGCAGGGCCGGCGGGTGGATGTCGGAGCGCTCCAGCCGGCCGTCCAGCCGGACAGTACGGACCAGGCCGTCCTCGTGCATGAAGACCCTGCCCATGCGGCCGGTCCGGAAGCGCCGGCCCTCCGGGTCGGCGATCGCGACGGCGTCGCCCTCCTCCACGGACTCCTCGAACGCGTGCAGCTGCCGCTCCCACTTCGGGGCGGCGTGCCCTCCCGGTGGTACCGGCGGCATCAGCAGCACGACGTCGTCGGGGTCGTCGGTGTCGGCGGGCGGGGCGCCGGGGAGCCGGTCGGCGCGCCAGATCCACAGGCGCCGTCCCGTGGGCTCGACGGGCAGGCGCTCGCGTTCCGGTGCGGGCCAGACGTAGGGGAGGTCGCCGGGGATGCCGGGGAACCGGTCCCGGTAGATCTCCGGTGCCTTCTGGACCAGGTTGGACTGGTGGCTCACGTGCAGGGCGGGGTCCCCGAACCACGGCGGCATCGGCACGTCCGGTTGGTCCAGCACATCCGGGGCGAACTCGAGGATCTGCCGGTACGTCGAATCGGCGTGGCCGCGCGAGACCCACTCGGCCACCATGGCCAGGCCGTAGACGGTCAGCGCCGGGACGTAGCCCATCCACATGCGGATGGCCGGGTGCTGCCGCCACCCGTAGTCGGGGATGACGAGGGCACGCAGCACCTGCAGGGTCTCGACGCGCTGCTTGCCGAGCCTCGCCTGGTCGAGCACCCGGGCGCTGGCCGCGACATCGGGATACGGCAGGAAGGTCTGCATCGCGCCAGTCTTGCACGCGCCCCGACACCGCGGCGCGGGTCCTAGATCTCCCAGGGGGCCTTGACCGGGAAGTACTTCTCGAGGAAGTCCGTCACGAGGTGGGCGCGCTCCTCGGCCGGGACCTCCGGGAAGCTGCCGTCGTTGAGGCAGAAGAAGTCCTGGTTGCGCTTGTCCAGCATCTTGTTCAGGCTCTTCAGCCCGGACCGCAGCGTCGTGTCCACGTACTTCACCTTCGCCATCTCCTGCGTGACGGCGCGGCCGGTCAGCAGCGCGTAGTAGTGGTACAGCGAGTTGGTGACCGAGATGTTGTCCTTCGCACGGAAGCGCGAGGCCGCCGTCGCCGCGAACTCCGCCGCGAACTCCGCCTCCATCTCCAGCAGGACGCTCTTCCGCAGGGGAGCGGCGGTGTGCTCGAGGTGCCGCGTGGTGATGCGGCCGAAGCGCTCGTGCAGGAGGCGCCGGTTGACGCGGGCGGCGTTCTCGAAGCCGCTGCGCTCGGCGTCGTTGTCGCCCAGGCCGATCCGCGTGTCCGCCTCGATGAACTTCGTGATCCCGCCGGGGGAGAAGAACATGTCAGGGGCCACGGGGCGGCCGAAGAACATGTCGTCGTTGGAGTAGAGGAAGTACTCGGAGAGGCCCGGGATGTGCTGGAGCTGCGCCTCGACGGCCTGCGAGTTGTGCGTGGGGAGGACGGAGGGGTCCTTGAAGTGCTCCTCGGAGCGCACGAGCGTGACCGACGGGTGGTCGGCGAGCCAGTCGGGGCGGTCCGAGTCCGTCGCGATGAAGATCCGGCGGACCCACGGCGCGAACATGTAGACGGAGCGCAGGGCGTACTTGAGCTCGTCGATCTGCCGGAAGCGCGCCTCGTGGTCGTCACCCTCGCCGACCACCACTCCCTTCATGCGTGCCGCACGCGCCGCCCGGTACTCGGGGCTGCTGCCATCCACCCAGGAGAAGACGAGGTCGATGTCGAAGTCGATGTCCGTGGCGTGATCGGCGAACATGTTGTCGATGGTCGGCCAGGAGAGGCCGTGGCGTTCCACCTCGCCGCGCACCACTTCGGCGGCGGGGAGGGTACGGCGGGTGAGGGAGTTCTCCACCGGCAGTTCGATGGCGCTGTCGCCGAGCGCCCACAGCTCGATCTGCACGCCGGCGGACGGCCCGTACGCGAGCCCGCCGAGGGGCTCGATGCGCGGACGGAACAGGCGGAAGATGCGGGCCTTGCCGCTGCTCGAGAGGTGGCCGTCACTCACCAGCAGGGTGGTGCGGCGCTTCGTGTCCACGGTGCGGGAGTAGAACGGTTCGTCCCGGCAGGCCTCCACGAGCGCGGCACGCAGCCTCTCGCGGTGGTCGAGGTCCACGGCGATCACGGGCCGCTCGTCGTTGCCGCGCACCAGCAGGAAGCCGATGCCGGCGTCGTCGAGCGCCCGGCGGATGAACAGCAGGTCCTCGACCATCGCCTGGTGCGGCGTGCGGTCCTGGTTGACCAGCGTGAAGCGCCGCTTGACGGTCGTGATGTCGGTACGGCCCTCGAGCCGTGCCACCGCCGCGCGCGACGCCGACTCCAGGATCTCGGCTTCGTTCTCCGGCTCGGGCGCGCCGAAGTAGATGTCGTGTTGGGCGGCCGTGTCTGTAATCGGAACCTCCGGAGAGTGGGTGGGTTGCTCCCATGATAGGGCCTGCGCGGACGTCGCGACTGCAACCGGGCACCCTACCCCCTTCGACGGGCCGAGTCCAGCCTTCCGGGGGTGCGGATCACTCGGGCCGGAACGCCCGCCGGGCCCTGTCCGCGCGCCTGTCCGCCCCGGTAGCGGCGCGATGGACCCGCCGCTGCTGCACTGCGACGGCCTTCCCGTAGTAGGTCACGAGCTGCTCGCAGAGCACGGGCCAGGTGCGCCCCTGGACCGAGGCGTGGGCCGCCCGGCCGAATGCGCGCCGCTTGGCGTCGTCGCCGATGAGGTCGACGACGGCGGCGCGCAGCCCCTGCAGGTCGCCGGGGGTGTACGTCCAGCCCGTGCGCGACGGATCCACGAGGTCCAGCGGGCCGCCCCGGCCGACGGCGACGACCGGGACGCCGCACGCCATGGCCTCCTGGATGGTCTGGCAGAACGTCTCGGACTCGCCGGGGTGGACGAAGAGATCGAAGGACGCGAGCCGGCGGGCGAGATCCGCTCCTCCCTGGAATCCTGCGAAGCGCGCCCTCGGCAGCCGGGCCCGGAGGCTCTCCTGCTGCGGGCCCGCGCCGACGATCACGAGCCGCGTGCCGGGCAGGGAGTCCAGCACCGCGAGATCCTCGACCTGCTTCTCCGCCGCGAGCCGGCCCACGTAGCCGATGATGCGCTCGTGCGGCTGCGCGACCGTCGCCCGCCAGGCGGCGTCGTACCGGGCGGGCGAGAACCGCTCGGTGTCGACGCCGCGCCGCCACAGGTTGAGCCGCTGCACGCCCCGGGACCGCAGCTGGTCCAGGGCGAACGTGGACGGCACGAGGGTGAGGGTGGAGGCGTCGTGGATGTTCTCGACGCGCTGCCACAGGAGCGGCTCGAGCCAGGGGACGCCGTACCGGGCGGCGTAGGCGGGCACCTCGGTCTGGTAGACGGACACCGTGGGGATGCCGAGCTGCGTACACGCCTGCACGGCACGCCAGCCGAGGACGAACGGGGAGGCGATGTGGACGACGTCGGGCGCGAACGCGGCGAGGATGCGGCGGACGCGGGCGACCGTCCCGGCGGCCACCCGGACGTCGGCGTACCCCGACAGGGCGACGGACGGGAGGACGTGGACGGGGAAGCCCTCCACCCGGGACGGCGCCGGCTCGTCGAGCCAGGACGATGCCGGCGCGATCACCAGCACGTCGTCGCCGCGCGCCCGCAGGTGGGCGAGCACCTTGAGCAGCGAGTGGGTGACCCCGTTCATGTGGGGCAGGAACGATTCTGCGACGATGGCTATCCTCACACCCCCACGGTCGCCCGCCCAGGCGGAGGGCGGGCCGCCGCAGGGTGACCCCGGGGTGAACGTCGGACGAAATGGGGCATCGTCCGGTGCCCGGGCTCAGTACTCCCGGTAGAGCTCGCCCACGGGGGCGTCGTCCACGAGCCGGTTGTCCGGGCCGGGCAGGGGGCACGCCCACGCCTCGTCGTAGGCGCAGGACGGGTTGTAGGCGAAGTTGAGGTCCACCACGAGGCGCCCGGGCCGCCCCTCGCCCAGGTGGGCGCCCTTGACGGTGTCCAGGACGTAGCGGCCTCCGCCGTACGTGCCGCCGGGCCTGCCCGACGTGCCGTCGCGCAGGGGCAGGAACAGCCCGCCGCCGTAGGAGCCGAGCTTCCACAGGGCGAGCTTCCCGAGCCCGGGCAGCACCACGCTGCCGAGGCGGCGGAACGGCACCACGCCGTCCGTACCGGTCGCGACGTCCATCGCCTGCCCCGCCCCGTCGTCGTCCACTTCCGCCTCGAACCGGAAGGCCGGGTCGTAGGGCGCCACCGCGAGCCCGGTGAAGGACTCCCGCGCGCCCTCCCGGAGGGCCGACGCCGGGTGGGTGCGGAACAGCGCGTCGCGGCCCTCCCGCCACGTGGCGTGGGCGGCCTCGGGCGATGCCGAGACGGCGCGCTCGCGGACGTCGTCGTAGAGGCGGAAGACGCGCCGGCGCCAGTCCGCGGTGGCCAGTGCGGTGGTGAGGGCCGTCATGGGCCCAGCGTACCGCCGGGGAACCCCGTCACGGAGGGCGGACTGATGGTTGCCTGGGCGTACTGTGGCTGGGTGACTCTCGGCATCTTCTGCATCGTGCTGGCCTCGATCCTCGTGGGGGCCATCGCCCAACGCATCGCCGGCCTGGGCTTCGCCCTGCTGATCGCCCCGTTCCTCGTGATCATCCTCGGGCCGCACGAGGGCGTGCTCCTCGTGAACCTCTGCGGCGTGGTGTCCTCGGCCATCATCGTGGGCCGGGTCTGGAAGGACATCGACTGGAGCATGTTCCGCTGGCTCGTCGTCCCCTCCCTGTTCGGCTCCATCCCGGGGTCGTTCCTCGCGGTGGCCCTCCCGTCCGCACCGCTGTCGGTCACGGTCGGCGCCGTGGTCCTCGTGGCGCTGACCGTCTCCCTGGTGCTCCAGCGGTCCGACGTCGTGGTGCGCGGCAACACGCCGAAGGCGGTGGCGGGCTTCGCCGCCGGCGTCACCAACTCGATGGCCGGGGTCGGGGGCCCGGCCGTCAGTGCGTACGCCCTCCTCGCGCGCTGGCCCCAGCGTCCCTTCGCCGCGACGCTCCAGCCCTTCTTCGTCTGCATCGGGTCGGTCACCCTCGTCACGAAGCTGCTCATCGACCCGGACCAGGCGCCCGTCCTCGCGCCGTGGATGTGGCTCGCGATCGGGCTGGCCATCGTGGCCGGCATCTTCGCCGGGGAGAAGCTCGGCCGCTTCGTCCGCGACGACCAGGCCCGCCTGTTCGTCATCGTGATCGCGTTCATCGGCGCGGGCCTCGCCGTCGTCAAGGGCCTCCTCGACATCTTCGGGTGACCGCGCGCCCCGTCCGCACGCCCGGTCCATCCCGCGTCGGTGGGTGGCGGGAGCCGACGGCGGTGGCACCATGGGAGGGATGAAAATCCCCACCAAGCCCCGTGCCCTTCCCATGCCCCTGTGGCTCCAGGGGGTGCTCGAACTCGGCCAGGCCGCCGTGATCTCGGCCCTGCTCGTGGTGCTCCCCGTCGCCGCCGTGTGGTTCACCGGGGGCTTCGCGGACCGGACGGCGGAGTCCGCCGCGCGCCTCGCGGGCCAGGGCTGGCTGGTCATGCACGGGGTGCCCCTCGTGCTGCACTTCCCCCCGGGGGTGGCCGGGGCCGAGGCGGTGTCGGGGCTGCTGCACGTGGTTCCCCTCGGCCTGATCCTCGTACCGCTTCTCCTCGCCTGGCGGGCGGGACGCCGGCTGGCCCGGGCGTCCTACACGGACCAGCTCTGGCAGGCGCTGCTCGGCGCCCTCCTCACCTATGCGGCGATCGGCGCGGGCATCGCGTACGTATCGGGCACCCCGGAGGCCTCCGTCCCGCTCGTGGCCGGCGCCCTGATCCCTCCCGTGTCCGCCGGGGTCGGGCTGATCACCGGCGCCTACCGTGAGGCGGGTGCCTGGAGCCGCCTGGTGGGCGTGGACTTCGCGGCCTGGGTGGGCCGCGCCAGTCAGCACTCCCGCTGGGCGGGGTCCTACGCCTGGTCGATCGTCCGCTCGGGGGTCATCGCCGTGCTGGTCGCCGCGTGCCTCTCGGCAGCCCTGCTCGCCGTCGCGATCGGGCTGAACTGGGCCGGCATCGCCGCGATCTACGAGCGCATCGACGGCGGCATCGCCGGAGCGTCGGTCATCACCCTGCTCCAGCTCGGGCTCCTGCCCAACCTCGCCCTCTGGACGATGTCCTGGTCCACGGGCGCCGGCTTCGCCCTCGGCACGGGCAGTTCCCTGACGCCGCTGGCCAGCACGGTCGGACCCCTGCCCGCCCTGCCCATCCTCGGCGCGCTCCCCGCGGGCACGCTCGAGTACGGGTACGCGGCGCTCGCCATCCCGGTGCTCGCCGGGCTCCTCGCGGGCTGGTGGTTCTTCCGTGAGGGCGAGAACCACTTCGACGAGTGGCTCGTGCTGCGCAGCAGCAGGCGGTGGCTTACCTCGACGGCGTCGACCCTCGCGCTCGCCGGACTCATCGGCGTCACCGCGGGACTGGGCGGCGCCGCCGTCGCCCTGCTCTCGCGCGCCTCGCTCGGCCTGGGCCGCTTCACCGACCTGGGGCCGGACCCGCTGGCGGTCGGCCTGTGGCTCGGCCTGGAGGTGGCCGTCGGCGCCCTGCTCGGGCATGCCCTCGGGCCGCTGCTGGAACGGGAGCCGCGGCGGCGCTGAGCCGCACGCACCCCGCCGGACCCCGGGCCCTGGGACCTACGAGCCGCCGAAACCGTCGAGGCTCCTCAGTCCGTCCTCGCAGTCGCCCTGCGCCTGCAGGGTCAGTGCGCGGGACATGCAGTCCTCGTACGTCTGCGTGATGGGCCAGAGGAGGATCGACGCGGCGGTGCCCGCCGTGAGGAACAGTGCGGCGGCCAGGCCCACGGACGTCGCGAGCACGACGAAGCGGGGGAGTTTCGCGCCGAGGGCCTTCACGAGGCCGACGACGCCGGCGGCGAGGGCGAACAGCGCCAGGGCGAGCGCGAGCACCTTCCACGGCAGCACCAGGCCACTGGTCAGCGACGCACCGAGGAGGGCCAGGAAGAACAGCCGCAGCCAGAACCTGGCGGACGAGGCGCGCGCGGTCGCGGGGTCGTCCGGTGCCGTCGGCCCGGTCCCGGGACCCCGCGGTCCGGCCTGGTCGGTGTCCTGCTGCCTGGTGGTTCCTCGCCTCGCCATGGTTCAACCCTAGGCGAGGCGAGACCCTAAGGTTGAGTCATGCGCATCGTTGTCCTCGTCTCCGGCTCCGGATCGAACCTCCAGGCCGTGATCGACGCCGTCGCGGAGGGCCGTCTGCCCGTGACCATCGCCGCCGTCGGGGCCGACCGTCCGGGCACCGGGGGCGTCCGGCGCGCGGCCCTGGCCGGGATCCCGACGTTCGAGGTGGACTTCCGGCAGTACGGGGAGCGGGCGGACTGGAACCGCGCCCTCACCGGGGCCGTCGCCGCGCACGCGCCCGACTACGTGGTGTCCTCGGGGTTCATGCGGATCGTCGACCAGCACTTCCTCGACGCGTTCCCGGACCGCTACCTCAATACCCACCCGGCACTCCTGCCGAGCTTCCCCGGCGCCCACGGCGTCCGCGACGCCCTGGCCTACGGCGTGAAGGTGACGGGCTGCACCGTCATGATCGCCGACGCGGGCGTGGACACGGGCCCCATCCTCGCCCAGGCCGCCGTCGCCGTCCTGCCCGGGGACACCGAGGAGACCCTCCACGAGCGGATCAAGGTGGAGGAGCGCCGGCTCCTGATCGAGACCCTCGCCGGGCTGGCCGGTGCTCCCGCGGGCTCCGACCGGGCCGGGGCCTGAGATGCCGCTGGTCGCGAACGCCGTCTACGTCGGCGGGAAGAAGCGCATCCACCCCGAGACCCTGGACCAGACGTTCGAGCTCATGCGGGACAGCGGCGGCATGGGGTGGATCGGCCTCTACCGCCCCGAGCGCGAGGAGATCCAGGCGGTCGAGGCCGAGTTCGGGCTGCACAACCTCGCCGTCGAGGACGCCACCAACGGACACCAGCGCGCCAAGCTCGAGCGCTACGGGGACACCCTGTTCGTGGTGCTGCGGCCCGCCCGCTACCTCGACGCCGAGGAGAAGGTGGAATTCGGCGAACTGCACATCTTCATCGGCGAGGACTTCGTGGTAACCGTCCGGCACGCCGAATCACCGGACCTCGGGATCGTGCGGCGCAGGCTCGAGGCCGACCCGGAGCTGCTCGGCACGGGCCCGCAGGCCGTCCTGTACGCGATGCTCGACCAAGTGGTGGACGAGTACGGACCCGTGGTGCAGGGACTCGAGAACGACATCGACGAGATCGAGAACGAACTGTTCGGGGGAGCGCCGGACGTCTCGCGGAGGATCTACGAACTGCACCGCGAGGTCATTGAGTTCCAGCGCGCCGCCCAGCCCCTGGAGGCCATGATGGACGCCCTGCTCCGGGGCTCCGAGAAGTACCGGATGGACGACGAGCTCGCGCGGAACCTCCGCGACGTGCAGGACCACGTGATCCGCATCGTCGAGCGCATCAACACGTTCCGCACGCTGCTGCAGAACGCCCTGACGGTCCACGCCACCCTCGTGGCCCAGCGGCAGAACGAGGAGATGACGCGCATGACGGAGACGTCGCTGCGGCAGGGCGAGGAGGTCAAGCGCATCTCGTCCTGGGCGGCGATCCTCTTCGCACCCACCCTGATCGCCTCGATCTACGGCATGAACTTCGATGTCATCCCCGAACTGCACTGGGGGCTCGGCTACCCGTTCGCGCTGCTGCTCATGGTCGCGATGGGCGGCGGCCTGTACTGGGCGTTCAAGCGCAACGACTGGCTCTAGCGAACCCCTCCACAGCCGGACATGACGACGGCCGGGACCTGGCGGTCCCGGCCGTCGGTGCGTGCTCCCGGAGAAGCTAGCGCGTGGTGATCACGTGCGTGCGGTGGTCGTACACGAAGGTCACGGGACCGCCCGCGTGCTGGAGCACGATGTTGCTGCCGTCACGGCCGCCGCCGGCACCGTAGTTCTCGGTCCAGCTGCGGTCGAGGGCCGCCTTGTACTCGTAGCTGCCGGCGGGCAGGTCCGCGACCTCGAGGACCCAGGTCCGCGAGGCGGCGTCGAAGGTCATCTGCGCCTGGTCGCACGCCGGGTCCCAGTCACCGCCGCAGCCCAGCTCGGAATCGAGGCTCCCGGCCACGGCCACGGTGCCCGGCTGCTCGATCACCGAGCCGGCCGTCACCGTCCTGATGTCGCTCACCGATGTCCCGAGCACGGCCCGGTACCGGACCTGGGTGCCTTCGGCGAGGTCGAGCGCCGCGAGATCGTCGACGGCGGTGTAGGTCGGCGACGAGTCGTCCGTGCCGATGGCCGTCCACGCCCCTCCGGCGATGCTGCGCTCGAGGGTCACGGCGTGCTCGGAGTCCTCCGGGCTCGCCGTGGCGGTGACCTCGACGTCACCCTGGACCTGCGTGCCCTCGGCGGGAAGGCCCATGGTCAGCCGCGGCTGCGGCACGGAGGCCGGTACCGCCGCGGACGTCCGCGTGTGGCGGGCGTTGTCGAGGACCACGGCGCGGTACTCGACGGCCGTTCCTGCGGGCAGGGCGCTCGTGTCGTGGTAGACGCTGAACGGTGCGTTGTCGTCCGTGCCGATGCTCGTCCACGGCGAGCCCGGGGTACGGGCCTCGAAGGTGACCTCGTAGAACGAGGAGCCCGCGACATCGGCGGCCACCCTCATGCGGCCGTTGTCCTCCGCGGCGGGTTTCGGCTGCTGCAGGCTGATCGCCGGCGCGGCCTTGGAGTGCGGGATCTTCCCCGACAGTTCGTAGACCACGGTGGACAGCGCGGGGACGGTGACGGTGAGGGTGCCGTCGGCTGCCGACTTCGCGCGCTTCGGGGCGTCACCGTGGACGAGGCCGAAGCTGCGCTTGCCGGCGTAGGTGGGGACGGCCGCGGTCTGCGGTTCGGTGCTGTTGTTCAGCGCCACCACGTACTCGCGCTGGTCCTTCGCATCGGTCCGTGAGAAGGCGTAGATGCCCTGGCCGTCCGCGGCGTACCGGTGCTGGTGGGCGCCGTTGCGCAGGGCGGGGTGCTCCGCGGTGACGTCGGCGAGTGTCCTGATGCCCTGGTACAGCGGGTGGGTGGTGTCGAACGTGTCCGTGGCGTGGGTCGCGTCGGTGCCCAGCAGGTCGTCGTCGAGGTACTCGGGGACCTGGCTCGCGAACAGCGTCTGCCGCGCGTCCTGGTCGCCGCCGGGACCCGTGAACCCCTGCTCGTCGCCGTAGTAGACCACCGGGTTGCCGCGCGAGAAGTACATCAGTTCGTGCGCGAGGGTGTCCCGTGCCACCAGTTCGTCGTCGGCCGCTCCGGGGTTGTCGGTCGCGATGAAGCCGCCGATCCGGCCCATGTCGTGGTTCCCCAGGAAGGTCGGCAGGCTGTAGGCGTTGGAATCCGCGTCCGTGTACCAGTCGTCGCCGGCGAAGAAGCGCTCGAGGTCCGTGGCCGGCGCGCCCTGCGAGGCGTAGCCGCGGGCGGCGGCCTGGAACGGGAAGTCGAGGACCGACTGCATGCGGTTGCGCGTGGTGAACTGCGAGGTGAAGGACTTCGTGGTGTCGAAGACCTCGCCGAACATGAAGAACTCGTCCTTGCCCTGCTCCTGCGCGTAGGAGAGCACCTCGGGGCCGAACTCCTGCCAGAACTCGTCGTCGACGTGCTTCATGGTGTCGATCCTGAAGCCGTCCACGCCGAAGTCGGCGATCCACGTCTTGTAGATGTCGATCATGCCGTCCACCACCACCGGGTGCTCGGTGGAGAGGTCGTCGAGGCCGAAGAAGTCCCCGTAGAAGGAGTCCTCCCCGGCGAAGGTCGCGTCGCCGCGGTTGTGGTAGAGCGTGGGATCGTTCAGCCACTCCGGGACCTTCAGGTCCCTGTCGGCCTCCGGCACCACCGGGACGTACGGGAAGGAGGTCTCGGCGTCGAGCTCGGGGAACGTGCCCGTGCCCGCGTAGTCGCGGTCGTCGAACGCGGTGCCTGCGGCGTCGCGGTAGGGCTCCTCGTCCTTGGAGATGTAGGGGGCGCGCTCCCCGGCGTCGTAGCCGATCACGTCCGCGGTGTGGTTGGTGATGATGTCGAAGTAGACCTTCATCCCCCGCGCGTGCGCGGCGTCGATGAGCGTCCTGAGGTCCTCGTTGGTGCCGAGGTGCGGGTCGATCTGCGTGAAGTCGGTGATCCAGTAGCCGTGGTAGCCGGCCGAGTTGTCCTCCGGCTGCACGGCACGGTTCTTGAAGCTCGGGGTGAGCCAGATGGAGGTGGTGCCCATGCCCTGGATGTAGTCGAGCTCCTGGAGCAGGCCCTCGAGGTCGCCGCCGTTGTAGTAGCCCTTCCGGGTGGGGTCGAAACCGGACACCGACGGATCGGGGCCGAGCCCGCCGTCGTCGTTGGCCGTGCTGCCGTTCTGGAAGCGGTCGGCCATGACGAAGTAGAAGTTCTCGTCCGTGACCGCGGAGCGCAGCGAGTGCTGGGCCGAGGCGGCGGAGGAGCCTCCGGGGTTCTTCGGGGCGGCGAGAGCGGGCGGTGCGGCGACGGAACCGGCCACAAGGGCGGTCAGCACGACGACGGTGGCGTGGCGTGGTTTCACGAGGTCTCCTTCGGGGGTCAGCCACCAGCGTGTCCGACGTCACACGGGGAGTCAATCCTCCGCGCGCAATTTACGCGAAAACTATTCCATCCGCGGTTAGGGTGGTAGTGGCCTCAGGCCACTACCGATCCGTCGAGCACCGTTGGGACCACCATGACCTTCCCCCGCCGCGCGGCCACCGCCGCCCTCACCCTGCTGGCCCTCACGGCCTGCGCCGGCACCTCCGCGACGGCGCCGGCCACCCCGGCCGACGCCTCGCCGTCGCCCGCCAGTTCCTCGGCCGCCGCCGTGGGCATCGAGGAGCCCGCCACCAACGAGCTGGTGGGGGAGGCGAGCGCCGACGGCGCACGGGCGTTCCTCTACTACTACTTCGACGTCAAGGCGTACGTCCTCCAGACCGGGGACGACGCCGCGCTGCTCGAGCACGTGGACGGGGCCGCGGGCGAGCAGGCGGAGGCGGAACGGCTGCATGCCGTCTACGAGGACGGCGGCTGGGTGCTGGGCGGACAGCCCAAGGTGGAGAACGTGTACCTCACCACGCCCGAGGAGGACGTCACGGAGGGCGCCGACGTCACCGCCCTGGTCCCCGTCAACCCTGACGCGTACACCGAGTTCGCGGACGACGGCTCGATTCTCACGCAGCGCCCGTTCTCCCCCGAGGGCACGGTCTACAGCGCGACCATCCGCTGCGCGGACGGCGCCTGGAAGGTCGTCTCCCTCGAGGAGACCCCTGACGCGGAGCTGCCCGAGTCCTAGCACGGGCTGTTCAGCGCAGCCGGGCGGCCTTCGTCTCCGGCGCGTTGAACGCCATGAACACGACGGCGAGGACCACGAGGCCGCCGATGAGCGCGAACGTCAGCGGCAGGCCGAGGACGGGCCACAGCAGGGTGCCGAAGATCAGCGGCACGAGGCCCGCGCCGATGCGGGAGATGGTCGACGCCCAGCCGAACCCGCTGCCCCGCAGTTCCGTGGGGTAGAGCTCGGAGACATAGGTGTACAGCACGGGGATCGCCACCTGCACCACGAAGCCGAAGGCCAGCAGCCAGGCCGTGGCGACGGCGGGCAGGTCGAGGGTCAGCGCGAAGACCACGAGGAGCGCGGCCGATCCCGGTCCGGTGATCGCCAGCAGCCATTTGCGGCCCACGCGTTCCACCAGCAGGGCCGCGGCGATCACGCCGAGGAAACCGACGCCGGTCATGAACGTGGTGGTGATGAAGGCGACGGACTGCGCGTAGCCGGAACTGATGAGGATGCGCGGCATCCACGTCAGAGCACCGTAGTAGACGAGCAGGATGGTCAGGAACAGGCTCCAGGCCGTCAGGGTGATGCGCCAGTCGTAGCGCCAGAGGCCCGTGAGCTGCCCGGAGATGCTGCCTAGCGAGAGCCGGGGCGTGTCCTCGGGCTCCGGTAGGCGCCACGGGCGCTGCTCGGCGCCGGTCCTCACCACGAGGTCGTCGATCACGGCCCGGGCCTCGTCGACCCTGCCGCGCTGCACGAGGTACAGCGGGGACTCGGGCACGCCGCGGCGCACCCAGAACACGAGGAGCGCCGGCAGCACCATGACCAGCATCGCGTGCCGCCAGTCGCCGGTCTGCGCCACGATCGCCGTCGTCACCACGCCGCAGAGGAACGCGCCGATCGGCCACCACGCGTCCATCGCCGTCAGGACCCGGCCGCGCTGGCGGCGCGGCGTGAACTCGCCGACGAGCGCGTAGTCCACGGGGATGCAGCCGCCGAGGCCGAAACCGGCCAGGAACCGGAACACGCAGAACCAGACGATGTCCGGGGAGAACGCCCCGAGCACCGTGAACAGGGCGAAGACGAGCAGGGTGAGGGTGAACGCCTTCTTGCGGCCGATGATGTCCGCGACGGATCCCCACGCGAAGGCGCCGACGGCCATGCCGATCAGGTTCGACGTCGCGATCCACGCGGCCTGGCCCGAGGTGAGCCCCCAGTCGCCGATCAGCAGCGGGATCAGGTAGGCGTTGAGGGTCACGTCCCAGGCGTCGAACATGAAGCCGAGGCCGCCGATGAGGAAGATCTTCCCCTGGACCTTCCAGCGCCACGGGAGGTCCTGTACCACCTGGTCGCCGGTGGGGAGTCGCGTATCGATGCTCATGGTGCCTTCGGGGAGGGTGCGGGTACTGCGAGAACTGTACGCCAGGGGCCGTCCCTGCCCGCTCGGCACCGTCCGTCATCCGGGGTGCCGCGGAAGGCGCCCCTATAGACTGGAGGGCGACCCAGCGAAGCGACCTACGGAGATCTGCGTGAGCCTGCCCCCCCTTGACCGTGTCCCCATCCGCCGAGCACTCATCTCGGTGTTCGACAAGACCGGCCTGGAGGAGCTGGCGCAGGGCCTGCACCGCGCGGGCGTCTCCATCGTCTCCACCGGCTCGACCGCGCAGCGCATCGCCGCCGCGGGCGTGCCCGTCACGGAGGTCTCCGAGGTGACCGGGTTCCAGGAGACCCTCGACGGCCGCGTGAAGACCCTCCACCCCAAGGTCCACGCCGGCATCCTCGCAGACCGCCGCCGCCAGGAGCACATCGACCAGCTCGCCGAGCTCGACATCGAGGCGTTCGACCTCGTGGTCGTGAACCTCTACCCCTTCGTGGAGACCGTGCGCTCGGGCGCGGAGCCCGACGCCGTCGTCGAGCAGATCGACATCGGCGGACCGGCGATGGTGCGGTCCGCGGCGAAGAACCACCCGTCGGTCGCCGTCGTCGTCGATCCCGCACGCTACGGCGACGTGGTCGCCGCCGCCGCGGAAGGCGGCTTCGACCTCCAGGCACGACGCCGGCTGGCCGCGCTCGCCTTCGCACACACCGCCGCGTACGACACCGCCGTCGCCTCCTGGACCGCGGAGCAGTTCGAGATCGACGACGAGGTCAGCTGGCCCGGCTACGCGGGCCTCGCCCTCGAGCGGTCCGAGGTGCTGCGCTACGGCGAGAACCCGCACCAGCAGGCCGCGCTGTACGTCGAGAAGGGTGCCACGCCGGGCATCGCGCAGGCGGACCAGCTGCACGGCAAGGCGATGAGCTACAACAACTTCGTCGACGCGGACGCGGCCCTGCGCGCGGCCTTCGACTTCGACGAGCCCGCCGTTGCGATCATCAAGCACGCCAATCCCTGCGGCGTCGCCGTCGGATCGGCCGAGGCGGAGGACCCGATCGCCGACGCCCATGCGAAGGCCCACGCCTGCGACCCGGTCTCCGCGTTCGGGGGCGTCATCGCCGCGAACCGCGAGGTCACCGCCGGCATGGCGAGGACCGTCAAGGAGATCTTCACGGAGGTCGTGATCGCCCCGGCGTTCTCCGCCGAGGCCGTCGAGATCCTCTCCCAGAAGAAGAACATCCGGCTGCTCACCCTGCCGGAGGGCTACGGGCGGCACCCGGTGGAGTTCCGCCAGGTCTCCGGCGGAGTGCTCATGCAGATCGCCGACACGCTCCACGCCGACGGCGACGACCCCGCGGGCTGGACCCTCGCCGCAGGTGACGCCGCCGACGACGCGACGCTCGCCGACCTCGCCTTCGTCTGGAAGGCGTGCCGCGCCGCGAAGTCGAACGCCATCCTGCTCGCCCACGAGGGCGCCTCCGTGGGCGTCGGCATGGGCCAGGTCAACCGCGTCGATTCGTGCAGGCTGGCCGTGGAACGCGCCAACACCCTCGGCGGCACCGAGCGCGCCCGCGGGTCGGTGGCGGCCTCGGACGCCTTCTTCCCGTTCGCCGACGGCCTCCAGATCCTGCTCGACGCCGGAGTCCGCGCGGTGGTGCAGCCGGGCGGGTCGGTGCGCGACCAGGAGGTCATCGACGCCGCGAACGCCGCCGGCGTCACGCTCTACCTGACCGGTGCGCGCCACTTCTTCCACTGACACCGCCTCGCATCCGCCGTTAGGCGGAGCCCGACGAAGCTCGGTAGGTTAGAGCCGATGGGCAACCCCCAACCACCCGCACAACACCTGAACACCAGGGAGACGCCAACCCATGGCCAAGATCATCTACACCCACACCGACGAAGCGCCGATGCTCGCCACCTACTCGTTCCTGCCGATCGTCGAGGCGTTCGCCTCCACGGCGGGCGTCGAGGTGGAGACCCGGGACATCTCGCTGTCGGGGCGCATCATCGCCCTCTTCGGTGACCGCCTCACCGAGGACCAGCGGATGGAGGATGCGCTCGCCGAGCTCGGCGCGCTGGCGAAGACGCCGGAAGCGAACATCATCAAGCTGCCGAACATCAGCGCGTCCGTCCCCCAGCTCAAGACGGTCATCGCCGAGCTCCAGGGCCAGGGCTACGCGCTGCCGGACTACCCCGACCACCCGTCGACGGACGAGGAGAAGGACGTCCGCGCCCGCTACGACAAGGTCAAGGGCAGCGCCGTGAACCCGGTCCTGCGCGAGGGCAACTCGGACCGGCGCGCCCCGGCGTCCGTCAAGAACTACGCCCGGCAGAACCCGCACAGCATGGGTGCCTGGACGCCGGAGTCCCGGACCAACGTGGCACACATGACGAGCGACGACTTCCGCTCCAACGAGAAGTCCGTGGTCATCCCGGCGGACGGCACCGTCTCGATCCGGCACGTCGCCGCCGACGGCACGGTCAGCGTGCTCAAGGACGCGTTCCCCGTGCTCGCCGGCGAGGTCGTGGACGGCACCGTGATGCGCGCCGCCGCCCTCAACGAGTTCCTGAAGGCGCAGGTCGCCCGGGCGAAGCAGGAGGGCGTGCTCTTCTCGGCGCACCTGAAGGCCACCATGATGAAGGTCTCCGACCCCATCATCTTCGGCCACGTGGTCCGCGCCTTCCTGCCCGAGCTCTTCGAGAAGTACGGCGCCCAGCTCACCGCCGCCGGCCTCAGCCCGAACAACGGCCTGGCCTCGATCCTCGGCGGCCTCGACAAGCTCCCTGAGGACGTCCGCGAGGGCGTCCAGCAGGCCGTCGCGCAGGGCATGGAGGACGGGCCCGCGATCGCCATGGTGGACTCGGACAAGGGCATCACCAACCTGCACGTGCCGAGCGACGTGATCGTGGACGCGTCCATGCCCGCCATGATCCGGAGCTCCGGCCACATGTGGGGGCTGGACGGCAAGGAAGCGGACACGCTCGCCGTCCTCCCGGACAGCAGCTACGCCGGCATCTACCAGGTGGTCCTCGACGACTGCCGCGCCCACGGCGCCTTCGACCCGACCACCATGGGCACCGTCCCGAACGTGGGCCTCATGGCGCAGGCCGCCGAGGAGTACGGCAGCCACGACAAGACCTTCGAGATCCAGGCCGCGGGCACGGTGCAGCTGGTCGACGGCGACGGCACGGTGCTGATCGAGCACGACGTCGAGCCCGGCGACATCTGGCGCGCCTGCCAGACCAAGGACGCCGCGATCCTCGACTGGGTGAAGCTCGCCGTGACGCGTGCGCGCGCCTCCGCGACGCCCGCCGTGTTCTGGCTCGACGAGGCCCGCGCCCACGATGCGAACCTCATCGCGAAGGTCAGGGAGTACCTGGCCGAGCACGGGACGGACGACGTCACGCTCGAGATCATGACGCCCGTCGACGCCACGGCGTTCACCCTCACGCGCATCCGCCGGGGCGAGGACACCATCTCCGTCACGGGCAACGTGCTCCGCGACTACCTGACGGACCTGTTCCCGATCCTCGAGCTGGGCACCAGCGCCAAGATGCTCTCCGTGGTCCCCCTCATGAACGGCGGCGGCCTCTTCGAGACCGGCGCCGGCGGATCGGCTCCCAAGCACGTGCAGCAGCTCGTGAAGGAGAACCACCTCCGCTGGGACAGCCTCGGCGAGTTCCTCGCCCTGGCCGTCAGCTTCGAACACCTGGCGACGACGACGGGGAACGCCCGCGCGCAGATCCTCGCCGACACGCTGGACCGGGCGACGGGCACCTTCCTGCTCGAGAACAAGTCGCCCAGCCGCCGCGTCGGCGAGATCGACAACCGCGGGAGTCACTACTTCCTCGCCCGCTACTGGGCCGAGGAGCTGGCCAGGCAGGAGCAGGACGCCGACCTCGCGGAGAGCTTCGCCCGGGTGGCCGAGGCGCTGACGGGCAACGAGGACACCATCGTGTCCGAGCTGCTCGCCGTCCAGGGCTCACCGGCGGACATCGGCGGGTACTACCACCCCGACGTCACGAAGGTGACCGAGGTGATGCGCCCGTCGGCGAAGCTGTCGGAGGTCCTGGCGATCCTCGCCCGGTAGGCACCGCCCTCGCACGGAAGCCGGTGTACCGCGGAGGCGGTCCACCGGCTTCTGCGTGTCCGGCTCGTGCGAGAACCGGTCAGGCCGCGTCGTTCGCGTAGCGGAGGCCGATCTGGGCGCGCACGCCGTCGAGCAGGCGCATCGTCCTCACGGTGTCGGTGATCGGCATCGTCGGGCTCTCCGTGAGGCCCTCCTGGATGCAGCGGGTCACCTCGCGCAGCTCGTACGTGTACCCGGCGCCGGCCTGCTCGAAATGCTCCACGCGGGCCTCGGCGTCGCCGGCCCTGATCGTCAGTTCCGTGGGGTTGTGCAGGTTCCCGCCGCCGGTCTTCAGCCAGCCCTTCGACCCGCACACGGTCGCCTGGCCGGGGCAGGAGGCGATGAACGACGACGACAGCTGGGCGTAGGCGCCGCTCCCGTAACCCAGGGTCACCGCGTTCTGCAGGTCGACGCCGTCGCTGTTCAGCGTTCCGACGGCGGACACCGAATCGGGGAAGCCGAGTGACCCCAGAGCCCAGGTGAGCGGGTAGACCGTGAGGTCCAGGAGTGCGCCGCCGCCGGCCGCCGGGTCCCAGAGCCTGCTGGCCGGGTCCTCCGGGGCGGTGAAGCCCAGGTCGGCCTGCACCCACCGGATCTCGCCCAGCTCCCCGGAGTGGATGATCTCCCAGGCGCGGTTCACGCTGGGCAGGAAACGTGTCCAGACCGCCTCCATGAGGAACAGCCCGCCCTCGGCGGCGAGGGCGGCGAGTTCCTCCGCCTCGGCGGCGTTGATGGTGAACGGCTTCTCGCACAGGACGTGCTTGCCCGCCGCGAGGGCGGCCCTGGCGACGTCGTAGTGCTGGCCGTGCGGTGTGGTGATGTAGACGACGTCGACCTCGGGGTCGTCCACGAGCCGCTGGTAGCCGGCCACGCCGCCGTCGTTGCCGTAGCTGGTGGCGAAGCCGAAGCGGTCGGCGAAGGCGGCGGCGCTGTCCGCGCTGCGGGAGCTGACCGCATGGAGCACGGCGTCCTCGAGCAGGGCGATGTCCTGCGTGACCGTGGAGGCGATACCGCCGGTGGCGATCACGCCCCACTTCAGGGGCCGACCGGTGGCGACGAGCGGGCTGGGGGCTCCTGCTTCCGCGCAGGGGGGAACATCGATGCGGTGCTGTGGGTTCATGGACCCATCCTTGCCGCTGGCCGGGGCTGCGTCCATCATCGCGCCGGAACGACGAAGCGCCCCGGCCGGAGCCGGGGCGCAACAGGTCCTGCTGCCGGAGGGGTCCGGCGGGTGCTACTGCTGGGTGAGGGGAGCCAGCGTCTCGTCGTTGGCGTACGCCTCGGCGGCGTTCTCCTTGGTGACGATCTGCGGTTCGAGGAGGTAGGCGGGAACCGTCTTCACGCCGTTGTCGTAGGAGTCGGGATCGTTGATCTCGAGCTCGTTGCCGGCCTGGAGGTCGTTGACCATCACGATGGCGTGTTCCACGAGGGCGCGGGTGTCCTTGTTGATCGTGGAGTACTGCTCGCCCGCCATGATCGACTTCACGGATTCCACCTCGGAGTCCTGGCCGGTGACCACCGGGATGGGCTTGCCGGCACCCTTGACCGAGGTCAGGATCGCACGGGCGAGTGTGTCGTTGGGGGACAGGACGCCGTCGAGCTCTTCCGAGCTGTAGCTGCCGGAGAGCAGGGTGTCCATGCGCTTCTGAGCGTTCTCCGCCTTCCAGCCCTGGGTGACGACCTGGTCGAAGGTCTCCTGGCCGGACACGACGACGAGGTTGCCGTTGTCGATCTCGGGCTGGAGGACACTCATGGCGCCGTCGAAGAAGACCTTCGCGTTGGCGTCGTCCGGCGAACCGGCGAACAGTTCGATGTTGTACGGGCCCTCGGGCTTCGCGGCCTTCATACCGTCCAGCAGGGCCTGGCCCTGGAGCTCGCCGACCTGGAAGTTGTCGTAGGCCACGTAGTAGTCCACGTTCTCCGTGTTGGTCAGGAGGCGGTCGTAGGCGATGATCGTGATGCCGGCGTCCTTGGCCTGCTGGAGCTGGGTGCCGAGCTGCGCGCCGTCGATGGCGCCGACGACCAGGACCTTCACACCGTTGGTGATCATGGAGCTGATCTGGTTCTGCTGCTCCGAGACGCCGCCGTTGGCGAACTGCACGTCGGGATCGTAGCCGGCCTCGGTCAGGCCCTCGTTGAAGAGTTCCTCGGCGAGGACCCAGTTCTCCGAGGTCTTCTGCGGGAGCGCGACCCCGATGGCCGATCCTGCCTCGAACCCTGCTGCGGCGGTCTCGCCGTCGGCGGAGGGTGCCGCTTCTTCGCGGCCGCACCCGGTCAGCGTCAGCGCTGATATGGCAGCGATCGCTGCGAGGGATTTTGCGAAAGTACGCATTCTCATTCTCTTTCTCTTGCTCTGGTGGACGGGGAAAGCTTCGGTGTCGGGAACCGGGGGAGCCGGGTCCTAGACGTCGTGGGAGATGACCTGCTTGGTTCCGACGGCCTGCTCGGTCGGGGAGGGGGTCGGAACCTCGGTGTCGACCTTCTTGCCACCGTCGCCTCCGCCGAACCGCCGGGTGATCAGGCCGATGATGGACGGCTTGCCCTGGCTCTTGCTGTAGACGTCGAAGGCGACGGCGATGAGCAGGACCAGGCCCTTGATGATCTGGGTGTCGTCGGCGCCGGCTCCGAGGAGCTGCAGCCCGTTGTTCAGGACGGCCATGACGAGGCCTCCGATGATGGATCCGACCACGGTCCCGACGCCGCCCGTGACGGCTGCGCCGCCGATGAACACGGCAGCGATCGCGTCGAGCTCCCAGCCGACGCCGTCCGACGGGCCGGAGGCGGTGGAGCGTCCGACGAAGATCATGCCCGCGAGGGCCGCGAGGATGGACATGTTCATCATGACCATGAAGTTCACGCGCTTGCCCTGCACGCCGGACAGCTCGGCCGCATGGCGGTTGCCGCCGACGGCGTACACGTGGCGGCCGGCGATCGTCTTGTTGGAGATGAACGCGTAGATGATGACGAGGACGCCGAGGATCAGGCCGGGGACCGGGAAGGACGTACCCGGGCGTCCGGTCGCGAAGAGGTAGGTCGCGTAGAGGATGACCGCGGAGAGCAGGGCCACCTTGGTGATGGGGACCCACATGGGGGGCACCTCGGCGTTGATCTTCTCCAGTTTCCGGCGGCCCCGGAACTCGTTGTAGATCACGAAGGCCACGAGGCCGAGGCCCATCAGCACGGTCAGGTTGTTGTAGCCGATGTTCGGGCCGACCTCGGGCAGGTATCCCGCGCCGAGCTCACGGAAGCCCTCGGGGACCGGGACGGTGAGGGAGTTGCCCACGGACTGGTTGGCGCCGCGGAAGATGAGCATCCCGGACAGGGTGACGATGAACGCGGGGATGCCGACGTAGGCCACCCAGAAGCCCTGCCACATCCCGATGAGTGCGCCGAGCGCCAGGCCGAGCACCACACCGAGGTACCAGGGGATGCCCCAGTCGCGCATCGCGATCGCGACGACGATGCCGACGAACGCGGCGACGGAGCCGACGGAGAGGTCGATGTGCCCGGCGATGATGACCAGCACCATCCCGATCGCGAGGATGAGGATGTACGAGTTGCCGTTGAACAGGTTCATCATGTTGACGGACGTGAGCATCTTGCCGCCCGTGCGCCACTGGAAGAACAGGACGAGCGCGACCAGGGCGAAGATCATCCCGAACTGGCGGGTGTTCCCGCCGAAGATTTGTTTGAGGGAATTCATGGTGTCTTTCCTTGGGTCAACGGGTCAGGCAGATTTCCTGCTGGCGGTCATGAGTTTCATCAGGGATTCCTGGTTGGCGTTCTCGCGGTCCACTTCCCCGGTGATGGCGCCCTCGAAGATCGTGTAGATCCGGTCCGAGAGGCCGAGCAGTTCGGGCAGTTCGGAGGAGATGACGATGACGCCCTTCCCCTGGTCCGCGAGTTTCTGGATGATGCCATAGATCTCGTACTTGGCGCCCACGTCGATGCCGCGGGTGGGCTCGTCGAGGATCAGCAGTTCGGGATCGGTGAACATCCACTTGGCGAGGACCACCTTCTGCTGGTTGCCTCCCGAGAGCTTCGCGACGCCCTCGTTGACGCTCGGCGTCTTGGTGCGCAGCGACTTCCGGTACTCCTCGGCGATCCTGAACTCCTCGTCCCTGTCCACGACGAGCCCGCGCGTGATCTTCTTCAGGTTCGCGGACACGGTGGTGGTCTTGATGTCGTCCAGCAGGTTGAGGCCGAGCGACTTGCGGTCCTCGGTGACGTAGGCGAGGCCGGCGTCGATCGCCTGCGGCACCGTGCGGAGCGTGATCTCCTTGCCGTCCATGACGATCTGGCCCGATTTGAAGGTGCCGTACGAGCGGCCGAAGACCGAGCGCGCGAGTTCGGTGCGCCCGGCGCCCATCAGCCCCGCGAACCCGACGATCTCGCCGCGCCGCACCTTGAAGCTCGAGTTCTTGCACACCAGGCGGTCGGGCACGGTGGGGTGGCCGACCGTCCAGTTGCGGACCTCGAAGAAGGTCTCACCGATCGTCGGGGTGTGGTCGGGGAAGCGGGATTCGAGCGAGCGGCCCACCATCCCGCGGATGATGCGGTCCTCGTCCACGCCGTCCTCCTTGACGTGCAGCGTCTCGATGGACTTGCCGTCGCGGATGATCGTGATCGAGTCGGCGATCTGCTCGATCTCGTTGAGTTTGTGGGAGATCATGATGCAGCTGATGCCCTTGGACCGCAGGCCGGCCATCAGGTCCAGGAGGTGCTGCGAGTCGGACTCGTTCAGGGCGGCGGTGGGCTCGTCGAGGATGAGCAGCTTCACCGACTTGCTGAGCGCCTTGGCGATCTCGACGAGCTGCTGCTTGCCGACGCCGATGTCCTTGATCTTGGTGGTGGGGTCCTCGCTCAGGCCCACACGGGCCATGAGCTCCAGCGTGCTCCGGTTGACGTGGTCCCAGTCGATGACACCGAAGCGGGTGGGCTCGTTGCCCAGGAAGATGTTCTCCGCGATCGAGAGCTCCGGGATCAGCGCGAGTTCCTGGTGGATGATGACGATCCCCGCGGCCTCGCTGGAGCGGATGTCCTTGAACCGGACCTCTTCGCCCTGGAAGATGATGTCGCCCGAGTAGTCGCCATACGGGTAGAGCCCCGAGAGGACCTTCATGAGGGTCGACTTCCCGGCGCCGTTCTCACCGCAGATCGCGTGGATCTCGCCTGCGCGCACCTCGATCGAGACGTCCGCGAGGGCCTTGACGCCGGGGAACTCCTTCGTGATGGAGCGCATCTCGAGGATGATGTGGTTCTTCATGGATTCTCCCGCAGTGACGGCGTTGTCTTGGTGCAGGTCCGATCACGACCCGAAAAGAATTGAACATGCCCCGGCCCTTGCAGTCAACTGTTGAACGCATGCCCCCGGGAAAACAGAGGAAATCTTTAGGTTGAACCCACGAGTGCGGGGGAGAGCCCCGACTGGGCGAGGACGACGGCGGCGCCTCCGAGCGCCTCGGCGCGGTCACCGAGCGAGGACATGCAGACGGCGGTCGTCTCACCGATGATGGGCACTGCGTGGCGGGACAGCCCGCGCCGGATCGGCCCGAGGAGGATCTCGCCGAGGTCGGTGAGCGGGCCGCCGACGACGATGGTCTCGGGGTTGATCAGGTTGGCCATGTGGGCGAGCGCCCGGCCGATGGCGACGCCGGCGTCGTCGATCACGCGCAGCGTCGCGGTGTCACCGGTGAGCGCGCGGTCGATGATGCGCCGGGTGTCCACGGGTTCGCTGCCCCCGCGGCTGAGCAGTTCGATCATGGTGGAGGTCGAGGCGACGGTCTCGAGGCAGCCGCGGTTGCCGCACCGGCAGATCAGGCCGTGTTCGTTGATGGTGGTGTGTCCCAGTTCCCCGGTGATCCCGACGTTGCCGTAGAACAGCGCTCCGTTGAGGACGAGTCCGGAGCCGATGCCGGACCCCACCTTGATGAACATCAGGTTGTCCACCGCACTGTGCGGCCCCCAGGTCACCTGCGCCAGGGCCCCCAGATTGGCGTCGTTGTCGATGAGGACGGGCACGCCGAGCCGTTCGCTGAACGTCTCGTGGATGTTGATGCCCACCCATTCGGGCAGGATGGCCCCCTGCACCACGGTCCCGCTGCGACGGTCGATGGGGCCCGGGATGCCGATCCCGGCGCCGAGGAGCGCGCCCCGGGAGATGCCGCCGTCCTCGAGCAGGGTGTCCAGGAGGCCCGCCGCGGCGGCCAGTCCGTCCTGGGCGCTGTGGCCGAGCGGGAGGGGGACGGAGGCCTCCTGCAGGACCCGGTAGTTGGGGCTCGCGAGGACGACGCGGAGGTGGCGGCGTCCGATGTCGATGCCCGCCGCGACCTGCCCGTTGTCGTTGAGGACCACGGACAGGGCCCGGCGCCCCGAGCTGGTGGTGGGCACGGTGCTGACGATCCCGGTCACGGCCATGGACTTCACGATGTTGGAGACCGTCGCCGTCGAGAGCCCGGTCTGCCGGGCGAGTTCCGCCTGGGTCCGGGGCCCGCCGCTCATGAGGGCCGCGATCACGCGATGCTGGTTCCGCTCGCGCAGGGCGGACTGGGATCCCGGTTTCGGAGGCGGGCCGCTCGGGCTCGACCTCGCCGTCGAGGGGGATTCTGCGGGCATGGGATCAAGGCTGCCGCACCCCGTGCCTGTCGTCAAGAAGTGAACGCTTCGCGGTGCTCCTGGGCGAGAGCCTTGTAGCGGTCCGCGTTGGCCTGCACGGCCCTTACCTCGTCGTCGTCGAGCTGCCTCCGCACCTTCGCCGGGACGCCGGCCACGAGCGACCGCGGCGGGACGACCGTTCCCTCGAGCACGACGGCGCCGGCGGCGACCAGCGACCCGGCGCCGATGACGGCACCGTTCATGACCGTGGCGCTCATCCCGATGAGGCAGTCGTCCCCGATCGTGCACCCGTGCACCACGGCGCTGTGCCCCACGCTGACGCGGTCCCCGATCGTGGCAGGGAAGCCCGGGTCGGCGTGGACCACCACGTTGTCCTGGAGGTTGCTCCCGTCCCCGATCGAGATCGGGGCGGTGTCGGCGCGGACGCTGGCACCGTAGAAGACGCTGGCGAACTCGCCGAGGGTCACCTCCCCGATGAGGGATGCGGTCGGCGCCGTGAAGGCCGAATCGCTGATGACGGGGGTCCTGCCGCGGAAGGGGATGAGATGTGCCATGGCGCCAGCCTAGGCGACACCCTCCCGGCGCGGCTGCTGCGTCAGTTGAAGACGATCGTGCGGCGGCCGTCGAGGAGGACGCGGTGCTCCGCATGCCACTGGACGGCCTGCACCAGCGCGCGTCCCTCCAGCTCCCGGCCGATCGACGTCAGCTGTTCGGCCGTGCGCGCATGATCCACGCGGATGACCTCCTGCTCGATGATCGGCCCCTCGTCGAGGGCCCCGGTGACGTAGTGGGCGGTCGCGCCGATCAGCTTCACCCCGCGCGCATGGGCCTGGTGGTAGGGGCGGGCACCCTTGAAGGACGGCAGGAACGAGTGGTGGATGTTGATGGCCCGGCCGAGCAGGTCCTCGCAGAGCCGGTCGCTGAGGATCTGCATGTACCGCGCGAGGACCACGAGTTCGATCCCGTGCTCGTCCATCAGCGCGCGCAGCCTGTCCTCGGCGTCGTCCTTGGTCCCGGGCGTCACCGGGATGTGGTGGAACTCGACGCCGTAGAACGCGGCGAGGCCCTCGAGGTCGCGGTGGTTGGACACGATCACGGGGATGTCGATGGCGAGCGTGCCGGAGCGGTGCTGGAAGAGGAGGTCGTTGAGGCAGTGCGCGGCCTTGGACACCATGATGAGCGTCCGCGTGCGGCGTGCGGCCGGGGTCAGCGACCAGTCCATCCCGAACTCCCCGGCCACGGGCCCGAGCGCCGCGCGGAGGTCCTCCTCCGGGGCGACGGTGTCGAGTGCCACGCGCATGAAGAAGGTGCCCGTGTCAGGGCTCCCGTACTGCTGCGACTCGGTGATGTTGGCGCCCACGCCGACCAGGGCGCCCGAGACGCCGTGGACGATCCCGGGCCGGTCGGGGCAGGACAGCGTCAGGGAGAAGGAGCTGGGAGCAGCGGGGGAGGTCACCTACGCCAGATTACCGGCGGCCGCCGATTGTGACGCGATCCCGCGCAGCCGGGCTGCGGCGGCCGCCGCAGCCGCCCGCCCTGCCCGTGACGCGCCGAGCGTCGACGCCGAGGCACCGTAGCCGACGAGCAGGAGCCGCGGTTCCTTCAGCACATGCACACCGTCCATGACGATGCCGCCGCCGGGCTCCCGGAGGCGCAGCGGTGCGAGGTGGTCCAGGGCGGCACGGAAGCCGGTGGCCCACAGTACGGCGTCGACGGGTTCCTCGGTGCCGTCCGTGAACACCGCCGACCGCTCGCGCAGTCCGGCCAGCGGGCCGCGCGACACGAGGATCCCGGCGTCGATGCCCGCCCGGTACTCGGCCGTGAGCGGCAGGCCCGTCGCCGACACCACGCTGGCCGGTGGGAGGCCAGCACCCGTCCGCGTATCGACCGCGGCCTCGACCTCGCGGCCCCATTCGGCGTCGAACGGCCGGCGGGTGAACGACGGCGGCCGGCGGGTCGACCAGAGGGGCGTGGCCCCGGCGGCGTGGAGCTGGAGGACGAACTGGACGGCGGAGGTCCCGCCGCCCACCACGAGGACGCGCCGGCCCGTGAACTCGCCGGCCGAGCGGTAGTCGTGCGTGTGCAGTTGGCGTCCCTCGAAGACGTCCCGGCCGGGGTAGTGGGGCCAGTAGGGGCGGTCCCAGGTGCCGGTGGCGCTGATGACGACGTCGGCCAGCCAGGTGCCGTCCGGGGTGGACACGCGGAGGGGGCCGCCGTCGTCGTCGGCCTCCACGCGGAGTACCCGGACCGGCCGGAGCACGGGCAGGGCGAAGGTCCGCTCGTAGTCGCCGTAGTACCGGGTGACCACCCGGGAGGCGGGCTCCTCCGGGTCCGGCGTCCCGAGGCGCAGGCCCGGGAGGTCGTGCAGGGCGTGGGCGGCGTCGAAGGTGAGGGCGGGCCAGCGGTGCAGCCACGCGCCGCCGGGAGCGGGGTTGGCGTCGAGGACCACGACGTCCCGGTGCGGGGTGAGCCCCCGGCGTGCCAGGTGGTAGGCGCTGCTGAGGCCCGCCTGGCCGGCACCGATCACGACGACCCGGACGCGTCGGAGGGGTGCATCCACTTCCCGTGCCTGACCGTGCATGGCGACGACCTTCCCGTTGCGGCGTCGGCCACCGCCGAGCTGATGTTCCCCTGATGCGGAACCTGTCCCGCCGTCCCCGTATTCCGGCTAGCATGGGAGCGTCGCGACTGGCGTAGGGTGGGCAACCACCAGGAAGCGGCGGGAGGCCGGGATCCCCTGCGGGGCGCCCGCGCTTCCAGTGCAGACCACGGATCGCACGCCTGGGCCGCGGGTCACGTTTCATGAGCGGCCGGGGCGCGGACTGCGGTCCCGACCCCCGCCCGCGATTCACGCTGACCCCTTGCGAGACCCAGAGAAGGATCGACCGATGACCACTTCGCCCATGGCTCCCTCCCACGCCGACTCCGTCACCAACGCCCCCCTGTCCGAGGTGGATCCGGAGATCGCCGCCGTCCTCCGGGACGAGCTCGCACGGCAGCGGGACACCCTCGAGATGATCGCCTCGGAGAACTTCGCACCGCGCGCCGTCCTCGAGGCCCAGGGCAGCGTGCTCACCAACAAGTACGCGGAGGGCTACCCCGGGCGCCGCTACTACGGCGGCTGCGAGCACGTCGACGTCGCCGAGAACCTGGCGATCGAGCGGGTCAAGGCGCTGTTCGGCGCCGAGTTCGCGAACGTCCAGCCGCACTCCGGTGCGCAGGCCAACGCGGCGGCGCTCTCGGCCATGATCAAGCCCGGCGACAGGATCATGGGGCTCTCCCTCGCGCACGGCGGCCACCTCACGCACGGCATGAAGCTGAACTTCTCGGGCAAGCTGTACGAGGTCGCGGCCTACGGCGTCGAGGAGGACACCCACCGCCTGGACATGGAGCGCGTGCGCGAGCAGGCGCTCGCCGCGAAGCCCCAGGTCATCATCGCCGGCTGGTCGGCCTACCCCCGCCAGCTCGACTTCGCGGCGTTCCGCGCGATCGCCGACGAGGTCGGCGCGCTGCTGTGGACCGACATGGCGCACTTCGCGGGCCTCGTCGCCGCCGGCGTCCACCCCAGCCCCGTGCCGTACTCCGACGTCGTCACCTCCACGGTCCACAAGACCCTCGCGGGTCCCCGCTCCGGCGTGATCCTCGCCAAGCAGGAATGGGCCAAGAAGATCAACTCGAACGTCTTCCCCGGCCAGCAGGGCGGCCCGCTCATGCACGTCATCGCGGGCAAGGCCACGGCTTTCAGGATCGCCGGGTCGGCCGAGTTCAGGGAGCGCCAGGAGCGCGTCCTCGAGGGTGCGCGCATCATCGCCGAGCGCCTCACGGCGTCGGACGTCACCGAGCACGGCGTCTCGGTGCTCACGGGTGGCACGGACGTCCACCTCGTCCTCGTGGACCTGCGGCACTCCTCGCTCGACGGCCAGCAGGCCGAGGACGTGCTGCATTCGGTCGGGATCACCGTCAACCGCAACGCGGTGCCGTTCGATCCCCGTCCGCCGATGGTCACCTCGGGCCTCCGGATCGGTACCCCCGCGCTCGCGACCCGCGGTTTCGGGGCCGTCGAGTTCACCGAGGTGGGCGAGATCATCGCCGCGGCCCTCAAGCCCTCACCCGACGTCCAGGCGCTCCGCGCCCGCGTGTCCGCGCTCGCCGCCGACTTCCCGCTGTACCCGGGCCAGGAGGAGTGGTAGCCGCGGTCCCGCCCGGCGCCCTCACCTCCGAGGCCGCCGCGTCGACCGGCTACGACATCCCCGCAGGGGAATGCTGCTTCACCGGCTGCTGCGACCGCGGCAAGGCATTCCTGCTCGAGCAACTGGACACCCCGAGAAGGACGATCCGCATGACGACGACAGCACGCATCCTCGACGGCAAGGCGACCGCAGCCCGGATCAAGGAGGAACTCGCCGAGCGTGTGGCAGTCCTCCGCGAGCGCGGTGTGACACCGGGCCTCGGCACGGTGCTCGTGGGGGACGACCCCGGCAGCCACTCCTACGTGGCGGGCAAGCACCGCGACTGCGCGCAGGTGGGCATCACCTCGATACGCCGCGACCTCCCGGCCACCGTCACGCAGGAGGAACTCGAGGCGGTCCTCGACGAGCTGAACGACGACGACGCCACCACCGGCTACATCGTGCAGCTCCCGCTGCCCGCGCACCTCGACACCAATGCGATCCTCGAGCGCATCGACCCGGCGAAGGACGCCGACGGCCTGCACCCGATGAACCTCGGCAGGCTCGTCCTCAACGTCAACGCCGCGATGGACTCGCCCCTGCCGTGCACCCCGCACGGGATCGTCGAGCTCCTCCTCCGGCACGGCGTCGCCCTCGAGGGACTGAACGTGCTGGTCGTGGGACGCGGCGTCACCGTGGGGCGGCCGCTCGGGCTGCTCCTGACGCGCAAGCAGATCAATGCGACCGTCACCCTGGCCCACACCGGGACCGTCGACCTCGCCGACCATCTCGGCCGCGCCGACGTGGTCGTGGCGGCCGCCGGCATCCCGCACATGATCACGGCGGACCAGCTCAAGCCCGGCGCGATCGTCCTCGACGTGGGCGTGAGCCGCGTCGAGGACCCGGAGACCGGGAAGGCGAAGCTCACGGGCGACGTCGACCCCGCCGCGGCGTCCGTGGCCGGCTGGCTGTCGCCGAACCCCGGGGGAGTGGGGCCCATGACCCGGGCGATGCTGCTCACGAACGTCGTCGAGGCCGCCGAGCGCAGGGCCGCTTAGGCCTAGACACGCGAGGCTTCCACCGGATCCTGCCCGGGGGCATCGCCTAGGCTGGGCGGGTGCCCACCCAGCCCTCCGGACCCCCGGTCATCGCCGCGCAGCAGCTCAGCAAGCACTACGGCGGGTTCAAGGCCGTCGACGGCATCTCCTTCGAGGTGCCGGCGGGGGAGTCCTTCGGCCTGCTGGGCCCGAACGGCGCGGGGAAGTCGACCACCATGCGCATGATCGGCGGGGTCTCGCAGCGGACCTCGGGCCGGCTCACTATCATGGGCCTGGACCCCGAGGACCACGGGCCCGAGGTGCGCGCCCACCTCGGGGTGGTACCGCAGCAGGACAACCTCGACGAGGAACTGAGGGTCCGCGACAACCTCATCGTCTACGGCCGCTACTTCGGGCTCCCGATGAGCTACCTCAGGCCGAAGGCCGACGAGCTGCTGGAGTTCGCCCAGCTCACCGACAAGGCCGGCGCGAAGGTCGACGCGCTGTCGGGCGGCATGAAGCGGCGCCTGACCATCGCACGCTCCCTCATCAACGAGCCGAAGATCCTCCTGCTGGACGAACCCACCACGGGCCTCGACCCGCAGGCACGGCACATCCTCTGGGACAGGCTGTTCCGCCTCAAGGAATCCGGGGTGACCCTGATCCTCACCACGCACTACATGGACGAGGCGGAGCAGCTCTGCGACCGGCTCGTGGTCGTGGACAAGGGGCGGATCATGGCCGAGGGCTCGCCCGCCCAGCTCATCCGGGAGCACTCCACCCGCGAGGTGCTCGAACTGCGGTTCGGTTCGGCGCGCAACACCACGGTGGCGGGTGAGCTGCAGGGGATCGGGGAGCGCCTCGAGCCGCTGCCGGACCGCGTGCTGATCTACGCCCAGGACGGCGAGGCGGCCCTGGAGCAGGTCACCTCCCGGGGGCTGAAGCCCATCACCTCCCTCGTACGGCGGTCCTCCCTCGAGGACGTCTTCCTGCGCCTGACCGGGAGGAGCCTCGTTGAGTGAGAGCGAGCCCGCCGTCCGGGACTCCACCACCGGCCCGCCCTACCGCCTCCACGCCCACGCGCCGGAGGTCTCCGCGCGCCGCGCCCGGTCGTTCGGGTCCTGGTACTACGCCGAGCACGTGCTCCGCTCCATGCAGGGCTACCGCTGGACGCTGCTCGCCTCCAGCGTCGGCACCCCGGTCATGTACCTCTTCGCGATGGGCGTGGGCCTGGCCTCGCTCGTGGACGCGAACGCGGCCGCAGCCTTCGGCGGCGTCGGCTACCTGGCCTTCATCGCGCCGGCCCTGCTGGCGTCCGCGACGATCATGACGGCGGCCACGGAGTTCACCTACCCCGTCATGGACGGTTTCAAGTGGCGGCGGGTCTACTACGGCCCGCACGCCTCGCCGCTCGGCACGGGCCAGATCGTCAACGGGCACGTGCTCGCGATCACCGTCCGGCTGACCGCGACCACCATCGTCTACTTCCTCATCGTCGCCGCCTTCGGTGCGTCGCCGTCCGCCACGGGGGCGGCCGTCATCCCCGTCGCCGTCCTCAGCGGCCTGGCGTTCGGCCTCCCGCTGATGGCCTACTCGGCGAGCGTCGAGGAGGACAAGGGCCAGTTCGCGCTCGTCATGCGCTTCATCGTGACCCCGCTGTTCCTGTTCTCCGGGACGTTCTTCCCGCTCGACACCCTGCCGGTCCTCCTGCAGTGGATCGGCTGGATCTCACCGCTGTGGCACGGCACGGAACTGGGCCGGAGCCTCACCTACGGGCAGGCCATCCCGCCCTGGCTCGCCGTGGTCCATGTGCTGTACCTGGTGGTCCTCGCCGTCGTCGGCCTGCGCCTGGCGCACTCCGTCTACGCGAGGAGGCTCGGCCGGTGAGCGCCCCGCTGACCCTGCAGGACTACGCGCTGGACGGCTCGAAGCGTCCCCTCGCCGCGCTGTACTCGCGCAACGCGAAGGCCGTCATCGCGCGCGGGCTCCTGGCGACCCGCAGCAGCAACTGGCTCATCATGGTGTCCGGCTTCTTCGAGCCGGTGCTCTACCTGGTCTCCATGGGCGTGGGCCTCGGCGCCCTCGTCGGGACGGTCGAGGGGCCCGACGGCCGGCCGATCAGCTACGCCGCCTACATCGCGCCGGCCCTGCTGGCGGTCTCCGCCATGAACGGGGCCGTCTACGACAGCACGTGGAACGTCTTCTTCAAGATGAACTTCGCCAAGCTGTACCAGGGGATGCTGTACACCTCGCTCGGGCCGCTCGACGTCGCGATCGGCGAGATCTTCCTGGCCCTGCTGCGCGGGGCCCTGTACGCGACGGGTTTCACCGCGGTGATGGCGCTCATGGGGCTCATCACGACGCCGGTGGCGCTGCTCGTGATCCCGGCGTCCGTGGTCATCGCGTTCGGGTTCGCGTCCTTCGGCATGGGGATCACCAGCTTCATGAAGACGTTCCAGCAGATGGAATGGGTCAACTTCGTGATGCTGCCGATGTTCCTGTTCTCGGCGACCTTCTACCCGCTCAGCGTGTACCCGCAGGGCATCCAGTGGTTCATCCAGGCGCTGCCCCTCTGGCACGGGGTGGAACTGCTGCGCCAGATCAGCGTCGCCTCGTTCACCCCGGCGACGGTCCTCCACCTCGGCTACTTCCTGGCCATGATCGTGGTGGGCATGCTGCTGACCACCCTGCGGCTGCGGAAGCTCTTCCTGCGGTAGCGCCCGCAGACCGGGTCCTAGGGGACGAGCGTCGCGTAGACGACGTAGTTGTCGTCGAATTCGCCCGTGTCGGGGTTGTAGCCGTCGCACGTGATGAGCCGCAGCTCCGACCCCGGGGTGTTCCCGTACACCTCGAGGGTGGGGAACTCGTCCTTCCCGTAGGCCTCGCCGCGCTGGAACTCGAACACCGCCGTCGTGCCGTCCTCCCGGGTGACGCTCATGCGGTCGCCGGCGGCCAGCGCACGGAGGTCGGCGAAGACGCCCTTGCCGCCGTCGGTGGCGTTCACGTGGCCGAGCAGGACGGCCGGGCCACGATCGCCGGGCGTGGGGGACTCGTCGTACCAGCTCGCGGGAGCCCCCGGGCCGTCGGGCGGCACCTCGAGGCTCCGGTTCTCGCGCAGGCCGAGCCTCAGCAGGTCGGTCCGGACGCCGATCGACCCGATCTCCAGCGTGACGGGTGCGGAGGCCGGGAGCACGGCGGGCAGGGGGGCGGGGGCACTCGACGACGGCGCGGTCGCCGTCGCGGACGGTGCGGCTGAGGGTGCGGCAGAGGGTGGGGCGGACGCCGGGGCGGAGGGAGCCGGCGCATCCGCGCTCGAGGAGATGCCCGGGGAGACGGCGGGCGCCGGGGCGGTCTCCGGTGTGTCGGCGGCCCCGCACCCGGTGAGGAGGAAAAGGGCGGCCACCGCCGGGGCCGTGAAGCCCCAGCGGTGGCCGATCACTCTATCGATCATCGTGGATGATCTGGATCACGCGTTGTCGGCCGTACGGCGACGGACCACGTAGGTGCCACCGGCTGCTGCGGCGAGGACCAGGCCGCCACCGAGGGCGATCATGCCCGCGGTGTTGGAGGAGGACTCCGTGGCGACACCGGTGTCGGCTCCGCCGGACGGCATTTCGCCCATCTGGGCTGCCACGAGGGTGCCGCACAGTGCGGGGGAGGTGGCGCCGAGGGGGAGCTCGGGATCGAGGTCGCTCGGGGAGGAGAAGACCTCGGTGGAGACGCCGGCGGTCGCGGGATCGAGACCGTGCACGACGACGACGGCGGTGCCGGCTTCGAGGGAGGCCTTGGTCGCGGCGTCGAGGGTGATCTCGCGCTGGACGTTGTAGGTGCCGCCCTGGCCGCCGAGCGCCAGGTTCAGGCCCTCAGCCGGCGTGGTGGCGCCGGAGGTGGTCAGCGTGGTCACGATGCCGCCGTAGAGGCCGGCACCTTCGGTGACGCTGACGATCCCGTCGCCATTGGCGTCGTCGGCCGCCGTGGGGCACGCACCCTTGGCGCCACCGTGGACGTGCTGGACGTGCGGGTAGGGTCCGTCCATGAACGTCTCGGCCAGGCCCGAGACCTGCAGGTTGACCATGGCCTTGTCGCCGGTGACATCGACGGTGATGCTGCCGGTACCGGTGGTGCCGTTGAGCTGGCCGAGGGTCGACGAGTAGCTCCCGTCGGCAGCCATTGCCGGGGAGCCCGCCATGGCGACGGCGCCGAGTGCGAGGGCCGGTACTGCCAGGAGACGCATCTTCTTGTTCATGGGTGTTCCTCCATAGTACGAGTGAAGCGCACCGAGTGGGCGCGCATGGGAGTACTTCGGGGTGAGCGCCATCACGGATGGGAGAACTGGAAGGAAACTTATCGAAGCCTGACAGTTCGCCCGCGGTGGAAGCACCGGGGGCGGGGCTGCCGATGCGGGAGAATGGTGGGATGCAGTCACTAGGGAGTAATGGGAGGCCTGCGGGCCGGGGTCCGAGCATGCGCATGGGAAGTGCCGGGATGGCCGTCATGCTGATCGTGTTCCTGGTCGCCGTGGTGTTCGCGGCGAACCAGAACGACGTCGTCGGCTGGCTGGTGGTGATCGTCTCCCTCGGCTGGCTCCTCATCTTCAGCTACGTGGTCCTCAGCCTCCGGGGAGCGGCGCGGAAGGCGACGGCGCGCCTGGAGGCCCAGGGGGTCTTCGGGCCCGGCCTGTCGGGGCAGGAGCAGGTGAAGCCTGCCGCCACGGACAGGGCCCGCGACCTGAAGCTCGACCACAGCTTCAAGATCGTCCAGGTGCAGGTCGGTGTGGTCAGGGACTACCTCGGCAAGGACGAGGGGATGGTGGAGCGTGCCCTCGAGACGATCGAGATCACCTCGCACAACGCCCGCTCCATGATGAAGGGCTCCACCGACGGCCCGGTCGAGGGCACCATTGTCGACTGAGGGACCCGAACGCCGGATGAATCGGAATACCCTGCCGGGTACAGTGGATCGAGTGAGTCCGGCCTCGAATCCCCCACAGAAAACCCTGCGCATCGCCTCGGTGAACGTCAACGGAATCCGCGCCGCCTACAAGCGCGGGATGCAGGAATGGCTGGACGGGCGGGACATCGACATCCTCTGCCTGCAGGAGGTCCGCGCCCCCGACGCCGTCGTCCGGACCCTGCTGGGTGAGGACTGGCACATCCTCCACACCGAGGCCGAGGCCAAGGGACGCGCCGGTGTGGCCGTCGCCTCCCGGCAGCCGCCGACGGCGACGCGGACCGCGATCGGTGACTCCTACTTCGACACGTCCGGCCGCTGGGTGGAGGCCGACTTCGACGTGGACGGCGCGAACCTGACCGTCGTGAGCGCGTACGTCCACTCCGGCGAGGTCGGCACGCAGAAGCAGGACGACAAGTACCGCTTCCTCGACGCCATGACCACCCGGCTGCCCCAGCTGCGCGACGGCGCCGACCACGCCGTGGTCATGGGGGACCTCAACGTGGGCCACACCCAGCGGGACATCAGGAACTGGAAGGGCAACGTCAGGAACGCGGGCTTCCTGCCCGAGGAGCGGGCGTACTTCGACCGTTTCCTCTCGGACGAATGCGGCTTCGTGGACGTCGCGCGTCTCCTCGCAGGAGAGGTCGACGGCCCCTACACGTGGTGGTCCTGGCGCGGCAAGGCGTTCGACAACGACACCGGCTGGCGCATCGACTACCAGCTGGCCACCCAGGCTCTCGCCAAGAGCGCCGTGAGTTCCGACGTCGACAGGGCACCGAGCTGGGACACGAGGTTCTCGGACCACGCGCCGCTCGTCGTCGACTACCAGATCTAGATTCAGGACAGCCTCCATGACACAGCCCACGTCCGCCGCCCTCCCGGCACGGCGGCAGCGCATCCTCTCGGGCATGCAGCCCTCGGCGGGTTCCCTCCACCTCGGCAACTACCTCGGCGCGCTCGTGCAGTGGGTCCGCCTGCAGGAGACCTACGACGCCGTCTTCTTCATCCCCGACCTGCACGCGATCACCGTGCCGCAGGACCCGCAGGAACTGGCGCACCGCACCCGGCTCACCGCGGCGCAGTACATCGCCGGCGGCGTCGACCCGGACCGGGCGACGCTCTTCGTGCAGTCGCACGTCCCGGAGCACGCCCAGCTCGCCTGGGTACTGAACTGCATCACCGGGTTCGGTGAGGCCTCACGCATGACGCAGTTCAAGGACAAGGCGTCGAAGCAGGGGACGGACGCCGCGAGCGTGGGCCTGTTCACCTACCCGGTCCTCCAGGCCGCGGACATCCTCCTCTACCAGCCCGACGGCGTCCCGGTGGGGGAGGACCAGCGCCAGCACGTGGAGCTCAGCCGTGACCTCGCGCAGCGCTTCAACACGCGGTTCGGTGAGACCTTCGTGGTGCCGGAGCCCTTCATCCAGAAGGACTCCGCGAAGATCTACGACCTGCAGAATCCGACGGCGAAGATGTCGAAGTCGGCGTCGTCCCCCGGCGGCCTGGTCAACCTCCTCGACGACCCGAAGGTCACCGCCAAGCGGATCCGGTCCGCCGTCACCGACGCCGGGACGGAGATCCGCTTCGACAGGGCGGAGAAGCCCGGGATCTCCAACCTCCTCGCGATCCATGCCGGCCTGTCCGGGCGGACCGTCGCCGACCTCGAGGCCGAGTACGAGGGGCGCATGTACGGCCACCTGAAGGTGGATCTCGCGGAGCTGGTGGTGGAGTCGCTCGCGCCCATCCGCAGCCGGGCGGAGGACCTGCTGTCCGATCCCGCCGAACTCGACCGGCTCCTGGCCAAGGGCGCCGCGAAGGCACGCAGCCTCGCCGCTCCCACCCTCGCCGAGGTCTATGCGCGCGTCGGTTTCCTCCCGGCCGCGGGGTCCCTCTGACCGATGTGCGCCTCGACCATCCCATCCCGCGGGGCGGCGGACGCCGTGTCCCTCCCCAGCGTGACCGGCAGCTCCGTGGGGGTCACCATCCCGATCCCGGAGCCCCTCGCCGGCACCCTCGAGCTGTGGCGGGCATCCTTCGGTGATCCGATGGCGGCGGTCGTCCCGCCGCACATCACCCTCATCACGACGACGCCGGCCACGGACTGGGACGAGACCATCGACCACGTGCGGGCGGTGGCCCGCGACCAGGCTCCGTTCACCGTGCGGCTCCGCGGCACCGGGTCCTTCCGTCCGGTCTCCCCGGTGATCTTCCTCCGGCTCGTGGAGGGCTTCGACGCGTGCGTGGACCTCCATGCCAGGCTGCAGGCCGGGCCGCTCGAGCGTGAGCTCGCCTTCCCCTTCCACCCGCACGTCACCGTGGCCCACGACGTGTCGGACGCCGCCATGGATGCCGCCGTCGAGGAGCTGCAGACCTTCGAGGCCTCGTTCGAGGTGCGATCCATGGGACTCTATGAGCACGTGCCGTCGGGGCTCTGGAAGCTGAGGGAGGAGCTGCATTTTGGCCAGGACGTCGACGGCTCCCACACCGCCGCAGGATGAGCCGCCCTCCCCGGCCGATCTGCCGGGGCTGCACCGCAGGGTCGCCGAGGCCCGCATCCGGCTGGGTCGGCTGACCCGCTCCGGCAGTAGCGGGATGGGACTCGTCGCCGCACGGGTGGACCTCGCCCTGTCACGCATCAATACCGTCCGCGCGGTGCGGGTCTTCCAGCTGTACCTCCGGAGGCGTGGCCCGCTCATGGCTGCGGGCCTCGCCTACCGCCTCTTCTTCGCCATCGCGGCGCTGCTCGTGGTCGTGTTCGCCGCCCTGGGCATCGTCATCGCCGGGAACGAGGCCCTGCAGGACATCGCCGTGGACGTGCTCGACCAGGCCGTCCCCGGCCTGATCGACCAAGGGGAGGGGCAGGCCGGACTCGTGACGCCCGATGCCCTCTTCGAGGCCACGAGTGGTCTCGGCTGGACCATCGTCATCTCCGCGGGCGTGATGGTGGTGACCTCCCTCGGCTGGATCGGGGGCATGCGCCAGGCGATGCGGGGCATCTTCGGCCTGCGCCCGGTCGCCGTGATCCCGCTGGTGCTCTGGGCCAAGGACCTCCTCACCCTGGCCCTGCTCGGCATCGTGATGCTCGTGACGACGGCGCTCGGCGTGATCGCCACCAACACCCTGGGAGCGCTGCTCACCTTCCTCGACCTGGGCGGTGCCACGCAGGGGCTGACCCGGGCCGCGGGTTTCGCGGTCATGATCCTCCTGGACACCTTCGTGGTCGTGGTCCTGCTCCGGTCCTCCTCCGCGATCACCATGCCGAAGCCGATCCTCCTGCAGGGGGCACTCATCGCGGGCCTCGGGACCTCCGTGCTCCGCTTCTTCTCGACGCAGATCGTCGGCCTGTTCGGCAACAGCGTGGTCCTGCTGTCCGTCGCGGTGGTCGTCGCCCTGTTCGTCTGGTTCTACCTGCTCAGCCAGGTGTACCTGCTCGCGACGGCGTGGTGCGCGGTGGGGACGGCCGATGCGGCCGCGGAGTCCGCGCGCCTCCACCATGCGAAGGCCGGATCGCTGCGGCAGCGGAGCCGGCGGGGGAAGCACACCTAGCCCTGCGCCGGCGACGTCCGGCTCAGGAGCCGTGGCCACGCCGACGCAGGAAAGGGCGGTCCGTCGGGACGGACCGCCCTTCCACGGGCCCTGCAGCGCCGGATCGTATCCGGCGGCGCCGGATCAGATCTTGCGGGTCAGGATCGCCTGCTTGACCTCGGAGATGGCCTTCGTGACCTGGATGCCGCGGGGGCACGCCTCGGAGCAGTTGAAGGTGGTCCGGCAGCGCCAGACGCCTTCCTTGTCGTTGAGGATCTCCAGGCGCATGTCCCCGGCGTCGTCCCGCGAGTCGAAGATGAACCGGTGGGCGTTCACGATCGCGGCGGGGCCGAAGTACTGGCCGTCGGTCCAGAACACGGGGCACGACGACGTGCACGCGGCGCACAGGATGCACTTGGTGGTGTCGTCGTAGCGGTCGCGCTCCTCGGCGGACTGCAGGCGTTCCTTGCTGGGCTCGTGGCCCTTGCTGACCAGGAACGGCATGATCTCGCGGTAGGACTGGAAGAAGGGTTCCATGTCCACGATCAGGTCCTTCTCCACGGGGAGGCCCTTGATGGGTTCCACGAGGATGGGCTTGGAGGTGTCCAGGTCCTTCAGCAGCGTCTTGCAGGCGAGGCGGTTGCGGCCGTTGATGCGCATCGCGTCCGAGCCGCACACGCCATGGGCGCAGGAGCGGCGGAAGGACACGGAGCCGTCGTGCTCCCACTTGACCTTGTGCAGGGCGTCCAGCACGCGGTCCGTGCCGTACATGGTGAGCTGCCATTCGTCCCAGTGCGCCTCGTCGGACACCTCGGGATTGTAGCGGCGGACCTTCAGGGTGATGTCGAACGTGGGGATCTCTCCTCCACCGCCGACGCCGGGTGCCAGCTCGATCTTGGAGGCCGGCTCCTTCTCCATTGTTTCGGTGCTCATCAGTACTTACGCTCCATGGGCTGGTATCGGGTGAAGATCACCGGTTTGGTCTCAAGGCGGACGCCACTGGTCTCGGTGGCGCTGGGATCCTTGTAGGCCATGGAATGGGTCATGAAGTTCTCGTCGTCACGCTCCGGGAAATCCTCCCGGAAGTGGCCCCCGCGGGACTCCCTGCGGTGCAGGGCCGCGGCGGTCATGACCTTCGCCATGTCCAGGAGGAACCCGAGTTCCACGGCTTCCAGCAGGTCCAGGTTGAATCGCTTGCCCTTGTCCTGCACCGTGATCCGCGTGTAGCGCTCCTCCAGCGTGTCGATGACGCGCAGGGCCTCGAGGAGGGTCTCCTCGGTGCGGAACACCTGGACGTTGGCGTCCATGATGTCCTGCAGTTCCTTGCGGATCAGTGCGACGCGCTCCCCGCCCTCCGAGCTGCGCGCCCGGTTGAGGAGTTCCTCGGTCTCGGCCGTGGGGTTCTCGGGGATGTCGACGAAGTCGGCGGTGAGGGCGTACTCGGCGGCGGCCAGGCCGGCCCGCTTCCCGAACACGTTGATGTCGAGCAGCGAGTTCGTGCCGAGGCGGTTGGAGCCGTGGACGGAGACGCAGGCCACCTCGCCGGCGGCGTACAGGCCGGGCACCACGGTGTCGTTGTCCGCGAGGACCTCGGCCTTGATGTTGGTCGGGATGCCGCCCATCGCGTAGTGCGCCGTCGGGAAGACCGGGACCGGCTCCGTGTAGGGCTCCACCCCGAGGTAGGTGCGGGCGAACTCGGTGATGTCGGGCAGCTTCGCGTCGATGTGCGCCGGCTCCAGGTGCGTCAGGTCGAGCAGGACGTAGTCCTTGTTCGGACCGGCACCGCGGCCCTCGCGGACCTCGTTCGCCATGGACCGCGCCACGATGTCACGGGGCGCGAGGTCCTTGATGGTGGGTGCGTACCGTTCCATGAAGCGCTCGCCCTCCGAGTTGCGGAGGATGGCGCCCTCGCCGCGGGCGGCCTCCGAGAGGAGGATGCCCAGGCCTGCGAGGCCGGTCGGGTGGAACTGGAAGAACTCCATGTCCTCGAGGGGGATGCCGCGGCGGAACGCGATGCCCATGCCGTCACCGGTCAGGGTGTGGGCGTTCGAGGTGGTCTTGTAGACCTTGCCGACGCCGCCCGAGGCGAAGACGACGGACTTCGCCTGGAAGATGTGCAGCTCTCCCGAGGCGAGATCGTAGGAGACGACGCCGGCGACGCGCTTCTCGATGCGCGTCACGCCGTCCACCGTGACCTCCTGGTCCACCATCAGGAGGTCCAGGACGTAGTACTCGTTGTAGAACTCGACGTTGTGCTTGACGCAGTTCTGGTAGAGCGTCTGGAGGATCATGTGTCCCGTGCGGTCGGCCGCATAGCAGGATCGTCGGACGGGCGCCTTGCCGTGGTCGCGCGTGTGGCCGCCGAAGCGCCTCTGGTCGATGCGCCCCTCGGGCGTCCGGTTGAACGGCAGGCCCATTTTCTCGAGGTCGAGGACGGCCTCGATGGCCTCCTTCGCCATGACCTCGGCGGCGTCCTGGTCGACCAGGTAGTCGCCGCCCTTGACGGTGTCGAACGTGTGCCACTCCCAGTTGTCCTCTTCGACGTTGGCGAGGGCCGCACACATGCCGCCCTGCGCGGCTCCGGTGTGGGATCGGGTGGGGTAGAGCTTCGTCAGGACGGCGGTGCGGGCGCGCTGGCCGGACTCGATGGCCGCGCGCATTCCTGCGCCGCCCGCGCCGACGATGACGACGTCGTACTTGTGGACCTGCATGCTGGTCGCTCTTTCTGTTGAAACCGTTGTGGCTGCATGAGTGCGGCCCGGTGGGCCCGTCATGCGGGAGGTGCCGGCCTGCGGCAGGTGTTACGGGGCGGGGCAGTAGTCCGCGACGTGGGCGACCCCGTTGATGACGGGGCAGGGATCGAAGGTGAAGATCACGAGCGTGCCGAGGACCACGATGACGACGGTCGACGTGTACAGGACACCCTTCAGCCACATACGCGTGCTGTTCTTCTCCGCGTAGTCGTTGATGATCACCCGGATGCCGTTGGTGCCGTGGAGCATGGCCAGCCACAGCATGGTCAGGTCCCAGATCTGCCAGAGGGGGCTGGCCCACTTCCCGGCGACGAAACCGAAGTCGATGCCGCTGATGCCGTCACCCGCGACGAGGTTCACGTAGAGGTGCACGAAGATCAGCACCACCAGGATGGCCCCCGAGATGCGCATGAACAGCCAGGCGATCATCTCGAAGTTGCCGCGCGAGCCGGGGGTGCGGGAGTAGCCCGGGGACACCCGACCGGAGCGGGGGGTTTCAATGGTTGGCGTAGCCATGGGGTCCTAACCTCCGAAGACGTGCGAGAGATGGCGGATCGAGAAGGCGATCATGACGACCGCCCAGAGGCCGACGACGCTCCAGAGCATCTGGCGGTGGTACTTGGGACCCTTCTTCCAGAAGTCCACGAGGATGACGCGGATGCCGTTGAAGGCGTGGAAGACGATCGCGGCGACGAGGCCGAGCTCTCCGAGACCCATGATCGGGTTCTTGTAGGAGGCGATGACGGCGTCGTACGCCTCGGGGGAGACCCGCACGAGCGAGGTGTCCAGGACGTGGACGAGGAGGAAGAAGAAAATCACGACCCCGGTGATGCGGTGGGCCACCCAGGACCATTGGCCTTCCCGGCCACGGTAGAGGGTGCCTGTTGGTGACAGTGTCTTCGGCATTGAATTGACCTCCCTGCATCGCGAGGGCGTTAGCGCGATATACGCAGGGATTACGCCGGTGCGACAGCACTCTTCAGATAAGAATAATCTAGGCCGGTGACATTCCCGGTTCAATTTAGGGGCCCCTCACCTGTGACCTCCGTAACACCGGGGCCGGCGGGGACCCGCTGCCGGTCCCGGACGGAGGGAGCCCGGCCCGGCATGCGTCGGTTACCGTGGAACGGATGAGTACCGAGAGGGCGGTTGCCCACACCCCTGATACCGAGCCCGCGGACGATGCTCTCGCGCGCTTCCACGGCGTGATCCCCGCGGGAGGCACCGGCACGCGGCTGTGGCCGCTCTCGCGGGCGGCCGCACCCAAGTTCCTGCACGACCTCACCGGGTCCGGCAGCACGCTGATCCGTGCCACCTACGACCGCCTCCGTCCGCTCTGCGACGGGCGGATCATGGTCGTCACCGGCATCGCCCACCGGCGCGCGGTCCTCGAGCAGTTGCCGGAGATCGAGGACCTGAACCTCGTCCTCGAATCGGAGCCCAAGGATTCCGGGGCGGCGATCGGGCTCGCCGCCGCCATCCTCCACCGGAGGGACCCGCGCATCATCATGGGGTCCTTCGCCGCCGACCAGGTGATCTCGCCGGTCGACGTCTTCCAGGACGCCGTCCGCGAGGCCATCCAGACGGCCGCCCGCGGCTTCATCGTCACCATCGGCATCAAGCCGACCCACGCGTCGACAGGCTTCGGGTACATCCGCGCCGGCGAGCCCCTCGCCGTGGACGGGGCGCCGAGCGCCCACGCCGTCATCGAGTTCGTGGAGAAGCCGTCGCAGGACGTCGCCGACGGCTACATCGAGAGCGGCAACTACTCCTGGAACGCCGGCATGTTCGTGGCGCCGGTGGACCTCATGCTCAAGCACTTGTCCGCCAACGAGCCCGAGCTCTACGCAGGCCTCACCGAGATCGCGGAGGCCTGGGACACCCCCCGCCGCGTCGAGGTGGCCCGCCGTATCTGGCCGACGCTGCCGAAGATCGCCATCGACTACGCCGTCGCGGAGCCCGCCGCCGCCGCCGGCGACGTCGCCATGATCCCGGGCGAGTTCAGCTGGGACGACGTCGGCGACTTCGCGGCCATCGGCCGGCTGAACCCGGCCGAGGAGAACAGCGAGCTCACGGTGATGGGGGAGGGCGCGCGCGTCTTCTCGGAGAACGCCTCGGGCATCGTCGTCTCGGACACGAAGCGGGTCATCGCGCTCATCGGGATCGACGACGTCGTCATCGTGGACACCCCCGACGCCCTGCTCGTCACCACGAAGGAGCACGCCCAGGAGGTCAAGACCGCCGTCGAGAGGCTCCGCGCCAGCGGCGACACCGACGTGCTCTAGGAGGGCAAGCACCCGGGGGACGAGGCGCGGGAGCAATGAAATGCCGCCTGCGGGCCGCCGGTCGGTAGGCTGAGGGCGTGGAAACGTTCAGCGCCCAGAGCCCTCCTGCCTCACGGGCGGGTGCATCCCTCGCCCTGTTGCTCGATGAGCTGACCGGTATCCGGCGTGACATCCACCGCAACCCCGAGCTCTCCTTCAAGGAACACCGCACCACGGACCTGCTCGTCGCGCGGCTCCGGCAGGCGGGGCTCGTCCCGCAGCGGCTGGTGGGCACCGGCGTCTTCGTCGACGTCGGCCGGGGCCCGCTCCGCCTCGGGCTGCGGGCGGACATCGACGCCCTGCCGATCATCGAGGAGACGGGCCTGACCTACGCCTCGGCCTCCACCGGGGTGACGCATGCCTGCGGCCACGACATCCACACGACGGTGATGCTCGGCGTCGCCCTCGTCCTCGCCGACCTCGACCGCGAGGAGCCCCTGCCCGGCACTGTGCGGATCATCTTCCAGCCCGCCGAGGAGATGATGCCCGGCGGCGCCCTCGACGTCATCGACCAGGGGGTGCTCACCGGTTTGCCGCGGATCCTCGCCCTGCACTGCGACCCGAGGATCGACGTCGGCCTGGTCGGCACGCGCATCGGTGCCATCACCTCGGCGTCCGACACCATCCGCGTCGAACTCAGCGGCCGCGGCGGCCACACCTCGCGCCCGCACCTCACCGAGGACCTCGTGTTCGCGCTGGCGTCCATCGCCGTGAACGTCCCGGCCGTGCTCTCCCGCCGGATCGACGTGCGCAGCTCGGTCTCCCTCGTCTGGGGACAGATCCACGCCGGGTCCGCCCCCAACGCGATCCCGGCGCACGGCTACATGTCGGGTACGCTGCGCTGCCTCGACGCCGATGCCTGGAAGTCCGCCGGTGAGCTGCTCGACCGGGCCGTCCGCGAGGTCGCGGCGCCGTTCGGGGTGACCGTGAAGCTGGAGCACACCCGCGGCGTGCCGCCCGTGGTGAACCAGGAGGCGGAGACCGGCCTGCTCGAGGCCGCCGCCCGCGCCGAACTCGGCCCGGGCGCCGTCGTCCTGACGCCGCAGTCCATGGGCGGCGAGGACTTCGCCTGGATGACCCAGGAGGTGCCGGGTGCCATGATGCGGCTCGGGACACGCACGCCCGGCGGGGAGACCTACGACCTGCACCGCGGCGACTACAGGCCGGACGAGCGGGCTATCGGCTACGGCATCCGTGTCATGGCCGCCGCCGCCCTCCGGGCCGTGGCCGACGCCGACGCCTAGCTGTCCTGCGGGCGGCCGGGCGCTGCCGGGACGTGTGCTCAGCCCCCTGTGCATAACGAAACCCGAACGATCGGCACCCGCGGTGTGCCCATGTAGTGTTCCCCGTCACTTGGCCCTTAGGATGTTCGCATACGTGCTGCACCGACGGTGTCGCGGCGCCACGGTCTTCCAGTGACAACAGAGCCCCGGATCAATCGTGACCGGGATGGACACTCGCTGGCATTCCTTCCCGTGGCGCATTTCTCTCCTGGAGGCATTTTGAAGAACTCACTGCGCAAAATTTCGCGCGGCACCGGCCTGTCCGCGGCCGTCCTCGGCGTATCGGCCCTCGTCCTCTCCGGCTGCGGGGCACCGCCGGCCGAGGAGTCGTCGGCCGGCGGCTCGAGCGCCGAGGCGAACTCCGACTACCTCGGCTGCATCGTCTCCGACTCCGGTGGATTCGACGACCGCTCGTTCAACCAGTCCAGCTACGAGGGTCTGAAGAAGGCCGAAGCGGACCTCGGCATCCAGATCAACCAGGCGGAGTCGCAGGCGGAGACCGATTTCGGTCCCAACGTCGACAGCATGGTCCAGGCCGGCTGCAACCTCACCGTCACCGTGGGCTTCCTGCTCGCCGACACCACCAAGGCCGCCGCCGAGCAGAACACCGAGGCGAACTTCGCGATCGTCGACGACAACTCGATCGACCTGCCGAACGTCAAGCCGATCATCTACGACACGGCGCAGGCCGCGTTCCTGGCCGGCTACGCGGCGGCCGCGACGAGCGAGACCGGCAAGGTGGCCACCTTCGGCGGCATCAACATCCCGACCGTGACCATCTTCATGGACGGTTTCGCCGACGGCGTCACCTACTTCAACGAGGAGACCGGCGGCGACGTCCAGCTCCTCGGCTGGGACAAGGAGAGCCAGAACGGCACCTTCGTGGGCAACTTCGAGGACCAGGCCGCGGGCAAGACCAACACCCAGAACTTCATCAACGAAGGCGCGGACATCATCATGCCCGTCGCCGGTCCGGTCGGTTCGGGCACGCTCGACGCCGTCATCGAGGCGAACGCGGGCGGCAAGGACGTCAAGGCCATCTGGGTCGACTCCGACGGCTACGAGACCGCGGGCAAGGGCGAGGAGTTCATCCTCACCTCGGTCATGAAGCTCATGGGCGACGCCGTCGAGGACGTCATCAGCACCGACGTCGAGGGCACCTTCGACAACACCCCGTACGTGGGCACCCTGGAGAACGGTGGCGTGGCTCTGGCGCCGTTCCACGACCAGGAGGCCAACGTCCCCGCCGACCTGCAGGCGACGCTCGACGGGCTGAAGGAGCAGATCGTCTCGGGCGAGATCACGGTCGATTCGGCCGCCAGCCCGAAGTAGCACGGCAGCGCACCAGGACCGCCTTCCTCCCGCGGGTAACGCCGGGAGGAAGGCGGTTTGCGTTCGACGCCGGTCGGTGCGCCGATGCCCCGCCCGGTATCCTTCACGTGGCTTCCGCTCGATCCAGCGACGAGCCAGGACACGACAAGAGAACAGAACAGGTTGGATGAGTTGTGAAACTCGAACTGATCGGCATCACGAAGCGATTCGGATCGCTCGTCGCCAACGACTCCATCGACCTCGTCGTCGAACCGGGACAGGTGCACAGCCTGCTCGGTGAGAACGGGGCCGGGAAGTCGACGCTCATGAACGTGCTGTACGGACTGTACGACCCGTCCGAGGGCGAGATCGTCGTCGACGACGAGCCGGTGACCTTCAAGGGGCCCGGGGACGCCATGGCCGCCGGGATCGGCATGGTGCACCAGCACTTCATGCTCGTGCCGGTCTTCACCGTGGCGGAGAACGTGGCGCTCGGCAACGAGGCCACGAAGGCGGGCGGCATGCTCGACCTGCAGAAGACGCGCACGCGCATCCGGCAGATCTCCGACCAGTACGGGTTCGACGTCGATCCCGACGCCGTGGTCGAGGATCTTCCGGTCGGTGTGCAGCAGCGCGTCGAGATCATCAAGGCCCTCGTGCGCGACGCCGAAGTGCTGATCCTCGACGAGCCCACCGCCGTGCTGACGCCCAAGGAGACCGACGAGCTGCTCGGCATCATGGGCCAGCTCAAGGCCGACGGGAAGTCCATCGTCTTCATCTCGCACAAGCTCCGCGAGGTCAAGGCCGTCTCCGACGTCATCACCGTCATCCGCCGCGGCAAGGTCGTCGGCACCGCCGACCCGAGCGCGTCGACCACCGAACTCGCGTCCCTCATGGTGGGGCGATCGGTCAGCCTCACGCTCGACAAGAAGCCTGCGACCCCCGGCGAGGTGACCTTCAGGGTCCGCGACCTCACGGTCCAGGCCGCCAACGGCCAGCGCGTCGTGGACGGCCTGAGCTTCGAGGTGGCGAAGGGGGAGATCCTCGCCATCGCCGGCGTCCAGGGCAACGGGCAGACCGAACTCACCGAGGCCATCATGGGGCTCCAGCACCACGTCACGGGCTCGATCACGCTCGGCGGCGAGGAACTCCTGGGCCGCAGCGTCAAGGACGTCATCCGCGCCGGCGTCGGGTTCGTCCCCGAGGACCGCAGCGTGGACGGGCTCGTCGGCACGTTCTCGGTCGCCGAGAACCTCGTCCTCAACCGGTACGACGACGCCCCGTTCGCCCGGGGCCTGTCCATGTCACCCGCGGTCATCGAGAAGAACGCCGAGGAGAAGATCGCCGAGTACGACATCCGTACCCAGTCGGCGTCCGCCGCGGCGGGAACGCTGTCCGGCGGGAACCAGCAGAAGGTCGTCATGGCCCGGGAGTTCTCGCGGCCGCTCGAACTGTTCATCGCCTCGCAGCCCACCCGCGGCGTCGACGTCGGATCCATCGAGTTCCTGCACCGGCGCATCGTCGCGGAGCGCGACGGCGGCACCCCCGTCATCATCGTCTCGACCGAGCTCGACGAGGTCCTGGAGCTCGCCGACCGGATCGCCGTGCTGTACCGCGGACGCCTCATGGGCATCGTGCCCGGCACCGCGTCGCGCGATGTCCTCGGCCTGATGATGGCCGGCATGGCGGGCGACGAAGCACTGGCCCAGGTACACGACGTTCAAGGAGGAAACCTGTGAGCCCGCAGGACGACAGGCCGGCCACCCCGGCGACCGACGGCGACGCTCCGCTGAGCCGTCGGGAAGCGAAGGAGGCCGCGCGCAAGGACGAGGTGCGGCTCGAGAACGCGGCCGAGACGGCGGGCGGGGAACTGCCCCCGCCCGCCGTGCCCGCCACCGGTCTCGGCGGCGGACCCGCGCCGGAATCGACGCTCCTGCAGCGCATCATGACCGGGAACGCGCTCGTCGCCTTCCTGTCCGTGGTCCTCTCCCTGGTTCTCGGCGGCCTGCTCATCGCCGTCACGGACGAGAACGTGGCCCGGGCGTCGTCGTACTTCTTCAGCCGGCCCCAGGACACCCTGGCGGCGGCCTGGACGGCGGCGTCGGGCGCGTACATCGCCCTCTTCCAGGGCGCGGTGTTCAACGTCCAGGGGGAGACCTTCGCCCGGATGATCTACCCCCTGACGCAGACGCTGACGGTCGCCACGCCGCTCATCTGCGCCGGCCTGGGTGTGGCGCTCGCGTTCCGCGCGGGCCTGTTCAACATCGGCGCGCAGGGCCAGATCCTCATCGGTGCGACCTTCGCGGGCTGGGTCGGCTTCACGCTCCACCTCCCGGCCGGCATCCACCTGCTCCTCGTGGTCCTCGCCGGCATGATCGGCGGTGCGATCTGGGCGGGGATCGTCGGCGTCCTCAAGGCACGCACGGGCGCCCACGAGGTCATCCTGACCATCATGTTCAACTACATCGCCGTCAACCTGGTCCTCTACTTCCTGAGCACCCCGGCGTTCCAGCGGCCGGGCTCCACGAATCCCATCAGCCCCCAGCTGGACGCGACGGCGCTCTACCCGCCGCTGCTCGGCGCGGGATTCCGCCTGCACTGGGGCTTCGTCGTCGCCGTGCTGGCGACGTTCTTCGTGGCGTGGCTGCTCAACCGCTCGACGGTCGGCTTCGAGCTGCGCGCCATCGGGGCGAACCCCAGCGCCGCCCGCACCGCGGGCATCAGCGTCAGCAAGGGCTACATCCTGGCGATGGCCATCGCCGGAGCCCTCGCGGGACTCGCGGGCGTGGCGCAGGTGTCCGGCACCGAGAAGGTGCTGACCTCGGGCGTCGCGGCGAGCTTCGGCTTCGACGCGATCACCGTCGCCCTGCTCGGGCGTTCCACCCCGTGGGGCACCTTCGCGGCGGGCATCCTGTTCGGCGCGTTCCGCGCCGGAGGCGTGACCATGCAGGCGTCGACCGGCACCAGCATCGACATCGTCCTCGTGGTGCAGTCGCTCATCGTCCTCTTCATCGCAGCGCCGCCGCTCGTCCGCGCGCTGTTCCGCCTCCCCGCACCCGGTGCCTCCCGCACCGGCAAGGGCGGTTCCACGACCCGTACGCCAGCCTCGACCGGAGCAGCAGCATGAGCACAGCAACCACCGAAGCGCCCGCCCGCGGCGCCCGCGACGGCGGCGACGCCGGCGTGCGCAGCTGGAAGACACCGATCATCCTCGCCGTCGTCGCGCTCTTCTCCCTCCTGGTCTTCGCGATCGGGGCCCCGGACAACGACGTCACGTTCCGCCTCTCGGAGGACGGCGACGCGATCGTCCTGCCCGCGATCGTGGTGTCGGCGCCCGTCGTCGGCTGGATCACCGCCCTCGGGATGACCGCCCTCGCCGTCGTCGCGTTCCTGCGGACGCGTTCCGGCCGGACCGTGCCCGCCTGGGTGCCGGCCGTGTTCGCCGTCCTGTTCCTCATCGCCTTCCTGACGTGGGTGGTGGGCAGCGCCCGCACACCGAACGTCGCCCTCTACGGCCTGCTCGCCGGGTCGGTGACCCTCGCCGTCCCGCTCATCTTCGGTTCGCTCTCGGGCATCCTGTGCGAGCGCTCCGGCGTCGTCAACATCGCCATCGAGGGGCAGCTGCTGTTCGGCGCCTTCGCCGCGGCCGTCGCCGCGTCGCTGTCCGGGAACGCGTTCGTCGGTCTCTTCGCGGCGGCCGTCGCCGGTGTCCTCGTATCGCTCGTGCTCGCCGTCTTCAGCATCCGCTACGTCGTCAACCAGGTGATCGTCGGCGTCGTGCTCAACGTGCTGGTCTCCGGGCTCACCGGGTTCCTGTTCTCCGCCGTCCTCACCGAGGACCCGGAGCGGTGGAACTCGCCGCCGCGCCTGCCCATCGTCGAGATCCCGCTGCTCTCGGACCTGCCCGTGATCGGGCCGATCCTCTTCGAGCAGACCATCGTGGGCTACCTGATGTACGTGGCGGTGGCCGTCATCTACGTGGCACTCTTCCACTCCCGCTGGGGCCTGCGGACCCGCGCGGTCGGGGAGCACCCGAAGGCCGCCGACACCCTGGGCGTCAACGTCAACCGGATGCGCTTCACCAACGTGCTGCTCGCCGGTGTCGTCGCGGGTATCGGCGGGTCCTTCTTCACGCTCGTCGCCGTCTCGGGCTTCGGGCGCGACATGACGGCGGGCGCGGGCTACATCGCCCTGGCGGCCATGATCTTCGGCCGGTGGAACCCGATCGGAGCGTTCTTCGCGGCGCTGCTGTTCGGCTTCGCGACGAACCTGTCCAACGTGCTCAGCCTGCTCGGCACCCCGGTGCCGGACCAGTTCCTGCGCATGCTGCCCTACGTGGTGACGGTCTTCGCCGTCGCGGGCCTCGTGGGCCGCTCCAGGGCACCGGGAGCCAGCGGCATCCCGTACATCAAGGGCTAGGAGTACCCGTCATGACCGAGACCACGACCCCGGCCGGGATCCCCTGGGACACCCTCACCGCCGCCGCGACGGAGGCGATGGGGAACGCCTACGTCCCCTACTCGAAGTTCCCCGTCGGAGCGGCGGCACTCCTCGACGACGGCCGGATCATCTCCGGCTGCAACGTGGAGAACGCGTCCTACGGGCTGACCCTGTGCGCCGAATGCGCGCTCGTGAGCGCGCTGGCCATGAGCGGCGGCGGGCGCATCCGGGCCTTCAGCTGCGTGGACGGCGAGGGCAACACCCTCATGCCGTGCGGGCGCTGCCGCCAGCTGCTGTACGAGTTCCGGGCACCCGACATGGTGCTCCTGACCGTCAGCGGCATCCGCACCATGGACGAGGTCCTGCCGGACGCCTTCGGGCCCCAGCACCTCGCCTGAGCACCACCTGCCCGAGCACCACCTTGCCTGGGCACCACATCCCACCCCCGAACAGATCCGAGGATCCTCCATGACCGAAGTCTTCGACGCCGTCGACATCATCCGCATCAAGCGCGACCGCGGCACCCTCTCGCCCGCGCAGATCGACTGGACCATCGACGCCTACACGCGCGGCGCCATCGCCGACGAGCAGATGGCCGCCCTCAACATGGCGATCCTCCTCAACGGCATGGACCGCGCGGAGATCTCCCGCTGGACGGCGGCGATGATCGCCTCGGGCGAGCGCATGGACTTCTCCTCGCTCGGCCGCCCGACGAGCGACAAGCACTCCACCGGCGGCGTGGGGGACAAGATCACCCTGCCGCTCGCGCCCCTGGTCGCCGTGTTCGGCGTCGCCGTGCCGCAGCTCTCCGGCCGGGGCCTCGGCCACACCGGCGGAACCCTGGACAAGCTCGAGTCCATCCCCGGCTGGCAGGCGCGCCTCAGCAACGAGGACATGCTGCGCCAGCTCGCCGAGGTCGGCGCGGTCATCTGCGCGGCCGGTACGGGCCTGGCGCCCGCCGACAAGAAGCTGTACGCGCTCCGCGACGTGACCGGCACCGTCGAGGCCATCCCCCTGATCGCCTCCTCGATCATGAGCAAGAAGATCGCGGAGGGCACCGGCTCGCTCGTCCTCGACGTCAAGGTGGGCAGCGGCGCGTTCATGAAGGACGAGGCCCGTGCCCGCGAGCTGGCCGAGACCATGGTGGCGCTCGGCAAGGACGCCGGCGTGAACACCGTCGCGCTCCTCACCGACATGAGCACCCCGCTCGGGCTGACCGCCGGCAACGCGATCGAGGTCGAGGAGTCCGTCGAGGTCCTCGCGGGCGGGGGCCCGTCCGACGTCGTCGAACTCACCGTCCGCCTCGCCGAGGAGATGCTCGCGTGTGCCGGCGTGCACGACGCCGATCCCGCCGCCGCCCTGAAGGACGGCCGCGCCATGGACGTGTGGAACAGGATGATCGAGGCGCAGGGTGGCGATCCGCGCGCAGCACTGCCGGTCGCGAAGGAGTCCGAGGTCGTGCTCGCCCCGGCCGACGGCGTGCTCGTGGGCCTGGACGCCCTCGCGGTCGGCGTCGCCGCGTGGCGCCTCGGCGCCGGTCGCGCCCGCAAGGAGGACCAGGTGCAGGCGGGCGCCGGCGTGCGGATGCACGCCAAGCCCGGTGCCACGGTGCGTGCGGGGGAGCCGCTGATGACGCTGCTCACCGACACCCCCGAGCGGTTCGAGCGTGCACGCGAGGCGCTGGCGGACGCGGTCGTGATCGCGCCCGAGGGATCGCGCCCGGCGCAGCGGCTCATCATCGACCGCATCGCCTAGGCCCACGCCCGGCAGGGTGAACCCCGGGGGAGGGGCGGCCGGTCTCATCCGTGGGAATGAGGCCGGCCGCCGCATATCTCGCCCGGAAGGCCGACGACCCGGCCCGCGGTGCGCCGGTAGCGTCGGAGCCGGACGCGGGAACGGAGGACGCGGCCCCGGGGGTGTCCGCGGGACCGCGGTCCGTGAGGCGTCAGGTCCCCGACCGGGCCGCCCACCCGGGCGGCCCGAGGCGCGGGGGCGACGGCGACAGGAACCCACGATGGATGCGATCACCACCGCCCTGGACGGCATCAGCGACGGCGTCCTCGCGGCGGCCGGACAGCCCTGGGTGTACCTCCTCGTCCTCGCCTGCTGCCTCGTCGACGGCTTCTTCCCGCCCGTGCCCAGCGAATCCGTGGTCGTCGGCCTGGCGTCCCTGATCATCACGCAGGGTGTGCCCGATCCCTGGCTCCTGATCCTGGCCGCAGCGCTCGGAGCCTTCCTCGGCGACAACATCGCCTTCCTCCTCGGCCGATGGATCGGCACCACGCGCTTCCGGTGGATGCGGCGGCCGCGGATGCAGCGCTCCTTCACGTGGGCGGGCAGGGAGCTCGCCCGGCGCGCGGCCTCGCTCATCCTCGTGGCGCGCTTCATCCCGATCGGCCGGGTCGCGGTGAATCTCACCGCGGGTGCGACCGGCTGTTCCCGCCGCCGCTTCGTGGCCCTCACGGCCCTGTCCGGGGTGGTGTGGGCCGGGTACTCGGTCGGGATCGGCGCCGTCGCGGGCACCTGGTTCCAGCACAACCACCTGCTCGGGGTCGCCGTGGCCGTCGGGATCGCCGTCGTCATCGGTCTGGTGATGGACCGCGTGATCGCGCTCGTCCGTGGCTCCACCCCGCTGCAGGCCCCGCTCGGGGAGCCCGCCGGGGAGTCCGCCGGCGAGCGGCGGGACCAGCCCGAACCGGCCCGCGGGACGAGCCCGCGCTGATGGGCATCGCGTAGGCTGGGCAGCGTGACCCAGACCCAGAACGACGCCGTCCCCGACGCCGCCATCGACATCCGGACCCTCCCCAAGGTCTCCCTCCACGACCACCTCGACGGCGGGCTGCGGCCGGCCACCATCCTGGAGCTCGCCGCCTCGATCGGCCACGAGCTGCCGGCCTCCAACGCAGAGTCGCTCGGTGCCTGGTTCCGCGAATCCGCCGACTCGGGATCCCTCGAGCGGTACCTCGAGACGTTCGACCACACCATCGCCGTCATGCAGACCAGGGACGGGCTCATCCGGGTGGCACGCGAGTTCGTCGAGGACCTCGCGCTCGACGGCGTCGTCTACGGCGAGGTCCGCTGGGCCCCCGAACAGCACACGCAGCAGGGCCTGAGCCTGGACGAGGCCGTCGAGGCCGTGCAGGAGGGGCTCGAGGCGGGCGCCGCCGCGGCGATCGCCGCCGGCCGCGTCATCCAGGTGGGCCAGCTCATCACCGCGATGCGGCACGCCGACCGCGCCCAGGAGATCGCCGAACTCGCCCTCCGCCACCGCGACCGCGGCGCCGTCGGCTTCGACATCGCCGGTGCGGAGAACGGCTTCCCCGCCTCCCGCTTCGCCGACGCCTTCACCTTCCTCGCCTCCGAGCAGTTCCCCGTGACCGTCCACGCCGGCGAGGCAGCGGGCCTGGACAGCATCCGGGACGCGCTCGTCTCCGGCCGCGCGCTGCGCCTCGGCCACGGCGTCCGCATCGCCGAGGACATCGAGATCGAGGAATCCGCGGACGAGCAGGCCGCCGACGGCGAGGAGATCGGCATCGCGAACCTCGGTCCGATCGCGTCGTGGGTCCGGGACCGGGGGATCGCCCTCGAGCTGTGCCCGTCCTCGAACCTGCAGACCGGGGCTATCGAGGCCTTCGGCACCACGATCGACGCCCACCCCTTCGACCTCCTCTACCAGCTGGGCTTCAAGGTCACCGTCAACACCGACAACCGCCTCATGAGCGGGGTCACGCTGACCGGTGAGTTCGAGCTGCTCGTCGACACCTTCGGCTACGACCTCGGCGACCTCCTCGCCCTCACCCTGAACGCCGTCGACGCCGCGTTCCTGCCGCTCGAGGACCGCGAGGCCCTGGCCGAGTACGTCGCACAGCGGTTCGACGCCGCCGCCGGGCTGGCGTCCGCCTGAGCCACCCCGTGCAGCACGCGGCAGCACCACGCGACGCCGTGCCCGGGAACCCGCCGGGCGCGGCGGTGGAGCGCCTCGTGGAGGTGGTCGACCTGCTGCGCCGCCACTGCCCGTGGACGGCCGCCCTGGACCACGCGGCGCTGCTCGAATACCTCGTGGAGGAGACGTACGAGCTCTACGAGGCGGTCGACGACGTCGCGCGCGCCGAGGCGCCGGAGCAGGAACTCCTCGACGAGCTCCGGGGCGAGCTCGGCGACGTCCTGTTCCAGGTGGTCCTCCATGCACAGCTCCGCGCCGAGGCCGGGTCCTTCGGGTTCGCCGCGGTGGCCGAGGGGCTCACCGACAAGCTGGTGCGCCGGAACCCGCACGTGTTCGCGGCGGACGGGAGCCTGCACGCCGCGGACGGGGGGACCGGGACACCGCCGTCGGTCGACGGCATCGTCGCGACGTGGCGGGCCGTGAAGGCGCAGGAGCGGCCGGCCCGCACCTCGCCGTTCGACGGCATCCCGCACCGCCTCCCCGCGCTGGCCCTCGCGGCGAAGACCCTCGGGCGCGCCGGGGACGGGCGCGCAGGGGAGGGCCGGCAGGAGCAGGGGAGCGAGGCCGAGCTCGGGCTGGAGCTGCTCGCCGTGGTCCGCCGGGCGCTCGGTGCGGGCCTCGACCCGGAGCGCGCCCTGCGCCGCGCCGTCCTGGACTACCAGCGGGATGCCCTCGACGGGGCATGAGCCCGGCCGGGCCCGCCCGTCCATGTCACAACCGCGTGACCCACGGCACCGCCGGGACGCACGTGAACTAGGCTGGGAGCAACACCTCCGTTGCTTATGACAAAGACGTCCCAACAAGATGTTGACCCCTACACTCCAACGAAGAGGAGCTATTCCATGGCCATTATCGATGCCATCCACGCGAGGGAGATCCTCGACTCCCGCGGAAACCCCACGGTCGAGGTCGAGGTACTGCTCGACGACGACACCTTCGGCCGCGCGGCCGTCCCCTCCGGCGCGTCCACCGGTGCGTTCGAAGCGAACGAACGCCGTGACGGCGAGAAGGACCGCTACCTCGGGAAGGGCGTCCTGCAGGCCGTCGAAGCCGTGATCGAGCAGATCCAGCCGGCCCTCCTCGGGTTCGACGCCGCCGACCAGCGCGCGATCGACCAGGCGATGATCGACCTGGACGGCACCGAGAACAAGTCCAACCTGGGCGCCAACGCGATGCTCGGCGTCTCCCTCGCCATCGCCCGCGCCGCCGCGGAGTCCTCGACCCTCCCGCTGTACCGCTACCTCGGCGGCCCGAACGCGCACGTACTGCCCGTCCCCCTCATGAACATCCTCAACGGCGGATCCCACGCCGACTCCGACGTCGACATCCAGGAGTTCATGATCGTGCCGCTCGGCGCGCAGACCTACTCCGAGGGGCTCCGCTGGGGCGTCGAGGTGTACCACGAGCTCAAGTCCGTGCTGAAGGAGAAGGGCCTGGCCACGGGCCTCGGCGACGAGGGCGGCTTCGCCCCGAACCTGCCGTCCAACCGCGACGCCCTGGACCTCATCACCACCGCCATCGAGCGCGCCGGCTACACGCCCGGCACCGACATCGCCTTCGCCCTGGACGTCGCCGCGTCCGAGTTCTACAAGGACGGCGCCTACCAGTTCGAGGGCAGGTCCCTCAGCACCCAGGAGATGAGCGCCTACTACGAGGAGCTCGTCCGCGACTACCCGCTCGTCTCCATCGAGGATCCGCTCGACGAGGACGACTGGGAAGGCTGGAAGCACCTCACCGACGTGCTCGGCGACAAGGTGCAGATCGTCGGCGACGACCTCTTCGTCACGAACCCCACGCGCCTCGCCAAGGGCATCTCCACCGGGACGGCGAACTCGCTGCTGGTCAAGGTCAACCAGATCGGCACCCTGACCGAGACGCTCGACGCCATCTCGATGGCCCAGCGTGCCGGCTACACGACGATCACCTCGCACCGTTCCGGCGAGACCGAGGACACCACGATCGCCGACATCTGCGTGGCCACGAATGCCGGCCAGATCAAGACCGGCGCACCCGCCCGGAGCGAGCGGGTCGCGAAGTACAACCAGCTGCTCCGCATCGAGGAGGAGCTCGACGACGCCGCACGCTACGCCGGTCGCAGCGCCTTCCCGCGTTTCACGGCCTAGGTGATCCGCAGTTGATCGAGAGGGCGGCTACCCTCGTTAGACGGGCTCCGTGAGGAACCCGCGCGACCACACGCGACAGCATCGACGAGGAGCTCCATGACCGTCCGCCGCCCTAACGTGCCGCGAGCCGGCCGCCCGACGCCTGCGGCGGAGGAGCGGCCGGCCCCGGCGGCGTCCAAGGGCCAGCCCCCCGCCCACGGCTCCCGGTCCGCCGGGGCACCGGCACAACCCGGATCCGGTGCCGGCGCACGGGGTGCCGGCCATGCTCCGGCGCCGGCCAGGAGCNGGCCAGGGCGGCGGAACGGTCCCAGCTCGCCGGCAGCATCCGGCGCGGGCGGCTCGGCTCCAGGCGGGCGGAGTCGGTGATCGAGCCGGCCGAGGAAGCCACACCCATCCCGGCGAAGGCGTTCTCGGGGCGCCTGCTGGCCCTCGCCGTCGTCCTCGTCGCGGTGATCGTGCTGCTGGCGCCGTCGGTGAGCCGCTACCTGCAGCAGCAGACCGAACTCGACGCCCTCCGCGCGGACATCGCCGCGCAGCAGCAGCAGCAGGCCGACTACACGTCGGAACTCGCGCGCTGGGACGATCCCGCCTTCGTGAAGCAGCAGGCCCGCGAACGGATCTTCCTCGTGATGCCGGGGGAGACCCGCTACCTCGTCAAGGGCGGCGACGGCATCGAGGAGGGCACGGGCGAGGGATCGGCCGCCGAGCCCGCCGACCTGCCCTGGGTGGACTCCCTGTGGAACTCGGTCGCCCGCGCGGCGACGGACTGAGCGACGGCGCCCCGCCCCCGGGGCGAGGCCCCGTCGGATCGGGTGCTGCGGCGGACCGCACGCCCGCCGCGCACCAGGAAAGGAACAGCGTGACCCAGCACCGCCACCACGACGCCCCCGAGGACCGACGGGCGACGGATCCCAGGACCCCCAGCGCACGCGACCTCGACGTCCTCAGCCGCCAGCTGGGGCGTCCCGTCCGCGACGTCGTCGAGATCGGTGCCCGGTGCGTCTGCGGGAACCCGCTCGTCGCCACCACGGCTCCGCGCCTGTCCAACGGCATCCCCTTCCCCACCACCTACTACCTGGCGCACCCCGTCATCACGGCGGCGGTCTCCCGCCTCGAGGCCGACGGCGTGATGACCGCGATGAGCGACAGGCTCACCCGGGACCCCGACCTCGCGGACCGCTACCGGGCGGCGCACCTCGCGTACCTGGCGGCGCGCGACGCCGTCGGGGAGCGCGCCGGCACGGGCCCCGTCCCGGAGATCGACGGCGTCTCCGCCGGCGGGATGCCGACGCGCGTCAAATGCCTCCACGTGCTGGTGGGCCACTCCCTCGCGGCCGGTCCCGGCGTGAATCCGCTCGGTGACGAGGCGATCAGCGCCATCGCCCCCTGGTGGACGCCGGACCGCTGCTCCTGCGACGGAGCGTGGGACACCACGGGCCAGGCACCCCACGCGGACCTGAGCCGACACACCAGGACGCAGGGGCTCAGCCCCGAGGAGCTCGAGGCGAAGCGGGCTGCACGCCGGCGCGGCGCCGCCGGCGCGACCACCACCCCACCCCCGCGAGGAGACGCCATGCGCACCGCTGCCATCGACTGCGGCACCAACTCGATCCGCCTGCTCATCGCCGACATCCAGGACGACGTCCTGACCGACGTCGTGCGCCTCATGCGCGTGGTGCGCCTCGGTGAGGGCGTCGACGCGACCGGGCGCCTGTCCGAGGCCGCCCTCGCGCGCACCTTCGCCGCGACCGAGGAGTACGCGGCGCTGATCGCGCAGCACGGGAACCCGCCGGTGCGCTTCGTGGCGACGTCGGCATCGAGGGACGCCGAGAACCGGCAGGACTTCGTGGACGGCATCCGGGCACGCCTCGGCGTCGAGCCCGAGGTCGTCTCCGGCGACGAGGAGGCGCGGCTGTCCTTCGACGGCGCCGTCAGCGTGCTGGCGACGGACGCCCACGAGACCGTCCTCGTGATCGATCTCGGCGGCGGCAGCACGGAGTTCGTGGCGGGCACGACCGAGGGGCTGGTCGGAGCGCTGAGCACGGACATGGGCTGCGTGCGCTTCACGGAGCGTTTCCTCCGGGACGATCCGCCGTCCGAGGAGCAGATCACGGCGATGGAGGCCGAGGTCCGGCGACTCATCGACCAGGCGGCCGCCCGGGTGCCGCTGGACCGTGTCACGAAGATCGTCGGCGTGGCGGGCAGCATCACCACGGTGACCGCGCACGCACTCGACCTCCCCGCCTACGAGGCCGAGCGCATCCACGGCGCCGAACTGCCCATCCCGGCGATCTCCGGGGCGGCGTCGGACCTCCTCCACAGGCCGCGCGCGGAGCGCGCGGCGCTGCCCTACATGCACCCCGGCCGGGTGGACGTCATCGGCGCCGGCGCCCTGATCTGGCGCACGATCCTGGAGCGCGTGGCGGTCCTGACCGACGGGCGGGTCGCCACCGCCATCACGAGCGAGCACGACATCCTCGACGGCATAGCGTTGAGCGTCGCCCGGCAGGGCTCGTGAGCTGATGCCCACGCCACGCCGCGCGGCCGCCCGGACGGGGACAGCCGTCGTCGTCGCCCTCACCGTCCTGCTGCAGGCGGCCCTGCCGGCCGCCGCCGACCAGGTGCGCGCCAAGGAGTACTGGCTCGAGGACTACGGCATCGCCGAGGCATGGGAGAGCACGCAGGGCGAGGGTGTCACCGTCGCCGTGATCGACAGCGGCGTCGACGCGACGCACCCGGACCTCGCCGGAGCCGTGGTCGGCGGGACGGACGCCTCGGGGGCCGGGGACCCGGGTGGGCTGCGCGGCATCGGTGAGGTCCCGAGCCACGGGACCCTGGTCAGCACGCTCCTGGCGGGCCGAGGACACACCGACGCACCGGCGCCCGCACCTGCGCCAGGGCCCTCCGGCACGAGCAGCGCCACGGCGACACCCTCGGCGGAGACGGCGCCGTTCGCCCGGTACGGGGAAGGTCCGGACGGCATCGTCGGCGTCGCGCCGAAGGCCGACCTGCTCGCGGTGTCCGTCTGGATCGAGGGGCCCAACGGCGGCCCCAACCCGGGCGGCATCTCCGTCGACGAGCAGGTGCCCGACGCCGTCCGCTGGGCCGTGGACAACGGCGCGGACGTCATCAACATGTCCCTCGGCAGCACCAGCACGGCCTGGCCCGAGAGCTGGGACGACGCCTTCCTCCACGCCGAACAGAACGACGTCGTGATCGTCGCCGCGGCCGGCAACCGTGCCGGCGGACTGACGCAGGTCGGCGCCCCCGCCACGATCCCCGGCGTCCTCGCCGTCGCGGGCCTCGACCGGTCGGGCCTGGCCAGCGACGAGGCGTCCAGCGAAGGCATCAGCATCGCGGTCGCGGCTCCCTCCGAGAACCTCGTGGGCGGACTCCCCGGCGGGTTCTACGCCGAGTGGTCCGGGACGTCCGGCGCGGCGCCGCTCGTCGCCGGTGTGGCAGCCCTGATCCGGTCGCGCTACCCGGAGCTCTCGGCCGCGCAGGTCGTCAACCGCATCGTGGGTACGGCGAAGGACGCCGGGGCGCCCGGGTTCGACACCCTGTACGGCTACGGGGTCCTGGACGTGGCAGCAGCCGTGAACAGCGACCTCCAGGTGCCCGAGCAGAACCGGCTGGGCAGCATGGCCCAGTGGATCGAGCTGTACCGGCGGGGCGGCCAGAGCCCGGCGCCGGCACCGGTCCCGCCCGGCGAGCAGGCAGCGGAGGTCATCCCTGCACCGCCCGCCCCGCAGGCGGAGGACCCCCTCGTCTCGGTCCACAACATCCCGGCCGTCGTGGTGCTCGGGTTCGCGAGCCTGGTACTCGCCATGCTCGTGGGAGGCGCCCTGCATGTGGCTCGCGTCCGGCGGCGGGAGGCGGCCGCGGGAGCGCGGACGGGCGACGACGAGCGGCCGGCCGGGGACGACGAGCCGGGCCGCGGAGAGGTCGTGGGGTCCTCGCCGAGCTAGTGAAGATTTTCACAAAGTCCGGTAGCATCGAGGAATGGCATCGAACCCACACTTCTCTGATCGCCCGCGCATCCTCGTCGTCGGCGGCGGCTACGTCGGCCTGTACGTGGCGCACAGGCTCCAGAAAAAGGTCAAGGACCACGGCGGCATCGTGACGCTGGTGGATCCCCTGCCCTACATGACGTACCAGCCGTTCCTCCCCGAGGTCGCGGCCGGGAGCATCGAGCCGCGCCACGCGATCGTGTCCCACCGCAAGCACCTGAAGAAGACGGAGCTCATCTCGGGCAAGGTCACGTCGATCGACCACGCGGGCCGCACCGCGACGATCGCCCCCTCGGGCGGCGGGGAGTCCTTCCAGCTCGGCTACACGGACGTCGTCGTCGCCGCGGGCTCCATCACGCGCACCTTCCCGATCGACGGCCTGAAGGACCAGGGCATCGGCCTGAAGACGATCGAGGAGGCCGTCGCCCTGCGCGACCGCATGCTCGAGCGCATCGAGACCGGCTCCGTCCTCCCCGAGGGCCCCGAGCGTGACCGCGCGCTCACCTTCGTGGTCGTCGGCGGCGGTTTCGCCGGCATCGAGACCATCACGGAGATGGAGGACGCCGCACGCGACGCCGTGAAGGCCAACCCGCGCCTCAGCCGCGACGACCTGCGTTTCGTCCTGGTCGAGGCCATGGGGCGCATCATGCCCGAGGTCACCGCCGAGCAGGCCGAGTGGGTCGTGGAGCACCTCCGCTCACGCCGGATCGAGGTCCTGCTGAACACCTCGCTCTCCAGCGCCGTGGACGGCACCCTGAAGCTCATCAACATGCCGGACAAGACCCCGGCCGACGAGTTCGAGACCGACACCCTCATCTGGACCGCCGGTGTCCAGGCGAACCCCGTGGTCCGCTCCACGGACTTCCCCGTGGACGAGCGCGGCCGCGTCCGTGCCTCCGCGGAACTGCGGATCACCGGCGACGACGGGCCCATCGAGCACGCGTGGACCGCCGGCGACGTCGCCGCCGTCCCCGATCTCACCGGTGGGGGAGTGGGAGGCTTCTGCGTCCCCAACGCCCAGCACGCCGTCCGCCAGGCCAAGCTGCTGGCCGCCAACATCCTCGCCGCGAACTACGGCGTGGACGAGGTCAAGGAGTACCGCCACACCAACCTCGGCGCCGTCGCCGGCTTCGGCCAGTTCAAGGGCGTCGCGAACATCATGGGCTTCGGCATGAAGGGCTTCCCGGCCTGGCTCGCGCACCGCGGCTACCACGGCTTCGCGATGCCCATGTACGAGCGCAAGGCGCGCGTCATCGTGAACTGGAGCATGAGCTTCCTCTTCGGCCGGGACCTCGCCCCGATCTCCGACCTGCAGACCCCCCAGCGCCAGTTCCGCGAAGCGGCCACCCCGCCGCCGAGGAAGGACACCGCCCTGCAGAGCCAGCCGCCCACGCCGGCAGGCACGGCGGCCTCCGCGAAGGCTACCGCCTGAGCATCCCGCAGCACGCGTAAGGAGAACGACGGCGACCCGCAGCGGGTCGCCGTCGTTCTGCGTCTCCCGCCGCATCCGACGCCCGTGGGCCGGGCCGCCTCCGCGGTAGGCTGGAGCGTCCGATCGGCCCCAGTAGCCCAATGGCAGAGGCAGCAGACTTAAAATCTGTTCAGTCAGGGTTCGAGTCCCTGCTGGGGCACCCCTCCCCGCGGCGCGAGGCCACCCGGGACGGCCCGCCGGAGGTCCGCGGAACGATTCGTCGGGACGAGATAGGCAGAATACTGATCAGTGCCGGCTGTCAAGAGGCCGATCGTCCGGCTGTGACGAGCGTTACAAGGATGTAACCCGATTCCCTTATCTCGGACACGAAATTGGATTAGCTTTTCCCATAAGCCAGGAACACCTGGCAACACGTATCAAAGGCAGCAAGAGCCTTTCGGTCGAGGAGACTAATTCATGACTGCAACACGCAACCCCGCGCGTTTCGGCATTGGGGAGAACGGCCCGCGCGCGGCGAAGATCGCCGCCCTGAGCCTGGGCGTCGCGCTCTTCGCCTCCGGCTGCGGCGGCGGAGGGACCACCGGTTCCGAGGGCGACGGTGGCGACAGCGGCAGCACGGAGACCACGGCGGCAGCAGGCGCCTCCACGCTGGCATGCCCCGAGAGCGAGGGTGGGGCCGGCGAGGAGCAGGGCGAGAAGGGTGATCCCGCAGCCGTACCCGCCAGCGAGACCACGAGCCCTGAGCCGTTGAAGCTCGGATCCATCCTGCCGACCACCGGGACGCTCGCGTTCCTCGGCCCGCCGGAGATCGCGGGCGTCAACCTCGCCGTCGAGGAGGTCAACGCGGCAGGCGGTGTGCTGGGCCAGGACATCTCGATCACGCACCGCGATTCCGGTGACACCACCACCGACATCGCGACGCAGTCCGTGACCGACCTGCTGTCCCAGGATGTCAGCGCCATCATCGGTGCCGCGTCCTCGGGTGTCTCGAAGACCGTGATCAACCAGATCACGGGCGCCGGCGTGGTGCAGTTCTCGCCCGCCAACACCTCACCGGAGTTCACCACCTGGGACGACCAGGGACTGTACTTCCGCACCGCTCCCTCGGACGTGCTCCAGGGACGCACGCTCGGCAACTACATCATGGAGTGCGGTGCGCAGACGGTCGGCATGATCACGCTCAACGACTCCTACGGCACCGGCCTGCAGAGCAACATCCAGGAAGTCATCGAAGGCGCAGGCGGCCAGGTCGTCGGCAACGAGATGTTCAACACCGGCGACTCCCAGTTCTCGAGCCAGGTGGACGCCATCGCCGCGGCGAAGCCCGATGCGATCGTCCTGATCAGCTTCGACGAGGCCAAGAGCATCGTCCCGCTGCTGGTCGCCAAGGGCATCGATGCCGGCTCGATCTTCATGGTCGACGGCAACACCACCGACTACAGCAAGGATCTCGACCCGGGCACCCTCGAAGGAGCCCAGGGCACCATCCCCGGCCCCTTCACCGGGACCGGCTTCCAGGAATCGCTCGCCACGATCGATCCGAACCTGGACAGCTTCGCCTACGCGGGCGAGAGCTACGACGCCGTGAACCTCATCGCGCTCGCCTCCGAGGCGGCGGGAAGCGTCGAGGGGACGGCGATCTCCGAGCAGCTGGCGGCAGTGTCGAAGGACGGCACCAAGTGCTTCGACTTCGCGGGCTGCGTCACGCTGCTGCGTGAGGGCGAGGACATCGACTACGACGGCATCTCCGGACCTGTCTCCTTCGACGAGAACGGTGATCCCACCGAGGCCGCCATCGGCATCTACAAGTACGACGCCGACAACAAGCCCCAGCCGAGCCGTTCCGAGGTCGGCAAGCTCTAGGGACTGTCCCTAGCGTCACCCCGACAGGTGACACGACCGACGAGGCCCCGGCCGCCCTTCTCCGGAAGGTGCGACCGGGGCCTTGTGCTGCCCGTGCACGTCCCGGGACGAGGGCGCGGCCTCCGGGGTCAGCCGTCGCCGGGCTCGCGCCGGGAGAGGGCGTAGGAGGGCTCACGGAGGCGGCGGGCCCAGTCGTACGTCGCGGCCCCTGCGAGCGGGTGGAGGACGGCGTCGAAGCGGAGATCCCTCTCCTCCGCCTCCGGGCTCAGGACGAGGGTGAGGGTGCCGAAGTGCTGCCACCGACCCAGGGGCGTCGCGAAGAACAGGCCGAGCTGCCAGGCCGAGGAGCCGAGGGCACGCTCCAGCCCACTCAGTGATGCGGGGAGGCCGGCGGGACCGACCGTGCGCGCACCGAGCAGCACGGGGCCGTCGTCGCCCCGATAGGGCATCATCGTGCTCAACGGGGCACGCGAGACCCCGAGCCGCGGCACGAGGACGAAGCGGCCGGGGAAGGACCAGCCGGTCGAGGACAGCAGGATGTCGGAGAACGTCGAGGGTGCGGGTCCGTTCGCGGGGTGATGGAACCGCGCCGCGAGTCCCACGACGTCCGGCATCCCGTCCCGGGTGCCCACCGAGCGCGAGACGCGCGCCGTCGCGGGGGACCGGCTCGGCCGATCGATCCACGCGATACCGCTCGAGAGGCCGTGCCCGTGGACCACGACCGTCCCGTCGAGCCGCAGCCCGCGCGGGTGGATGGGGCGGTGCCGCCGGACGTGCTTGATGCCGCGGAACACCGCCTCGAAGCCCGCGCCGAGCGTGCCGCTGATCCGTCCCGCCATGAGTCGTCCTTCCCGGGCGCACGCCGTCGTCCTGCCAACGTAGCGGGCCGGACACAGCGATGGGCGGAACCATTGCAGGCTCCGCCCATCCCTTGCGCTTCACGCCTCCTTGAGGTGCGGGCCTCAGGCGGTGTCGGCCAGGGTGCCGAGGTACAGCTGGATGACCTTCGGGTCCTTCATCAGCTCGCGGCCGGTGCCCGTGTAGGCATCCTTGCCCTGGTCCAGCACGTAGGCGCGGTCGCAGATCTGCAGGCAGCGGCGCGCGTTCTGCTCCACCATGATCACCGAGACCCCGGCCCTGTTGATCTCGTGCACGCGGAGGAACGTCTCGTCCTGCTTCACCGGGGAGAGGCCGGCCGACGGCTCGTCCAGCAGCAGCACCGCCGGGTCCATCATCAGGGCCCGGCCCATCGCGACCATCTGGCGCTCGCCGCCGGAGAGCGATCCTGCCCGCTGCGCCCGCCGTTTCGCGAGTTCCGGGAAGAGGCTCGCCACGAAGTCGAAGCGCTCCTTGAAGTCCTTCGGCCTCTGGTACATGCCCATCTGGAGGTTCTCCTCGATGGTCAGGGTGGAGAAGACGTTGTTGTTCTGCGGCACGAAGCCGACGCCCAGGCTGACGAGCTTGTTCGCCTTCAGGCCCGTGAGGTCCTGCCCGCGGACGATGACGGTGCCGGAATGCACCTTCACGAGCCCGAACATCGCCTTCAGGAGCGTCGACTTGCCGGCACCGTTCGGGCCGATGATCCCGATGAGCTCACCGCGGCGGGCCTCGATGCTGCACCCGTTGAGGATGTTCACGCCGGGCAGGTAGCCCGCGACGAGATCCGTGACCTTGACGACGGAGTCGCCCTCGAATTCAGCCATTACTTCGTCTCCTCATCCTTGGGCGCGGGGGCCGCCGCGTTCGGCTCGCCTCCGAGCTCGACGACCCCGCGGCCGAGGATCCCCTCGTCCTCGGTGCCGATGACCGACTCCTGGTCGTGGGCCAGCTCCGCCTCGAGGCGCTCGATGCCCTCCGAATCGCCGAGGTCCACGTCGTGGTGGGCGCCCAGGTAGGCGTCGATCACGGCCTGGTCCTTCATGACGATGGCGGGCGGACCCTCCGCGACCACCTTGCCCTCGGCCATGACCACGACCCAGTCGGCGATGTGGCGGACCATCTGCATGTCGTGCTCGACGAACAGGACGGTCATGCCGTCCGCCTTCAGGTTCTTGATGTGTTCCAGCAGCGACTGTGTGAGCGCAGGATTGACGCCTGCCATCGGCTCGTCGAGCATCACGAGCCGCGGCCGGACCATGAGCGCCCGTGCCATCTCCAGGAGCTTGCGCTGCCCGCCGGAGAGCGACGCCGCGTAGTCGTCGCGTTTGGTGTCGAGCTTGAACTTCTCCAGCAACACCTCGGCCTGCTTCGTGATGTCGCGTTCACGGCCACCCCACATGCCCTTGAACAGGGCCCGCGCGAGGCTCTCACCGGGCTGGTCCGCGGCACCCAGACGCATGTTCTCCATGACCGTGAGCTTGCCCATGACCTTGGTGAGCTGGAACGTGCGCACCATGCCCATCCGGGCCACCTTGTGCGAGGCGACCTTGGCGAGCGGCTTGCCGTCGAACTCCCAGTCACCGCTGTTCGGTGTGTCGAACCCGGTGAGCAGGTTGAACAGGGTCGTCTTACCGGCGCCGTTGGGGCCGATCAGGGCGGTGATCTTGTGCCGGGGGATCTCGAGGTGCTCGACGTCGACGGCGTTGATGCCGCCGAAGCTGCGGGTCACCTTCCGGGCGACGACGATGGGGTCGCGCTTGCTGCACCCCGGCTTCGCCTCCCCGGTGGCGATGGGCTCGGAGTCCGTCATGTAGTCCTGGCCCGGCGGGGCGGCGCCGGCAGCGGAGCCGCCTTCCGCGGCGCCCGCCGCGGCATGCGCGCCGGACGCGACCGGAGCGGCGTCGCCGGAGGCGACCTCCGGCCCGTTCCCGCTGTCGTGACTGTTGTCGTGAGTGTTCCCACTGTGGTTGCCGGTCATGCGAACGCCAGCTCCTTCTTGTTGCCCAGGACGCCTTGCGGCCTGAAGATCATGAGCAGCATCAGGGCCACACCCACGAGGATGTAGCGCAGCTGACCCGCCTGGGAATTGTCGAGGAACGTGATGGCGCCGATCTCGATCAGGCCGTACAGGATCCCCTGCGTCAGCGAGAGCACCACCCAGAAGATCATCGCCCCGATGACCGGTCCGAGGACCGTGGCCATGCCGCCGAGGAGGAGGCACGTGTAGAGGAAGAACGTCAGTTCCGTCGCGTAGTTCGCGGGCTGGACGGCGCCGCGCGGCAGGGTGAAGATGATGCCCGCGATCGATCCGAGGACACCGCCGATGATCAGGGCCTGCATCTTGTAGGCGTACACGTTCTTGCCGAGCGAGCGCACGGCGTTCTCGTCCTCGCGGATGCCCTTCAGCACGCGGCCCCAGGGGCTGCGCATGAGGAGCCAGACGAGGAGGCACGCGATGGCGACGATGGTCCAGGCGACCAGGCGGATCCACAGGTCGCGCTCGTTCATCCCGAGCGGGCCGATACTGTAGCCGCCCTCGCGGGCAGGGAACGGGTTGAGCCCGAAGAACCCGCCTTCGAACGCCGCGAGCCCGTTGGCCGAGCCCGTGACCTCCGTGAGCCCGTTGGTGGTCACGATGTAGCGGACGATCTCCGCGGCCGCGATGGTCACGATCGCCAGGTAGTCCGCCCGCAGGCGGAGGGTCGGTATGCCGAGGATGATCGCGAAGATCACGGAGGCCACGACGGCCACCAGGACGGCCACCGGGAGGGGTGCGCCGAAGCTGAGGGTCGCGATGGCGTAGCCGTAGGCGCCGATGGCCATGAAGCCCGCCTGCCCGAAGTTCAGGAGGCCCGAGTAGCCGAAGTGCACCGCGAGACCGAGGGCCGCGAGGGCGTACGCCGCCGTGGTGGGGCTGATCATCTCGCCGAAGGCGTTGATGAGGATGTTTCCGAAGTCCATGAAGAGCCCCTAACCTATGCGCTCACGGCGGCCGAGGATGCCCTGTGGCCGGACGAGGAGCACGAGAATCAGAATGAGCAGCGCCCCGACGTACTTGAGGTCCGCTTCCAGCCAGATCGTGGAGATCTCCACGAACAGGCCGACGATGATGGAACCGACGAGGGCGCCGAAGACCGTGCCCAGACCACCGAGCGTGACCCCGGCGAAGATCAGCAGCAGGATCTGCTGGCCCATGTTGTAGGAGACGCCGGGACGATAGTAGGCCCACAGGATCCCGCCGAGGGCGGCGAGCATGCCGCCGATGACCCAGACGATCCTGATGACGCGGTCCACGTCGATGCCCGACGCCGCGGCGAGGGCGGGGTTGTCGGCGACCGCGCGGGTGGCCTTGCCGATGCGCGTGCGCAGGAGCAGGAAGGCGACCAGCAGGATGACCACGAGGCTCACGATCAGCGAGATCAGGTTGTTGCGGGAGATGGACACCGAACCGAGGTCGATGATCTCGCTCTGCGACCCCGGCAGCTGCTGGGTGGCTCCGCCGAAGAAGAACTGGATGGTGTAGCGCAGCGCGAGCGCGAGGCCGATGCTCACGATCATCATGGGGACGAGGCCCGTCCCGCGGCGCCGGAGGGGTTTCCAGAGACCGGCGTCCTGCACGTAGCCGAGCAGGCCGCCACCGATGACCGCGAGGACGATCGCGACGCCGATCGGCAGCCCGGCGGCCGAGAAGGCGAAGGCGAGGACCGCGCCGATGGTCACCATCTCGCCGTGGGCGAAGTTGGTGAGGCCCGTGGTGCCGAAGATCAGGGAGAGTCCGACGGCGCTCAGTGCCAGGAGGAGGCCGAAGCTGAACCCTGCCAGCGCGCGCTCGGCGAGGGTGTCCATGAAGGAGGCCTGCTGCGACACGATGCCCTCGCCGAACAGGAAGAGGGTGGTGGCGCTCGAGGTGTTGGCGAAGGTCACCTCACGGGGGTTCTCCTGGCCCTCCGCGAGGGCGACCCCCTCCGGCAGCGTCTCCTCGTCGACCTCCACCTCGTAGGTGCCCTGCTCGGGCACGCCGATGCTCCAGGCACCGTTGGGGCCGGAGGTGGCTTCGCCTTCGAAGCCGTTGCCCGTGGCGGTGACCGTCACACCGGCGATGGGTCCGTCGACACCGCGGAGGACGCCGCCGATCCGATTGTCGAACTGCTGGGCCTGGATGGTGGCGGCGGCCTGCGTCTGATGCACCGCCGGGACGGACGACTGCTGGGACGCCTGCGCCGCGGGGGCGCCGAGCAGCACGATCATCAGGAGGCCGAGCACCAGGAGCAGCGACCTCCTGATCCGTGCAGGCGTGGACATGGTGATCAAGATGGGAACCTCCACGGTGGGGGCAAGCCCGGCGGCGGACCGCCGGGATCAGTAGGTGTGACGAGTGTCACGGACGTGGGGATCACTTTACTAGGGGCATGTTTCACCTCTTCGCAAAAGCATCCGGCGAAGGTAGCAATTCGGTAACGAAAGTTTTACCAAGGCTCCTTGGTATTGAAATTCCGGCCGGGTGTGACCACGGTCGCTGCAGGGAACAAACCCCGGGCCGAACCGTTGCACTTGATAGGGTTCGTACGACACTCAGCCCCCTATTGGAGGACTACAGAAAATGGCACTTGGCGGTAATCCGGTATTCAACGGGAAGACCTTCCGTTCCGCTACCCGGGGCGGCAACCAGGCGGCGGGGGTCGGCACCACGATGTACGCCGGCCAGACCATGGCGAACCAGCAGCAGCTGGAGCACATGTACAACCAGCCGTCCGCCGGACCCGCGCAGACGGGGCGCATGACCTTCGACGACGTGATCGTGAAGACGCTGCTCTGCATCGGCGTCGTGCTCGTCGGCGCGGCGATCCCCGCCTTCGTCCTGCCGGGCCTCGCACTGCCCCTCATGGTCATCGGTGCCCTCGGCGGCTTCGTGCTCGGCCTCGTCAACGCGTTCCGGCGTGAGCCGTCGCCGGCGCTGATCCTCGCCTACGCGGCGCTGGAGGGTCTGTTCGTCGGTGGTATCACCATGTTCCTGGAGGCCATGTACCCGGGCATCGCGGTCCAGGCCGTCCTCGGTACGCTCGTGGTCTTCGGCGTCACGCTGGCGCTGTTCAGGAGCGGCAAGGTGCGTGCGACACCCAAGGCGATGAAGTTCTTCATGATCGCGATCATCAGCTACGCGGCGTTCTCGCTGGTGAACCTGGGGCTCATGCTCTTCGGCGTGACCGAGGGCGCGTTCGGCCTCCGCAGCAGCGGGATCCCGGGCACGGAGGGCATGTTCGGCTTCGAACAGGGCATCCCGTTCGGCCTCGTCATCGGCCTCTTCGCCATCTGCCTCGCGGCCTTCTCCCTGATCATCGACTTCACCTCGATCAGCGAGGGCGTCCGCAACGGCGCACCCCAGAAGTACTCGTGGACCGCGGCCTTCGGCCTGACCGTCACGCTGATCTGGCTGTACGTCGAGATCCTGCGCCTGCTCGCCATCCTTCGCGGCAGCGACTAGCAGCACCGGGGCGCACTCCGGCGCCCTGCCCGGTCACGCAGAAGAGACCCGCAACCTCCCGGTTGCGGGTCTCTTTCGCGTCGTGCCGCTCCTGCGCTCGCCGGCGGCCGCTGCCGACCTCAGGCGACGCGCGCCGCGCCCGCCCCGGGCAGGACGCCGAAGATGACCGGAGCCCGGAAGCCCGCGGACGAGAACGCCTCCTCCACGGCGGTGCGGATGGCGGGGACGTCGTCGACGCGTGCGAGGGCGATCGCGGCGCCGCCGAACCCGCCGCCGGTCATCCGGGCGCCGAGCGCCCCGGCGTCCAGTGCTGCGTCCACCGCGGTGTCGAGTTCGGGGCAGGAGATCTCGAAGTCGTCGCGCATCGAGGCATGGCTGGCCACGAGGAGGGAGCCCAGATCGGCGGGGCCCTTCCGGGTGAGGACGTCCACGGCGTCCTCGACCCGCGCGTTCTCGGTGACGATGTGGCGGACGCGCCGGAACGTCTCCTCGTCGAGGACACCCGCCGCCTCGGCGAGGTCCTTGACCGAGAGGTCCCGCAGCGCGGGGACCCCCATGAGCTCCGCACCGAGTTCGCAGGAGCGACGGCGGGCCGCGTAGCCCCCCGTGGAGTGCGAGTGGCTGACGCGGGTGTCGATGACCACGAGTTCGAGCCCCGCACCCTCGAGGTCGAGGGGTACCAGCCGGGACTCCCCGGACCGGCAGTCGAGGAAGACGGCATGCCCCACCTCGCCGAACAGCGACGCGGACTGGTCCATGATGCCGGTCGGCGCCCCGACCATGCGGTTCTCGGCGAACTGCCCGATCGCGGCCAGTTCCCGCCGGGACGCGCCGGCCTCCGAGAGATCGTTCGCGGCGACGGCGACGGCGCACTCGAGCGCGGCGGAGGAGGAGAGCCCGGCGCCGACGGGGACCGACGAGTCCACCAGGATGTCCATGCCGGGGCAGCGGTAGCCGGACTGCTCCATGGCCCACAGCACGCCGAGGGGATACGCCGCCCAGCCCTCCACGCCACCTTCCTCGAGGGTGTCGAGATCCGCGGTCACAGGGGCCTCGTCCGCGGCGAAGGTCGAGGCGACCCGCACCATCCGGTCCGGGCGCACCGCCACGGCGACCGTCGTCGAGTGCCTGATCGCGAAGGGCAGGACGAAGCCGTCGTTGTAGTCGGTGTGCTCGCCGATGACGTTGACGCGACCGGGGGCGGCCCACAGGCCGTCCGGTTCGCGGCCGAAGCGGTCGGTGAAGGCGGCCGCGAGCTCGTGGGGGGTGGTGTTCATGCCTGGTCCTTCCGGGCTGTGGCGGGAGAGGCGCTGCGGAGGGCCTCCGCCACCTTCTCCGGGGTGGTGTCGTTGATGAAGGCGCCCATGGCCGCCTCGGAACCCGCCAGGAACTTCAGCTTGTCGGCGGCACGGCGCGGGGAGGTGAGCTGGAGGTGGAGGTAGCTCGCCGGCCGCAGTGCGGCGTCGACGGGCGCCTGCTGCCACGCCGCGATGTACGGCGTGGGCGTGGGGTAGAGGGCGTCGAGCCGGCCGAGGAGCTCGAGGTAGACCGTCGTGAGCTCGTCGCGCTCCTCGCCCGTGAGGCCCGCGATGTCCGCGACCTGCCGGTGGGGGACCAGATGGACCTCGATCGGCCAGCGGGCGGCGAAGGGCACGAAGGCGCTGAAGTGCTCGCCCTCGATGACCATGCGCTCGCCGGACTGCCGTTCGGCGGCGAGGGCGTGCCCCATGAGCGTCTGCCGTCCGCCGGAGGCCTCGAAGAACCCGGCGGCCTTCGCGGCGAGGGTCGCGGCGCGGGGCGGGATGAACGGGTAGGCGTAGATCTGACCGTGCGGGTGCAGGAGCGTCACGCCGATGTCCGCTCCGCGGTTCTCGAAGCAGAAGACCTGCTTGATGCCGGGCATCGCGGACAGCGCCTCGGTGCGCTGGGCCCAGGCGTCGACCACGGTCCGCGCGCGCTCCGGCGGCAGGGACCCGAAGGAGCCCTCGTGGGCGGAGTCGAACGCGACGACCTCGCACCGGCCGTACGCCGTCGACGTCGTACCCCAGGCGGGGTCGGCCGGCAGGTCGCCGAGGTCGGGGCCGAAGGAGGAGAAGCGGTTCTCGAACACCACGACCTCGTAGTCGGAGGCCGGGATCTCCGAGAGGTTCGACGGCGTCGTCGGGCACAGCGGGCACTGGTCCGCGGGCGGCAGGTGGGTCCGTGACTGGCGGTGGGCGGCCACCGCGATCCACTCGCCGGTCAGGGCGTCGTACCGGGCGGTCCCTGCCGGTCCACGCGCGGGCAGCTCGCGCGCGTCACGCACGGCGTCCACGTCGCGGTGTCGTGCGGCACTGGACTCGTGCGCGTCGAAGTAGATCAGCTCGCGCCCGTCGGACAGGCGGGTGGGGGTGATGAGGGTCATGGGCGCTCCAGGTGGGGGTCGGTGACGGGGTCGCAGAGGATACGGGTGTGTGCGGCGTAGTCGGCGCCGGGGTGTCGGTCGGTGACGAGGATGGCCGCGGCGTCGAGCGCCGCGACACGGGCGAGGCTCACGACGCCGATCTTGGTGGCGTCCGCGAGTACGACGAGCCGGCCGCAGGTGCGGGCGAACGCCTGGTTGGTGTCCGCCTCGGCGAGGTTGGGCGTGGTGATGCCCGCGGCGGCGTCCACGCCGTGGGCGCCCATGAAGCACAGGTCCGCCCGGAGGGAGGAGATGGTGGCGGTCGCGAGCGGGCCCACGAGGGCCTTCGACGGGGTGAGCTCGCCGCCGGAGAGCAGCACCCGGGGGGTGCCGTCGGAGAGCGCGGCGGCGCTCAGCCTGAACAGCTCGTCCGCGAGGGGGAGCGAGTTGGTGATCACCGTCAGCCCCTGGATCCGGCCGAGGAGGGGGGCGAGGGCGAAGGTGGTGGTGCCGCCCGTCACGGAGACCGTCATGCCGGGGGCCAGGAGGGACACCGCCGTGGCCGCGATCTGCTGCTTCGCCGCGCCGCCCCGTGTCCGGTTCGCGTCGAAGCCGGCCTCGACCGAGCTGAGGCTGCCCGGGCGCACGGCTCCTCCGTGGACGCGGACCAGCGCCCCGCGGGCCTCCAGGGTGTCGATGTCCCGGCGGACCGTCATCTCCGAGACGCCGAGCGCGATCGCCAGTCCGCTCACCCGCACGGCCGGCTGCCCGGAGAGGCGCTCGAGGATCGCCGCATGGCGCTCTGCTGCAAGCATGACCCTCCTGCCGGGGACGAGACGGAAATCGAACGAGTCCGCACTGAAACGAACAAAACCTATCATAGGGGTCCCTGCCACTCCGCCGCAGGAAGAGTTCGCGCACGACCGGCGCGGGTAGCATCGCTGCATGGCGACTCCACGGCCGGCGAGCGGCATCAACCACACCCTGCGGGCGGGCACCTCGACGGTCGTCGTCGCCAGCCTCGCGGCGGCCCTGCGCTCCTACGAGTGCGCCGGCGTCGCACTCACCGAGACCTGGGGCGACGGCGACATCCCCGCGGGCGGGGGCGGGATCCTCCTCGCCCCCTGGCCCAACCGCGTGGCCGGGGGCCGCTGGTCGCTGCACGGCAAGGACCAGCGCCTCGACATCACGGAGCCGTCCAAGGGCAACGCCATCCACGGACTCCTCCGCAACACCGGCTACCGGACGGTCGACGCCGGGTCCGCCCATGCCGTCCTCGAGGCCGAGATCTTCCCCCAGCACGGCTATCCCTTCCACCTCCTCCACCGCGCCACCTACGAGCTCACCGAGGAGCAGCTCACCGTCACGCAGGAGCTGACGAACCTCTCCCCGGACGCCGCGCCCTTCGCCCTCGGCGCCCACCCCTACCTGAAGATCTCCGACGTGCCCACGGAGGAGCTGACGCTGACACTGCTGGCGGATCGGATGATCGAGACCGACGACCGGTCGATCCCCACCGGCACGGTGGACGTCACGGGCCAGCACGACCTGCGGAACGGCCGGAGGATCGGTGACCTCCGGTTCGACACGGCGTTCACGGACCTCCGCACCGTCGGGGGGCGCCACGAGCACGTCCTCGCCGCCCCGGACGGACGAAGCGTCACCCTCTGGGCCGACGCCTCCTTCGCCTACGCCCACGTGTACGTGAGCACCATCTACCCCGGCGTGGACAAGGCCGTGGCCGTCGAGCCCATGACCGCCCCGGCGGACGCGTTCAACTCGGGGGAGGGCCTGCGGTGGCTCGATCCGGGCGCCTCGTTCTCGGCCCGGTGGGGGATCCTGCCGGCTCTCGGGTAGCGGGCGCGCGGGGGTTCTATGGAAAGATTGGGCCATGCAGCGTCTCCGCGGAGCGAAACCCCAGCGCGCCTTGCAGCGCGCCGTGAGCCGCGGTGCTGTGACCCTTCCCGGACCGCCCACGGACCGAGCCGCGTCGCCCCGTCCCCTCCGGACCGACGAGCGGTCCGACGTCCCCTATGCCCTGCGCGTCGCCGCGTCCTGGGCGTGGCGGCTGGGACTCGTCATCGTCGTGGGGGGCGTGCTGGTCTACCTCCTCACCTGGATCTCGGTGCTCGTCATCCCGCTCATGGTCGCGGGCCTGTTCGCCGCGCTGCTCCTGCCGCTGAAGGTCGCGCTGCACCGCCGGCGCGTCCCGAACGGGCTGGCCGTCGCGATCACGCTCGTCGGGTTCTTCGGCGTCATCGCGGGTGCCCTCCTGCTCGTCGGCCAGCAGCTCACCGTCGGGATGGCGAGCCTGTGGGGCGAAGCCGTCGCGGGGGTGCAGCAACTGCTGGACTGGCTGTCCCAGGGGCCCCTGCAGCTCACCGCGACGCAGATCGACTCCTACCTCCAGGACCTCGGGGGCGCGATCCAGAACAACAGCGCCTCCATCCTCAGCGGCGCCCTCTCCTTCGGGTCCACCGCGGGGCACATCGCCGCGGGGATCTTCCTCACGGTGTTCTCGCTGATCTTCTTCATGCTCGACGGCCCCGGGATCTGGCGGTTCGTCGTCGGACTCGCGCCGGTCCGCGCACGGGCAGCGATCGACGGCGCGGGCCGCACGGGGTGGCTGTCCATGGCACGCTACGTGCGCGTCCAGATCCTCGTCGCGGGCGTGGACGCCATCGGCATCGCCGTGGGAGCCGCGATCATCGGGGTGCCTCTGGCGCTGCCGCTCGGCGTCCTCGTGTTCCTCGGCTCGTTCATCCCCGTCGTGGGCGCACTGGCCACCGGCTCCGTGGCCGTCCTGCTCGCGCTCGTCGCCAACGGATGGGTCAACGCCCTGATCATGCTCGCGATCGTCCTCTTCGTGCAGCAGGTCGAGGGACACGTGCTCCAGCCGCTCGTCATGGGGCCGGCCGTCTCCCTCCACCCGCTCGCGGTGGTCCTCGCCGTCGCCGGCGGCACGATCGTTGCCGGGATCCCCGGCGCCCTGTTCTCCGTCCCGATCCTCGCGGTCCTGAACGCATCCGTACGCTACATCTCGCACAGGGCCTGGGAGCACGACGACGCCGTGCTCCGGCAGGGCTGGCCCCAGGAGGGAGGGTCCGGCATTAGAGGGCCGGTCACGGCGGGCCACGAGCCTTCGTCGTCACCGGCCAGCACCCCGGACCCTCCCGCCGCCGCGCCAGCCCCCCAGGAAGAGACCTCCCCGTGACCGAGCAGACAGCACTGACCACCGGCTTCGCCACCGACCCCGCCACCGATCTCGCCGTGACCCTCGCCGACGTCGAAGCGGCACACCGGACACTCGACGGGGTCATCGCCCGCACCCCGATCGAGCAGTCGCGGGCCCTCGGCCGACTCACCGGCTCCACCGTGTCCTTCAAGTGCGAGAACCTGCAGCGCGCGGGTTCCTTCAAGGTGCGCGGGGCCTACAACAGGATGGCGAAGCTGACCGACACCGAACGCGCCCGCGGCGTCGTCGCGGCGTCCGCCGGCAACCATGCGCAGGGCGTGGCGGTGGCGGCGGCGCGGCTGGGCATCTCGGCCCGCATCTACATGCCCCTCGGCGTCGCCCTGCCGAAGCTCGCCGCGACGCGCGGGCACGGAGCCGAGGTGGTGCTGCACGGCCACAACGTCGACGAGGCGCTCACCGAGGCCCGGAGGTACGCCGACGAGACCGGTGCCGTGTTCGTGCATCCGTTCGACGACGTGGACGTGGTGGCCGGACAGGGCACCGTCGGCCTCGAGATCCTCGAGCAGGTGCCCGACGTCGACACGATCCTCATCGGCGTGGGCGGCGGCGGGCTCCTCGCCGGGGTGGCCGTCGCGGTCAAGGCACGCGCGAAGGAGCTCGGGCGGGACATCCGCATCATCGGCGTGCAGGCGGAGAACGCCGCCGCCTATCCTCCCTCCCTCGCCGCGGACGCCCTCGTGCCCCTCACCAAGGTCTCGACCATGGCGGACGGCATCGCCGTCGGCCGGCCGGGCCAGCTGCCCTTCTCGATCATCCGGGAGCTCGTGGACGACGTCGTGACGGTGAGCGAGGACTCCCTCGCGCGGGCGCTCATCTTCCTGCTGGAACGCTCGAAGATGGTGGTCGAACCGGCCGGCGCCGTCGGTGTGGCGGCCCTCCTCGACGGCAAGCTGACGGAGGACGGCGCCGACCCGGGCAACACCGTGGTGGTGCTCTCCGGCGGCAACATCGACCCGATGCTCATGCTGAAGGTCATCCAGCGCGGCCTCGCCGCGGCGGGACGCTACCTCGTGGTGCGCATGCTCCTCGACGACCGTCCGGGCTCGCTCGCGACCATCTCGCGGATCATCGCGGAGTCGGATGCGAACGTGACGGGCGTCGACCACACGCGGGTGGGCGGGTCGATCAGCATGGGCGACGTCGCGATCACCATCAACATGGAGACCAAGGGCGACGAGCACTGCGAGCAGGTCCTCAGCAACCTGCGCGCCGAGGGCTTCCAGCCCGTGGTCGTGCAGGGGTGAGGTCCGAGGCCGTGCACCCCCTCGCCCGGCGGGCGCAGACCGGACTGGTCACCGTCGTCGGCCTCGTCGCCGCGATGTGGGCGGTGTTCCTGCTCGACGCCGTGCTCGGGAACATGCTCGTGAGGACCCTCGGGATCGCCCCCCGCAGCGTGGACGGGCTCGACGGCGTGGTCTTCGCGCCCCTGCTGCACGGCGGGGTCCAGCACCTGGCCAGCAACACCCTGCCCCTGCTGGTCCTCGGGTTCCTCGCCTTCCTGGAGGGTGCGCGGCGGTTCGCAGCGGCGATCGGCATCTGCTGGCTCGCCTCCGGCATCGGCACCTGGCTGTTCGGGGGCGGACTCACCATCGGCGCCTCGGGCGTGGTGTTCGGCCTCTTCACCTACCTGATCACGCGCGGCTTCTACAACCGGGACTGGAAGCAGATCCTGCTCGCCGTCGTCCTGTTCGTCGCCTACGGGTCCATCCTGTGGGGCGTCCTGCCCACGGTCGGCACGAACATCTCCTGGCAGGCGCACCTCTTCGGGGCGCTCGGGGGGATCCTCGCCGCGTTCGTGCTCAAACGGAAGCGGCCCGCCCCCGGGAGGGCGGACCGCTTCGGGACCGGCGCGTAGCCGGCGGGTGTGCTGACGGGTCAGCCCACGTACGGGGTGGCCGAGATGATCTCGACGGTGATCTCCTTGCCGTTCGGCGCCACGTAGGTGACGGTGTCGCCGGCCTTCGTCCCCTGGATGGCGGCGCCCAGGGGCGACTTCTCGCTGTAGACGTCGATGTCCGTGTCGCCGGCCACCTCACGGCTGCCCAGGAGGAAGTTCTCGACGTCGCCCGCGATCTTCGCGGACACCATCATGCCCGGCTCGACGACGCCGTCGTCCGCCGGGGACTCGCCGACATGTGCATTCTCCAGCAGGTGCGTGAGCTGGCGGATCCGGGCCTCGGCCTTGCCCTGCTCCTCCTTGGCGGCGTGGTAGCCGCCGTTCTCCTTGAGGTCGCCCTCGGAGCGGGCCTGCTCGATGCGGGCGACGATCTCGGTGCGACCCGGACCGGACAGGTGGTCCAGTTCGGTCTTGAGCCGGTTGTAGGACTCCTGCGTGAGCCAGGCGGCGATGGGAACGCTGTTCGTGGACACGGGATAACTCCTTCAGTACGGCCGCCACCAGGACGGCGGGGCTCATGGTCACTCGACGGGCCGGCAGTGCAGCCGTGTGTCACCGGCAAGCAAACACCCCGCCTCGTGGGACCGGGTGGCCGGTACGCCGGTGAAGCGGGGCGATACGTATCCCCTCATTCTAGAGGGGGGAGGGCCAGAACCCAAGCAGTCCGACCGGCCGGCTCAGTCCTCCACGATCCAGCAGGCGTTGACGCCGCCGGACACACCGGGCGAATCGAGGCGGACGTCGGTCCGGTGGGCCGTGGTGCCGCCGTCGTTGGCGCCCTCCTCGTCGCTGTTCGGGCCGATGGTCACGACCCTCCACCCGACCACCGCATAGTTCTCGCTGAGCACCTGCACGGCGCACTGCGCGGTCGCCGAGCGGTCCTTCGTCACCTCGAAATCGACGCTCGCCAGCTCGTCCGAGGAGAGGGCGAAGCCGACGTCCTTCGAGGAGACGGGAGGGCTGCCGGTGGTGAGGGCGACGGCGGCGATCGCCGCCACGGCGGCGAGGACCACTGCGACGACCAGCAACCGCACCCGGCCCATCGGCTTCCTCGGCTTGGGGGTGCCGTAGCGATTGGCTAGTCTGGGTGTTGGCGTTTCGGCGGAGCTCACGCTCCCATTTTACCGTCCGTCGACGGCGGCCCCCTCCGGCCGCTCCCACTTTAACCTCCCCCGACCAGCCAGGAGCGCGTGTTGCCACCCCAGGATCAGCCCGGCGAGTCCCGCGAGGGCCTCCGCCTCCTCGCCGTCCACGCCCACCCGGACGACGAGTCGAGCAAGGGCGCGGCCACCATGGCCGGCTACGTGGCGGCCGGAGCCGAGGTGATGGTCGCGACGTGCACCGGGGGTGAGCGCGGCGACATCCTCAACGCGGCGATGAACGACGACCCGCACGGCAGGCGCGACCTCCCGGGCCTCCGCCGGCTCGAGATGGCCCGCGCCGCCGCCGAGCTCGGCGTCAGGCACCGGTGGCTCGGCTTCGAGGACTCCGGGCTGCCCGAGGGCGACCCCCTGCCCGACCTCCCGGCGGGGTGCTTCGCCCTGCAGCCGCTCGAGCGGGCTGCCGCGCCGCTCGTGAAGCTCGTGCGCGAGTTCCGCCCCCACGTGATCATCAGCTACGACGAGAACGGCGGCTACCCGCACCCCGACCACATCATGGCCCACCGCGTGGCCGTCGAGGCGTTCGAGGCCGCAGCCGACCCCGGGCGCTACGCCGGGACGGGCGAGGCGTGGAGCGCGTCGAAGCTCTACTACGACCGCGCGTTCAACCCCGAGCGCTTCCGCGCCCTGCACTTCGCCCTCGAGGAGGCCGGCCTGCAGTCCCCGTATGCCGAGCGCCTCGCGCAGTGGCTCGAGTCGGACGCCGAGGGGCACCAGCCGCCCGCCCCCACCCATGCGACGACCACGCAGATCCACTGCGCGGACTTCTTCGGGCACCGTGAGCGGGCGCTCCTCGCGCATCGCACGCAGGTGGACCCCGAGGGGTTCTTCTTCGCCGTGTCGATCGAGATGCAGCAGAAGGTGTGGCCGTGGGAGGACTACTCCCTCATCACCTCGAGGGTGGACTCGGAGCTGCCCGAGCACGACTTCTTCGCCGGCATCACCGCCGACGCGTAGGACCCCTCCCGGTCCATGGGCCAGTTCTATCCCGCGTAGAATTGCTCGCGGCGGTCACCGTGATCCGCTGCGAGCTTCGAAAGTGGTGCCTTCGTGTTCCTTGACCTCAGCCTGGCTGCAACGACGATGACGCCGTCGGGCGATCCGACGCTGAAACCAGGGCTGGATCCGGCGTCCGTGACGCCCGGCACCCTCGGGTTCCTGGCGACGCTCTTCATCGTCGTGCTGGTGATCCTCCTCATCCGCGACATGACCAGGCGCATCCGCCGCGTCCGCTACACCGCGGAGGTGGACCAGGCGCGCGCCCAGCGCGAGGCCGACGCCGATCCGGACGCTGCCGATCCGGACTCTGCCGATCCGGATGGGGAGGCCGACGTCCCCCGACCGGGTGCGCAAGGCCCGGACGACGCCGGGCGGCCCATGCCCGGCGGCAGGCACGGTCCGGACAACCGCTAGGTCGCGACGGCCGGGTCGCGACGGCCGGGTCGCGACGGCCGGGTCGCGACGGCTAGGCCTGGACGGGGTCCAGGACGGCCAGCATGATCGCGATGAAGTGCGCGGCGAAGGCCGCCACGGTGAAGGCGTGGAAGAGCTCGTGGAAGCCGAACACGCGCAGCGAGAAGTTGGGACGCTTGATCCCGTAGAACACGGCACCCGCGATGTAGAGCGCGCCGCCCACGCAGATGAGGACGGCCGCGGCGACGTCGGCCCGGAAGAAGTCGGGCAGGTAGAACACCGAGGCGAGGCCCAGCGCCACGTAGATCGGGACGTACAGCCACCGCGGGGCATCGACCCAGACGTTGCGGAACAGCACGCCGGCGATCGCGCCACCCCAGATGATCCACAGCAGGGTCTCGGCCTTCCCGCGCTCCAGCAGTGCCCAGGCGAGCGGTGTGTAGGACCCGGCGATGACCAGCATGATGTTGGTGTGGTCGAGGCGTTTCAGCACCACCTTCACCCGGGGGCTCCAGTTCCCGCGGTGGTAGACGGCGCTCACGCCGAAGAGCAGGACGCCGGTGAAGGCGTAGATGGCGGAGGTGATCTTCAGCGCCGGCGTGGGCGCGAGCGCCACGAGGACGATCCCGGCCGCGACCGCCAGAGGGGTCGCGACGGCATGGATCCAGCCCCGCCACAGCGGCTTGGCAGCCATGGCGTCCGCGAGGGGTCCCGCCATCGAACCGACCGTGTCCTCGAACGCCGCGACGCGGCTGCCGGCGGAGTCCGAAGGGCGGGAGCGGGGGGCCTGGTCGCGCGGGGTCATAGCCCGGATTCTAGCCCACGGCGACACCCGCGGACGGCGGCCGGCGACGCGTCCGCAACACCTCGACGGCGGCCGTGCAGCCCTTTATAAGGCGACTGCCGGTACGGTAGGACGAGGTATGCGCACAGCGCCGGGTGGTCCGGTGCGACGGAGTTCCGGACCGCCGGAGCGTGGATCCAGGAGGTGTTGCCCGGCGTGACGTGGAAGTTCCCCGAAGTCGGCTACAGCGTCTACGAGCGCAGGCTGCAACGCAACCTCGCGCCCGAGCGCATCCCCCACCACATCGGTGTCATGGTCGACGGGAACCGTCGCTGGGCGAAGCTCGCGGGCGCCCCCACGAGCCACGGCCACCAGGCCGGCGCGGACAAGATCCACGAGTTCCTCGGCTGGTGCGAGGAACTCGGCGTGGATGTGGTCACGCTCTACATGCTCTCGACCGACAACATGGGCCGGCCCCAGGAGGAGATCGACCAGCTCCTCGACATCATCGCCAACACCCTGGACCGGCTGGGCGAGAGCAACCGGGTACGGGTGCAGCCCGTCGGAGCCCTCGACCTGCTGCCGGAGGACCTCAGCGGCAAGCTCGTGGACCTCGCCGCCTCCACGGAGAAGATCGACGGGATCCACGTCAACGTCGCGGTCGGCTACGGGGGGCGCCGTGAGATCGTCGACGCCGTCAAGGAGCTCATGCGGGACGCCGCAGCCCGCGGGACGTCACTGGAGACGCTCGCCGAGGAGCTCACGGACGAGCACATCTCCTCCCGCCTCTACACGCGCGGCCAGCAGGACCCGGACCTCGTCATCCGCACCTCCGGCGAGCAGCGGCTCTCCGGCTTCCTCATGTGGCAGAGCGCGTACAGCGAGTTCTACTTCTGCGAGGCCCTGTGGCCCGATTTCCGCCGCGTGGACTTCCTGCGGGCCCTGCGCGACTTCGGCCGACGCCAGCGCCGTTTCGGTTCCTGAGGGTTAACCGTCCGTTCACCACGGACACGGCGGCTCCGGCGCGCGCCGTGCGGACGGGAGGCGTAGGGTCGAGCCATCGACCCGGGTCCGTGCCCGCGTCAACCCTACGACGTCGGGGTGGGTCCACCCCGGAGCGGAGTCCACATGGCCACCAGCACCACCGCACCATCGCCTGATGCAACGCCCCACCGTCGCAGCTACGTCGTCGACACCTCGGTCCTGCTGTCGGACCCCCGCGCCATCCTGCGGTTCGACGAGCACGAGGTGGTCCTGCCGGTCGTCGTGATCTCCGAACTCGAGGGCAAGCGGCACGATCCCGAGCTCGGGTACTTCGCACGGAAGGCGCTCGGGCTGCTGGACGACCTGAGGGTGGCCCACGGCGGCCTCGACCGGGACGTCCCCCTCGGGGACGAGGGCGGTACGCTGCGCGTCGAGCTGAACCACGTCTCCCCGGACGTGCTCCCGGTCGGATTCCGGAGCGGTGACAACGATGCGCGCATCCTCGCGGTCGCGAAGTCCCTCGCCGTCGGCGGGCGGGATGTCACGGTGGTCTCGAAGGACCTGCCGCTGCGCCTCAAGGCCTCCGCGATGGGCCTGAAGGCCGAGGAGTACCGCAGCGAGTTCGTCCGGGACTCCGGCTGGACGGGCGTGGTGGAACTCGACGCCACCGTCGAGGAGGTCGACACGCTCTACCGCCACGAGGCCGTGTTCACGCAGGCCGCGGCCGAGCAGCCGGTCAACACCGGCGTCATCCTGCTCTCGCCGCGCGGTTCCGCGCTGGGGCGGGTGGGGGCGGACAAGCACGTCCGGCTGGTGCGGGGCGACCGCGACGTCTTCGGGCTGCACGGCCGCTCCGCCGAGCAGCGCCTGGCCATCGACCTCCTGCTCGATCCCGAGGTGGGGATCGTCTCGCTCGGCGGACGCGCCGGCACCGGCAAGTCCGCCCTCGCCCTGTGCGCGGGACTCGAGGCCGTGCTCGAACGCCGGGAGCACCGCAAGGTGGTGGTCTTCCGGCCGCTCTACGCCGTGGGCGGCCAGGAACTCGGCTACCTGCCCGGCGGCGAGAACGAGAAGATGAACCCCTGGGCGCAGGCGGTCTTCGACACCCTCGGTGCGATCGTGTCGCAGGAGGTCGTCGAGGAGGTCCTGGACCGCGGCATGCTGGAGGTCCTGCCGCTCACCCACATCCGCGGCCGGAGCCTGCACGACTCCTTCGTCATCGTCGACGAGGCGCAGTCCCTCGAGAAGAACGTGCTCCTGACGGTCATGAGCCGCATCGGGCAGAATTCCAGGATCGTCCTCACGCACGATGTCGCCCAGCGCGACAACCTGCGCGTGGGACGCCACGACGGCATCGCGGCCGTCGTCGAGATCCTCAAGGGGCACCCCCTGTTCGGGCATGTGACCCTCACGCGGTCCGAGCGCTCGCCCATCGCGGCCCTCGTGACGGACCTGCTGGAGAGCGCGGAGATCTAGGTCATTCCACGATCCACGGCACGTGCCGGCTCACGTCGCTCAGTTCGGGCGGTGCCGCCCGGAAGTAGTCGTCCGTCAGGTACTCGTCCACGCCGAGGATCTGCAGGTCGTGGCCGGCACCGCCCGACGGGCCGTCGAGCGCCGTCGTCGACACGCAGACCGCCGTGCCGACGTCGATGAGCACGCGCGTCCGCCCGTCGCCGATGAGGGGGTGGCCCGGCGCGGTCGCGGTGTAGCCGGCGTTGGGGGTGAGCGTCGCCGCGAGCACCGGTCGGCCCGCGAACACCTCCTCGGCGAGATCCTCGATCTCCACCCGCTCGGCCCCCGGGTAGACCATCGCAACGGGTGCGTTCCCGGCGAGCTCCACGGGGTCCAGCATCGAGGACCAGCGCGGATCGCCGAAGACCGCCTCGCCGTACGCGGCTTCGGGCCGGCGCCGCACGAACCCGGCGTCGTCGTAGACGGGGGTCACGAGACGCGGTGCGAGGAGCCAGGACTTCCGGGTGGCGCTCACGTACATGGCGTCGCGGGAGGTCTCATTGCCGGTGGTCGAATGGAGGAGCGTGCCGTCCGCGGCCTCGACGCGCAGCGCCGCGGGCCGGCGCAGCCAGGCCGTGAGCGGAGGCGCGGTGTCGCGGCCCGCCTCCGACGGCGCACGCCAGGTGATGGTGAAGCGCAGGGTCTCCCAGCGCCAGGGGGAGGAGCGGCAGAGCGAGCGGAACGTCTCCTCGGGGCTGGAACTGTGCTGGGCCGACATTTCCACAGTGTAACCGTGGATGCGCCGCCGGATCAGGGCCGTCGCGTAGGTTGGAGCCGTGATCCCCGTGCTCGCCGACTACCTGGGCAGGGAGCCCGTCGCCTTCGTGCTCCTCGCCGCCGCGCTCGCGGGGTTCGTCGTCGTCGGTGCACGGCTGGGCGTCATCGACTGGCGGACGCACCGGCTCCCGGACCGCATCGTCCTGCCGTCCTATCCCGCGGCGGTGCTGCTCCTGGGGACGGCCGCCGGGACGGCGGGGGACTGGCAGCGCATCCCGGGGATGCTGGGCGGGGGAGCGGTCCTGCTGGTGGCCTTCGCGGCGCTGCACCTGCTCCATCCGCAGGGGCTGGGCTTCGGGGACGTCAAGCTCGCGGGACTCCTCGGCCTGTACCTGGGGTTCGCCGGGTGGGACGAACTCTGGCGGGGTCCGGTCCTCGCCGTCGTCCTCGGCGGAGGGTGGAGCCTGGCACTGCTGGCCGCCCGCAGGGTCACGCTGCGCTCCGCGGTGGCCTTCGGGCCGTTCCTCGTCGCGGGAGCAGCACTCGGCCTCGCCGGACTACCCTGAAACGCATGCCTACCCCGGACTTCGTCCTCGCCCTGCGCCGTTCGATCGGCCATGCTCCCCTCTGGCTCCCGGGCGTGGGTGGCGTGGTGCTCGACGACGCCGGGCGGGTGCTCCTCGGCCGGCGGGCCGACAATGGCGCGTGGGCCATCATCACCGGCATGGTGGAACCCGGCGAGGAACCGGCGGTGGCCCTGCGCCGCGAGGTCGAGGAGGAGACCGGCGTGATCGTCGAGGTCGAGTGCCTGCTCGGGACGAACGTCGTGGGGCCGATCACCTTTCCCAACGGCGACGTGGTGACGTTCCTGAACCTCGACTTCCGGTGCCGCCTGGTCAGCGGCACCGCCCGGGTCAACGACGACGAGTCGACCGACGTCCGCTGGTTCACCCGGGACGCCCTGCCCGATCTCGACCCCCGGCACCTCGCCCTGGTGCAGGGGGCGGCCTCGTTCGACGGCGTGGCCCGCTTCGTGTCCTGACCCCCGGGAAGCGCGGGTCGGGCGCCCGCGCGGCTGTCAGAGGCCGGATCGCTCCGGCGACCCGGCGGCCTCCCGCTCGCGCTCCCGCTCGAGGCGGACGGCTTCCTCCCCGCCGATCGCCTCACCCCGCGCCACCATGCCCGACGTCGTCGAGAGCGGGATCTCGCGCAGCAGGAGGGCGAGGACGAGGGCGATCGCCAGGAACGGCACGAGGTAGAGGAACACGGGAGCCAGTGACTCGGCGTAGTCGCTCACGACGGCGTCGCGCACCTGGTCCGGCAGGGCGTTCAGCGCGGCGGGATCAAGCGTGGACGTCGCCTGGCCGGCGGCCTCGGGGCTGGCACCGAACGAGGCGAAGGTCCCGTTGAGGCGCTCCGAGAGGCGGCTCGTGAAGATGGCGCCGAAGACGGCGACACCGAGCGACGCACCGACCTCGCGGAAGTAGTTGTTGGTGCTCGTGGCGACGCCCACCATGGTCGGGGCCACCGCGTTCTGCACCACGAGGACGATCACCTGCATGATGAGGCCGAGCCCTGCGCCGAAGAAGAACAGCATGGTGCAGATGACCCAGATCGGCGTGGTCGCCGTGAGCGTCGACATCCAGACCAGGGTCAGGAGGGTGATCGAGACGCCGGCGATCGGGTACTTGCGGTACCGGCCGGAGCGGGAGATCGCGATACCGGACCAGATCGACGTGCCCATGAGGCCCACGATCATCGGGACGAGGAGCAGTCCTGACACGGCGGCGGACGTCCCGGAGGCCATCTGCAGGAAGGTCGGCATGAAGGCGAGCGCCGCGAACATGCCGAGGCCGAGCGTCAGGCCGATGCCGGTGCTGGTGACGAACGTGCGGTTGCGGAAGAGGTGCAGGGGGATGATCGGGTCCTCTGCGCGGCGTTCCACGAGGATGAACGCGACCGTGGCCAGGACCATGCCGGCACCGAAGGCCCAGGTGAGCGGCGAGGTCCAGCCCTCCGCCGCGTCCCCGCCGAAGTCGGTGAAGAAGATCAGGCACGTCGTGGCGACGGACAGCAGGACGACGCCGGGGATGTCGATGCGCTTCGTGGCCTTCCTGGACGGCAGCCGCAGCGTGAACCAGGCGATGGCGAAGGCGGCGATCCCGATGGGGATGTTGATGTAGAACGCCCAGTTCCAGGTGAGGTGGTCCACGAAGTAACCGCCGAGCAGGGGACCGGCGACGGCACTGAGACCGAAGATGCCGCCGAGGGGGCCCATGTACTTGCCGCGCTCGTTGGCCGGGACGATGTCGGCGATGATCGCCTGCGAGAGGATCATCAGCCCGCCGCCGCCGAGGCCCTGGACGGCCCGGAAGATCACGAACACCCAGAAGTCCGTGGCGAAGGCGCAGCCGATCGACGCGACCGTGAAGAGCGCGATGGCGAAGAGGAAGAGGTTGCGGCGCCCGAGGACGTCGCCGAACTTGCCGTAGATGGGCATCACGATCGTGGTGGCGAGGAGATACGCCGTCGTGATCCACACCTGGTGCTCCACGCCGCCGAGCTGGCCCACGATCGTGGGCATGGCGGTGGAGACGATGGTCTGGTCGAGGCTCGAGAGCAGCATCCCGGCGATGAGCGCCGAGAAGATGATCCAGATGCGTTTCTGGGTCAGGAGGAGCGGGCCGTCCTGTGCCGTCGGGGTACTCATGTCGTGTCCTGGTCCTGGGTCTGGGTCTGGGTCTGGGGGGCGGAAGGGGAGGGGAAGAGGTAGCGCAGGGCGTCGATGTTCCGCCGCAGGACCTCCGGATAGGACAGGGTGTTGCCCTCCGCGAAGTACTCGTCGAAGGACCGGCGGGCGAGGCCGCCCAGCACGAGAGTGGCGATGCGCGCTTCCGGGGAGTCCGCCGGGAGTCCCTCGCGGTCGACGATGAGCTCGGTCAGGAGCTGGGACTTCGACTCCGCCCGGGCAGCCATCTTCGCCAGGAGGTGCGGTTCGCGGTGCAGGACGGCGGACATCGTCGCGTACTCCTCCCGCGAGATCGGCATCCTGCTCCCGAACTCGGCGAACAGGTCGGTGAGCGCGTCGAGGAGCGGCAGGGGCGGGGTGCTCCGGCCGGAGGCGACGAAGGCGTCGAGGATCGCCGGCGGGAGGCCCTCGTCGGGGTGCCCGAGGACGGCATCCTCCTTCGACGGGAAGTAGTTGAAGAACGTGCGGCGGGAGATGCCCACCTCGTCGCACAGCTGCTCGACGGTGAAGCCGGCGAGGCCGTGCTCGAGGGTGAGCTGCCGGGCCACCGCCACGACGGAGGCCCTCGTCCGGCGGCGCTTGCGCTCCCGGAGTCCGGGTGCCTCGTCCGTTGCACTTTCGTTCATGGAGTACATATTTGCACTACGGACCCCTCAGTGCAAAATACCGCGGCCCGGACACGGAGGAGGGGCGCACCCACCGGATGCGCCCCTCCTCCGTGTCCGGGGTCCCGCGGCGGATCAGGCCTGCGGGGGCCGCGTCATCGAGAGCACGTCCAGCGCCGCATCCAGCTGCTCCTCGGTCAGCTCGCCGCGCTCCACGAACCCGAGGGCGACGACGGCCTCGCGCACCGTGAGGCCCTCGGCGACGGCCTTCTTGGCGATCTTCGCCGCGTTCTCGTACCCGATGTGCTTGTTGAGGGGCGTCACGATCGAGGGGGAGGCCTCGGCCAGGAAGCGCGCACGCTCCACGTTCGCCGTGATGCCGTCGATCATGCGGTCCGCGGACACGCGCGTCGAGTTGCTCAGCAGGCGGATGGACTCCAGGACGTTCCGGGCGATCACGGGGATGCCGACGTTGAGCTCGAACGCACCGTTCGTGCCGGACCAGGCCACGGTGGCGTCGTTGCCCACCACCTGGGCGCAGACCATGATCACGGCCTCCGCGATCACGGGATTCACCTTGCCGGGCATGATCGACGAGCCGGGCTGCAGGTCGGGGAGGGCGATCTCGCCGAGGCCGGTGTTCGGGCCGGAGCCGAGCCAGCGCAGGTCGTTGTGGATCTTCGTGAGCGACACCGCGATGGTGCGCAGCATGCCCGAGACCTCGACGAGGGAGTCGCGGTTGGCCTGCGCCTCGAAGTGGTCCCGTGCCTCGGTGAGGGGGAGGCCGGTGTCCTGGGCGAGCAGTTCGATGACGCGCGCCGAGAACCCCGCCGGGGTGTTGATGCCGGTGCCCACGGCGGTGCCGCCCAGCGGCACCTCGGCCACCCGGGGCAGGGAGGCCTCGATGCGCTCGATGCCGTAGCGCACCTGGGCCGCGTAGCCGCCGAACTCCTGCCCCAGCGTGACCGGGGTGGCGTCCATGAGGTGCGTGCGCCCCGACTTGACGACGGTCCTGAACTCCTCCGCCTTGCGCTCGAGGGCCTCGGCGAGGTGCGCCAGCGCCGGGATGAGGTCCTTGACGAGTGCTGACGTCGCGGCGACGTGGACGGACGTGGGGAAGACGTCGTTCGAGGACTGCGACGCGTTGACGTGGTCGTTGGGGTGCACCGAGGTGGAGCTCCCCGCGGCTTCGAGCGCGCGGCTCGCGAGGGTCGCGATGACCTCGTTGGCGTTCATGTTCGACGACGTCCCGGAGCCCGTCTGGTAGATGTCCACGGGGAAGTCGCCGTCGTACCGGCCCGACGCCACGTCCTCCGCGGCCGCCTCGATGGCCCGCGCGCGCTCCTCGTCGAGCACGCCGAGTTCGGCGTTGGCCGTCGCGGCGGCCTTCTTGATGCGGGCGAGCGCCTCGATGTGTGCGCGCTCGAGGGTGGTGCCGGAGATCGGGAAGTTCTCGACGGCCCGCTGCGTCTGCGCCCGGTACAGGGCGTCGACGGGGACGCGCACCTCGCCCATGGTGTCGTGTTCGATGCGGTATTCGGTACTCTCCGCGCCGGGCGTGGTGCCCGTCGTCGGGGTGGATTCAGGGCCGGCTGCAGGCGTTGGAGTCATGCCGCAATTCTTACCGCTGCTCTACAGTGCGCCAAATCCTGACACCAGCGCCGCGTTGCCGTCGTCCAGGCGGTAGGAGACGCCGATGACGGCGACCTTCCCGTCCTCGACGGCGTCGGAGATGACGCGGGAGCTGTCGACCAGCCGCTGGGCGGTCTGCTTCGTGTGCTCGATGACCGTCGTGTTGACGTCGGTGACGCCCGCCCGCCGCGCGGTCAGGACGGACGGCGTGATCCGTTCGACGAGGTCGCGGAGGAAGCCCGTGGGCATGTCTCCGGTCTCGACCGCGTTCATGGTCGCCGTGACGGCGCCGCAGCTGTCATGGCCGAGGATCACGATCAGGGGGACGCCGAGCACGCTCACGCTGTACTCGAGCGAGCCGAGGACGGCGTCGTCGATCACCTGCCCGGCCGTGCGGACCACGAAGACGTCGCCGAGGCCGAGGTCGAAGATGATCTCGGCGGCCAGCCGCGAGTCCGAGCAGCCGAAGATGACGGCGAACGGGTGCTGGTCGTTCACGAGTGCGGTGCGGCGGGAGGCGTCCTGGTTGGGGTGCGAGACGTCGGAGGCCACGAAGCGCGCGTTGCCCTCCTGCAGTCGCTGCCAGGCGGCGGCGGGAGTCAGTTGCTGGGTCACGCCGCCCACTGTACTGTCTCCGCCCGTCACGAGCCGTCCGTGTCCGAAGATGACAGGCGCTCGGCCTCGTCGACGGCGTTCTGCCGCACGTCCTCGACGACGGCCTCGCCCACGGTGTCGAACTCGGTGAGGGAGGCCTCCCCGTTGAGGATCACCGTGGCGCCGTCGACCTCCGACGTCAGCACGGTGTCCCCGTTCTGCGCGTCGAGGAGCTCCCATTCGAGCCCGCCGATGGTCCGCGTCCCGGAGACCTGCGCGTCGCCGACGCGCTGCGCGGTCCAGGTGGGGTTCGCGTCGTCGGTCTGGGTGAGCTGGATGAACCCGGTGTCCGCGGTGAGGAACCCGACCTCCCAGTAGTCGACCGCGTCGCTGCGGCCGCTGACCCAGCGTGCGTAGTTGGAGGTCCACCCCTCGGGGAGGGCCGGGGATGCCGGGAGGTAGCCGGCGTCACCCGCCGCCTGGCGTGCGACGGTCTCGACGTCGATGTCACGCTGGTACGTCTCCGCGGTATAGCTCGGATTCAGGAAGTAGACGGGGAGGACGACGGCGATCGTCGCGCCGGTGGCGATCAGCATGCCGCGCGCCGTCGAGCTGGCGCGCTTGGCCTGGTTCGGGGTGAGCGTGATGGGCGGGGCGTCGGCGTCCGCTTCCGCCGTGCGTCGGGCGTCGTCGTCCGGTCGCCGTGCCTCCTGTACGGCCGGGTGGACGGCCGGGACCTGCCCGTCCCCGGATGCAGGTCGTGTCCCGGGGGTCGTCCGCTCGTCACCTTGATCGCTCACCCCTCCATTTTCGCTGATGGCGGCCGCGGCGCCTAACGAGGGGCGTCCGGGGCGCCGCACGGATGCGCCGCCGGCGGGCACGGCGCCGTCGACGCGCCTATGATGACAGCACCGGACAGGTGCGCCCGCGTGCTGCCCGATGACCTTCGACGATGAGGATAGACGTGTCCCAGAACGCTACGAATGCCCAGTACTCGACACTCTCACCGGCCCTGGCCGTCGGGGACAAGGAACCGGACCGGAACCTCGCCCTCGAACTCGTCCGCGTCACGGAGGCCGCGGCCATCGCCGGCGGCCACTGGGTGGGCTTCGGCGACAAGAACCTCGCCGACGGCGCCGCGGTGGACGCCATGCGCTCGCTCCTGCAGACCGTGCACTTCAACGGCATCGTGGTGATCGGGGAGGGCGAGAAGGACGAGGCCCCCATGCTGTTCAACGGCGAACGCGTGGGCGACGGCAGCGGACCGGAGTGCGACGTCGCCGTCGACCCGATCGACGGCACCCGCCTGACGGCGCTGGGCATCAACAACGCGCTCGCCGTCCTCGCGGTCGCGGAGCGGGGCTCGATGTTCGACCCCTCGGCCGTCTTCTACATGGAGAAGCTCGTGACCGGGCCGGAGGCCGCCGACATGGTGGACCTGCGCCTGCCGGTCAAGCAGAACCTGCATCTCATCGCGAAGGCCAACAACAAGAAGGTCAGCCAGCTCAACGTCATGATCCTGGACCGCGACCGGCACAAGCCGCTCGTGGAGGAGATCCGCGCGGCCGGTGCGCGCACCAAGTTCATCATGGACGGCGACGTCGCCGGGGCCATCGCCGCGGCCCGCGAGGGCACGGACGTCGACGCCCTCATGGGCATCGGCGGGACCCCCGAGGGGATCGTGGCGGCCTGCGCCATCAAGTCCCTCGGCGGCGTCATCCAGGGCAGGCTCTGGCCCACGAGCGACGAGGAGAAGCAGAAGGCGCTCGACGCCGGGCACGACCTCGACCGCGTCCTGTCGACCAACGACCTCGTCACGAGCGACAACTGCTACTTCGCCGCCACGGGCATCACCGACGGCGACCTCCTGCGCGGCGTGCGGTACAGCAAGGACAAGGTGCTCACGCAGTCGATCGTCATGCGCTCGAAGTCCGGCACCATCCGCGTGGTCGACGGCGAGCACCAGGCCCACAAGTGGGAGACCTACGCGCGCGTCCGCGACTAGCGGGCCGCCCCGCACGGGCGCCCGGGTCAGCGTCGGAGCGCGCCGCGCAGGCGGGCCGGCAGTGTCCGGGCCACCCGGATGCCCCGACGGGCGGACTGAGCCCCGGTCCGGGCCGCCCGGTACCCGCGGTAGCGCAGCTTCCTCACCGGCAGGTCCCAGGTCCCGGGGTAGCCGACCTCGCGGCCGCCGAAGGACTTCTTGAACGCCGTGAAACCGGCCCAGGTGTGGTCCGGCTGGTCCGCGGGGGCGATGCCCCAGAGGTCCACCTGCGTCAGGCCCTTGTCCCTGGCATCGGCCATGAGGGTGACCAGCAGGGGGATCCCGGCGCTGAGCTTCCGGTGGGCGTCGTCCAGCGCGGCGTGGGCGTAGGTCCGCGTGTCCGCCGAGTCGTAGGCGAGGGCGGCCGCGATCGGCGCGCCGTCGAGTTCCGCGATGAAGAGGGTCGCAGCTCCTGCGGGCATGAGGGACCGGGCCACCTGGGTCAGGTAGCCGTCGCTCTGCGGTGTGAAGCCGTTGCGCGCCGCCGTCAGGTGCAGGAACGTCAGCAGCACCGCGATCTCCGCGGGGTCCTGGCTGGACCGGAACGTCACGCCCTTCTTGTGGATGTTCCGGTACAGATTGCGGTTCACCGGCTTCATGTCCGCGAGGACGGCCTTGAAGTCCCGGTCCAGATCCACCAGCCAGGTGAGCTCCGGCTGCTGGTTGGCCGGCGCCGGTCGGAGGCCTCGCGCGCGCAGGACCCTCGGGGCGTCGTCCACCGGGAAGCCGGCATCCACCGGCTCGATCCGGACGAACACGGCACCGCAGCGGCGGGCCAGGTCCGTCAGCGCCGCCAGGGCGGCGTCGAACGCGACCAGGGAGGTGGCGATCGGCCCGTAGGGGGCGTAGAGCAGCGTGCCGGCGGGGTTGCTCTCCTCGACGGCCAGGAAGCGCCAGCCGGGGCCCGAGCGCTCATGGACGGTGCGTCCGAGGTCGCGCTGGAGGGCGCCCCACGGCGGGCTCTGCAGGAAATGGTCCACGGTCTCAGCGCCCCGGGGCGGTGGTGACGGCGAAGGCCAGGGCGGTGCCGGTAGCGCCGGACACCACGTGCGCGTTGACGGGAGCATCCACGGCGGGGAGGAAGGCGCTGTCGCCGCGTTCCAGCAGCAGCTCGCCCTTCGGCGAGTCGAGCAGCACGGAGCCGGACACCACGAGGACGACGGCGGGGCCCTCCTGCGCCAGCGGGACGGGTGCGGCGCCGGGCCCGAGCTCGACGCGCTGGAGCTGGAACTCCCGGAACGGCGGCCGGAAGACCTCCTGTCCCAGCAGGGTGGTCTCAGGGTCGATCATCGGCACCCCGACGGCCTCGAAGGAGACCGTGCGGAGCAGCTCCGGCACGTCCACGAACTTCGGCGTGAGCCCGCCGCGCAGGACGTTGTCCGAGGAGGCCATGACTTCGATGCCGAGTCCGCGCAGATACGCGTGGACGTTGCCCGCCGGGAGGTAGGCGGCCTCTCCGGGTGCCAGCGAGACGCGGTTGAGCAGCAGCGAGATCAAGACACCCGGATCGCCGGGGTACCGGGCATCGAGCATCGTGACCGTGGAGAGCTCCGCCTCGTACGGTGCGGTCGGGGCGCCGGAGGCGAGGGCGGCCACGATGGCGGCCGTCGCCTCGGTGACGTCCGTGCCGCCGGCGATCAGTCGTTCGAACGCGGACCGCAGGGCGATGGGCTCCTCCCGCCGGGCGAGGTCCTCGAGCAGCAGCGGGAGAAGGGGAGGGAGATCGAGGCCGGCGCGGTCGAAGTGTTCCACCAGCAGGTGGAGGACGGCGCGCGCCTGCTCCGGGGGCCGGAAGCCGCACAGCACCTCGAACGGCGTCAGCGCGAGGAGCATCTCCGGCTTGTGGTTGTCGTCCTTGTAGTTGCGTCCTGCCGCGGCGCGGTCGGTCCCGGCGGCCTCCTCGCGGGCGAAGCCCTCCCGGGCCTGGTCGAGGGTCGGATGCACCTGGAGCGAGAGCGGACTGTCGGCGGCGAGGACCTTGAGCAGGAAGGGGAGCCGTCCGAACTCGGCTGCGACCCCGGCGCCCAGGTGGTGCTCCGGGTCCTCCGCGATCAGCGAGTCCAGGGCGCGGCCACCCGCACCGTCCGCGGCGTCGGCCGGTCCTGCCGGGCCGCGCGCCACCGAGGGCGAGTCCGGGTGCGCGCCGATCCACAGCTCCGCCTCGGGCCCGCCCGACGGCACCCTGCCCAGCAGGTCGGCGATCGCGTGGTCCGATCCCCAGGCGTAGGGGCGGAGGGTGTTGTCGAGGAGATACATCGTCAGGTCCTTGGGATGGTCGGGAGGTTGTCGGCGGCCGGTGCCGGTCAGGCGGGGGAGCACTCCCCGTTGTCGGCGAGCAGCTCGCCGAGCGTCACGTCGTCGCCGATCGTCGCGAGTTCCTGCAGGTACTCCTCGGTGATCCAGTCGTCGGTGGTCTGGGCCGGCACCGCGGCGAGAAGGCCCGCGCGCTCGAGCGGCAGGACTCCGCCCGCGGCGGGGTCGCCGTCCGCGAGCATCTCCTGCACCCGGGCATGGACGAGGTCGAAGTCCGGGTAGGTGACGAAGTTCTCCGCGGGCGTCCCGAAGTCCGGCGGGCCGATGGTCAGGCGGCGGGTCTCCTGGCCCTGGGCCTTCAGCCCGAGGTCCACGAAGCCGGCCAGCTGGTCCTGCGGGATGTCCGTCTCGACGATCTGCGTGCCGGCTGCGGCGATCGACTGGAACCGCGTCAGGAGGGTGGCCGGGTCCAGCTGCGCGATCATGGCCTGCTGGACGCACTGCTGGCGCGCGATGCGGTCGTAGTCCGTGACGAACTCACGGCTCCTGGCGTACCAGAGGGCGTGGTAGCCGTCGAGGGTCTGCACGCCCGGCTTGATCCAGCCGTCCGGCGGGTAGTGGCGGATGGGGTCGGTCCCGGGGATCTCGGCGGCCGTGATGGGGACCCAGCCGCCGGCGTCGATCCGGATGCCGCCCATGGCGTCGACCAGCTGCTCGAAGCCGTTCATGTCGACGAGGACGTAGGACTGCACCTCGATCCCGAGGACACCGCTCGCGGCGTCCATCATCGCCTCGGCGCCGGGATCCTGGTCGTCGGGGTACAGGTCCGGGTAGTTCTGCGTCACGTCCGTGTACAGGCTGTTGATGATGCACGGGTCGCCGCAGTTGTAGCCGTCGGGGTAGACCTCCCAGAGGGGGGAGTCCTCGGAGAACGGGGCGTTCTGGAAGTTGCGCGGGATGCTGAACGTGACGGTGGCGCCCGTCTCCGCGTCGACGCTGATCACCGAGATGCTGTCCGGCCTGCGACCGGTGCGATCCTCGCCGGCGTCGCCGCCCATGAGGAGGAAGTTGTAGCGGCCGTCCACGGGGTCGAAGGCGGGTCCGGACTGGAAGATGGAGCCGACCGTCGACCGGCCCACGCCGAGGACGTAGGCGCCGTAGGCGAGGGATCCGCTGGTGAGCACCATGAGCACCGCGAGCGCCCCGGCCACGAGGGGGCGCACGCCGCGGTCGAGCAGGGGCATGCGGATGAGGCGCAGGGTGTTCAGGAAGAGCAGCGCCCACCCGACGGCGATCCCGAGCATCGCGGCGATCAGCAGCAGGGACCACCAGCGGTGGGTGACGATGCCGACGATGAGGCTCCGGTCCGTGACGGCGAGGACGAGCCCCAGGAGCAGGAGCCCCCAGCAGGCGAACGTGGTGCGCAGCGCCCTGCGCCCGAGACGCCGGTCCCCGGCGACGGTCTGCGCGGAGCCCGGGAGGACGAGCGTCAGGGCGAGGAGGACGGCGGCGCGCTTGGTGCGGACCGCGGGCGGAGCGGTCTCCGGGTACCGCACGGGATCGGTGAAGGTGCCGCGCGCTCCGTGGCCGTCGATGCGGGAGGCCGTCATCACGCGTCGTCCGCCGTCGACTCCGCGATGCGGGAGCGGAGTGCGCTGCCCTTCTCCTCCGCGGTCCGCCGGAGCGCCCCGGCGAACTCGGTGAGCTGCCGGCGCAGGGTGGCCGCCTGCTCGTCCGTGCCGGAGGCGAGCATCCTGACGGCGAGCAGTCCTGCGTTGCGGGCGCCGCCGATGGACACGGTCGCCACCGGGACCCCCGCGGGCATCTGCACGATCGACAGGAGCGAGTCCATGCCGTCGAGGTAGCGCAGCGGGACCGGTACGCCGATCACGGGCAGCGGCGTCACGGAGGCGAGCATGCCCGGAAGGTGCGCGGCACCGCCTGCCCCGGCGATGATGACCCGGAGTCCGCGCTCGTGGGCGCTCCTGCCGTACTCGATCATCGCGTGGGGCATGCGGTGCGCGGAGACGACGTCGGCCTCGTAGGGGATGGAGAACTCGGCCAGTGCAGCCGCTGCGGCTTCCATGACGGGCCAATCGGAGTCCGAGCCCATCACGAGGCCTACCTGGGCGTTCGTCACTGCATTCCCTTCGGTCATTCCTGAGTGGTGGAGGGTGTCTCTGCGCCGTCGCGGAGTGTCGCGGCTACCCTCGTGGCCCTCGCGCGGACGTCGGCCAGCGGTTCCCCGGGGGCCGCCAGCGCGTTCACGTGGCCGATCTTCCGGCCGGGACGCACGTCCTTGCCGTAGAAGTGCACTTTAGCCGACGGTCCTGAGGAGAGCGCCGACGGGTACGCCGCGTAGATGTCCGTGTTCGCCCCGCCGAGGATGTTCTTCATGACGGTGTGCTGCGCCAGCGGGGCGGTCGATCCCAGGGGGAGGTCGAGCACGGCGCGCAGGTGCTGTTCGAACTGGCCGGTCACGGAGCCGTCCATGGTCCAGTGGCCCGAGTTGTGCGGCCGCATGGCGAGCTCGTTGATGAGGTAGCCCGCTCCCGACCCCGGGGTCTCGAAGAGCTCGACCGCCATGACGCCGGTGACGTCGAGGCATTCGGCGAGATGCAGTGCGGCCGCGGTGACGGCACGGGCGACGTCGTCGGCCAGGGCCGGGGCGGGGGCGATCACCTCGTTGCACACGCTGTCCACCTGGATCGACTCGACCACCGGCCACGCCACGGCCTCGCCGGACGGCCGCCGGGCCACGAGGACCGACAGTTCGCGGCTGAACGGGACGAACTGCTCGACGAGCAGCTCACCGCCGGTGAACCAGTCGCGGGCCGCCTCGAGCGCCTCGGCATCGCGGAGCACGAGGACCCCCTTGCCGTCGTAGCCGCCGCGGGGTGTCTTGAGGACCACCGGCCAGCCGGTCGACGCCGCGAAGGACTCGACGCCGGCCGCGTCCGTCACGGCCCGCCACGACGGGTTGGGCAACCCGAGGCCGTCCACGGCGCGCCGCATCACGAGTTTGTCCTGGGCGTGGCGGAGCGCCGCCGGCGAGGGGTGGAGGGCCACGCCGTCGTCCGCCAGTCCGGCGAGGAGCTCACCGGGGACGTGCTCGTGGTCGAAGGTGACGACGTCGACCCCCTCGGCGAACGCGCGCAGCGTCTCGCGGTCGCGGTAGTCGCCCACCCGGGACCAGGCGACGGCGGCCACCGCGGACACGTCGGGGCCCTCTGCGAGGACGCGGAGTTCGATGCCGAGTTCGACGGCGGGGCCGGCCATCATGCGGGCGAGCTGGCCGCCGCCGATGACGCCTATCACGGGAAAAGTCACCACTACAGGGTAACCACGGGGCAGCCGGACCCGGCCATCCGGCGGACAGGACCGCGGCGGTCGACGGGCGTTTCACAGGACACTGTCAGGCTTCCACCGGGTGTTTCCGGGGCCCCTGGCGACAGCCGGCCCCGGGGAGGCCGTAAAATGGTCCGAAACGCGCCATGCAAAGGTCGGCCTGGGTTGCCCGCTCTGCCGGCCCCGTCGCGGTTCGTCCTGCAGGTCCGCCGGGAGCATGCCCTGCGGTGCCGGCGTTCGTATCGGACCACGGAGGTTGACAGTGGCAGGACTCATGGACCGGATCAGGGGCCTCGCCTCCCTTTTCTGGCGCGAGGTGGCGAAGTTCGGGGCGGTCGGCGGTGTGGCCTTCGTCATCGACAACGGCCTCTACTGGTATCTGATCCACGGCCCCATGAGCGGCAGCGAGGTCAAGGCGCGCTTCGTCTCGGCCGGCGTGGCCACGATGTTCGCGTGGGTCGCCAACCGCTACTGGACCTTCCGCCGCCGCCGCCAGCCCAACCCGGCCCGCGAGCTGGTGATGTTCCTCTTCATCAACGTGATCGGCATGGGGATCGCCGCCGGCTGCGTCGCCGTCGCGAAATACGGCTTCGCGGTCACGGATCCGAGCGTCCTGTTCATCGTCGGGGTCTTCGGCACCGTGCTCGCGACCTTCGTCCGCTTCGTCGCCTACCGGTTCTGGGTGTTCAACGTGGAACTCGACGAGGACCCGGCGTTCAGCCACGACCAGGAGCTCGTCCACCCGGAGGGCGGGCAGGCGGGCACGGGATCCCATGCCGCGCCGGCGCCCGCGGTCGAGAAGGTCAGGCAGTCCCCAGCCGGTCAGTGACCTTCTCGCCTTCCAGCATCCGATCGGTGACCGGTACGCCCTCCTCCACGAGGACGAGCGCCCCGTCCCGCTCCCACACCGCGAACGCGGCAGCCAGGGCCCGCAGCAGATCCACGCCGGATCCCAGCAGCAGCGTGGGGGAGTCGGCGGCCACGCCGGGCTCGTGGCCGGGCGGCACCGCCACGAGGCCCGCGAGGTCCGCCGCCGTCAGTGTCCGCCCCTGGGCGCGGACCAGGGGAGCGGACGTCGCCACACCGGGACCGTCCATGGCGTCGGGGAACACGTCGCCGTGGGACCGTACCTCGGCGGCGAAGTCCACCGCTCCCCGCGGCAGCGGCCCGTCCCATCGGAGCGCCAGCGAGCCGAGGGCCACGCAGGCCAGCAGGCGGGGCGGGGCCACCTCCAGGCCGGCCCGCGAGGAGAGCACGATGTCGGCGTCGGCGAAGGTCGCAGGCTCGCTGTCGATGTCGGCCGGCACGACGACGGCGCCCACCTGCCAGCAGGCGAAGACGAGGGCGAGGGTCTTCCAGTGGACCGGCAGGTCGACGGCGACGATCGTCCCGCCGGTGGCGTCGAGTTCATCGACGAGGAGGTTCGAGCTCTTGGCGACCCAGTTGTCGAAGACGCGCCCCGACAGCTCGATGCGGCCTTCCCGCCCGTGCCAGACGAGGCGGGGGGACGTGGGGCTGACGGACCGCATCCTTGTCAGGAGCTGCGCGGGTGTCTGTGGCATGATGGGGCCTCTTCCGGCTCGAGGGTCGGTGTTCGCCGACGTGATACGTAGGACTACTTGCTTACGCGTCGGCGAAAACAGGTAGTTTTGATGGCGTGGCACTCGTGATTGTCAAGCCCCGACTCTATAAGGTTCCGCCCGCCGCTTGACGAAAATCGTGTTACACCCGTGTAATTAGGGCAACGGATCTGTTCCAGCAGGCGGGCGCGAGGGTCGACCCATGCTGATGCTGGAACAGCGACACCGGGAAGGCTGATCATGGGGCAGGCAGAACGCACGCAGGACCGACCAGATATCGCAGCGCAGGCCTCGGCCCGCTACGGCTCACGGGGCGTTCCCGCCGACTGGTTCCTCGATCCCGCCGATCCGCTGGGGGGCGAGCGGTACCGCGAGGACACGCGTTCCATGCTGGAGGACCAGGCCACCGGCTTCCTCAGCGCCCACCAGACCCTCACGCTCCTTCCCGACGTCGAAGGCCCCAGCAGCCTCCTCGTCCTTCCGGGCCTCGCCCCCGAGGTCCAGGAGGACGCCCGTCCGCAGTCGGCGCCGGCCGGCCGGCCGGCGTGGATCGGGCAGCCGCTCGTGCCGGGCAACGTCGACGACGACGGCGAGCTCTCCTGGCAGGCGGACGCCCTGTGCGCGCAGACCGACCCCGAGGCCTTCTTCCCGGAGAAGGGCGGGTCCACCCGTGACGCCAAGAAGGTGTGCGGCTCCTGCATCGTGAAGTCCGAGTGCCTCGAGTACGCGCTGGAGAACGACGAGCGCTTCGGCATCTGGGGTGGTCTGTCCGAGCGGGAGCGCCGCAGGTTGCGGAAGCGAGCAGTCTGATCCGGCAGCACCTCCGCGTCACCGCCGTTGTCGTAGCCCACAACGGTGCCGCGTACCTCCCGGCAACCCTGGAAGCCCTCGGACGCCAGAGGCGTGCCGCCGATCTCTGCGTGGGCGTGGACACGGGGTCGACGGACGATTCGGCGTCCCTCCTCCAGCTCGGGCTGCCCGCCGGCAGCCCCGTGGTCGGTGCTCCCGCGCGCGCCGGGTTCGGCACGGCCGTGCGGACCGCCGTCGCCGAGATCCCGCCGTACGGGGGGTCCGGGGAGGACGACAGCCATGACTGGCTGTGGCTCCTCCATGACGACTCCGCCCCCGAACCCGGGGCGCTCGCCGAGCTGCTCCTCGCGGTGGAGCGTGCCCCCTCGGTCACGGTGGCCGGCGCGAAGCAGGTCGCCTGGGACGATCGCCGCGCCCTCGTGGACGTGGGACTGTCCGTCAGCCGATGGGCGGAACGGCTCACGCTGATCGATGTCGACGAGCACGACCAGGGGCAGTACGACGCGCGGAGCGATGTCTTCGCCGTCAATTCCGCGGGCATGCTGGTCCGCCGGGACGTCTGGGACGCCCTCGGCGGCTTCGACCCGGCACTCCACGGCGTGGGCGACGACGTCGACCTGTCCTGGCGGAACCGCCTCGCCGGCCACCGCGTGGTGGTGGTGCCGAGGGCGGTGCTGCGCCACGCACGGGCCAGGCCGCACCCGGTGTCCACGCCGCACGGCGCGCGGGCCGCCGAGGTGTACCTCCGCCTCAAGCACGCCGCCGCGCCGACGGTGCCCTTCCTCGCCGTCGGGGCCGTCCTCGGAGGCCTGGCCCGGCTGCTCCTCGGCCTCCTGGCGAAGGACCCGGCCCACGGTGCGGGCCAGCTGCTCGGCAGCCTCGCCGGCGTCGGCCGGCCGTTCCACCTC